>NZ_DASXJS010000269.1:0-51505 GCF_036497245.1 Actinomycetospora sp. | reverse complement strand
GTGGCGACGGTGCTGCGCCGGGCGTCGCGGCGCTCCCTCGTCGTGCTGCTGACCGGGCTCGACGACGCCGTGCTCGCCGACGGTCTGGAGCCGTTGCTCGGCCCGCTGCTGCACCGGCACACGCTGCTCGTCGCCGGGGTGTCCGACCCGGTGGTGACGACGATGGCCGCGGGGCGCGGGGACGCGGCGGCGGTCTACGGGGCGGCGGCGGGGCAGGTCGCGCTCGCCGAGCGGCGCGACGTGGCGGCCCGCCTGACCCGGCGCGGGGTCGAGGTCCTCGACGCCGCCCCCGACGATCTCGCCCCGGCGCTCGCGGACCGCTACCTCGCGCTGAAGGCCCGCGGGCGGCTCTGAGTCCCTCAGCCGACACGAGTGACCGACGTGTCGCGCACACACTCCGCGGCAACGCCCAGCACCCCGCAGAAACCGACGCGCCACGCGCCGGCCCGGGCACGACTCGACGGGCCCGCTGCCGGAGTGTGGGCGGAATCGGAGGACGGCTCCGCGACCCCGGCCGGTCAGGTTCCGACCCGGGTGCGGCCGAGACGCAGGGCCGAGACCAGGAAGAAGACCCCGCCCAGCAGCGCGTAGCCGGCCACGGCGGTCAGCGACGCCCCGCCGTTCGACGCCATGAGGACGAACGAGACGCCCGCCAGCACGGAGATGCTCCCGCTGGCGATCATCGCCCACTGACCTCCCAGTCGGCGTCGCCGGACGGCCACGACGAGCTGCACGACGCCGGCCACGACGGCCCAGGCTCCCCAGACCCGCAGCACGGCCGGGATGCCGGAGGTGAGGGCGACGGCGAGTCCGACGGCGGCGACGGTGCTGATCGCCATGGTCGCGTACTGACCCGCGGCCGACCCACCGCCGGAGCCGCCCGCCCCGTCGACCCGTGAGGAGCGGGCGTCGACGGCGGCCGCGGCCACGTCGAACGCCGGGTACAGCACGAGCAGCACCGCGGTCAGCACACCGATGCTCGACGCGGTCAGGAACAGCAGGACCG
Source organism: Actinomycetospora sp. (assembly GCF_036497245.1). GTDB lineage: Bacteria > Actinomycetota > Actinomycetes > Mycobacteriales > Pseudonocardiaceae > Actinomycetospora. The sequence continues at coordinate 50,499 of NZ_DASXJS010000269.1, read as the reverse complement.
CCCAGACGAGGGCGAACCCGAAGCGCACGAGGTAGAGCCGCCGGAGCGTCGGTGCGACTCCGGCGGCCGCCGGGGCGGTGGCGGTGGTCATGGCGTGTACCTCCAGGCAGAAAGACCGTTCTCTCTTGACATACGGAGCCTGCCACGGCGCGTCGTCGCTCCACAAGACCGATCGTTCTTTCTGCTAGCCTCGGGTCGTGACCACGCCGACCCGCTCCGCGCCCGACGGCACGAACGACGGTCCGGCGGCCCCCCGGCGGTCCGAGGCGCGGGAGCGGTTGCTGGCCACGGCAGGCGGGCTGTTCTACCGGGAGGGCATCCGGGCCGTCGGGGTCGAGCGGATCCTCGCCGAGGCGCCGGCCACGCGGGCCACGTTCTACCGGCACTTCCCCTCGAAGGAAGACCTGGTGGTCGCCTACCTGCGCGGCGTCGACGCCGACATCCGGGCCCACGTGCAGGCCGCCATCGACGCCGCCCCGTCGCCGGCCGACGCGCTGCGGGCGATCGGGACCGCCGTCGCCGACGACCTGGCCAGGCCGGAGTTCCGCGGGTGCGCCTTCCTCAAGGCCTCCGCCGAGTACCCCGACCCCGACGACCCGGTGCGCCAGGTGGTCCTCGAGCACCGCGCCTGGTACGTGTCCACGCTCGCCGAGCTGTTCACGCAGGTCTTCGGGACCTCACCGCGACGGGGCAAGCCGGAGCACGCCGCGCGGCACTTCGTCATGATGCGCGACGGGGCGATGTCCGGCGCCCACCTCGACGGCGCCGACAGTGTCGGCGCCGCGTTCCACCGCGGCGTCGAGGGTCTGCTCACCGTCCTCCACTGAGCAGTCCTCCATTGAGCAGTCCTCCACTGAGCACCCGGCACAGCACCGGACGCGCCCTCAGGTCCCGTCGTCGGCGAGCGGCACCCCGGCACGCTCACGCAGCAGCCGACGCCCCCGCAGGACGTACGCGACGAACCCGAGCTCGGCGAGCACCCCGATCCCGATCCGCGCCCAGGTCGGCAGGCCGGACGGGGTCACGAACGCCTCGATCACCCCGGAGATCGCCAGCACCCCGGCGAGACCCAGGGCCATGCCCGCCGTCACCCGGCCCTGCCGGGCGAGCGCCGTGCGGCGGGAGTCGGGGCCGGGGTCGATCCACGTCCACCCCAGCTTCAACCCGGCGCCCGCGGCCACGAACACCGCCGTGAGCTCGAGCAGCCCGTGCGGGACGATGAGCCCGAGGAACAGATCCAGCCGGTCGTTCGCGGTCATGATCCCGCCGACCACGGCGACGTTCGCGACGTTCTGCAGCAGCACCCACAGCACCGGGAGAAGCAGGATCCCTGTGATCAGGCACGTCGCCGCCACGAGCGCGTTGTTCGACCAGACCTGCGCCGCGAACGACCCGGCCGGGTTCGACGTGTAGTAGGACGCGAACTCCTGGTCGACCAGGCGTCGCGTCTGCTCCGGCGTGGAGATCGCCGCCGCGACACCCGGCCCGGTCGCCACCCACCACCCGACGACGACCATGACGGCCAGCGAGCACAACGCCGTCGTCACCCACCAGCGCGCCGAGGCGGCCAGGGCCGCGGGGAACTCGTCGGTGACGAAGCGCAGCGGATCGCGCCACGACCACGACGACGAGTCCGTCACCGCCGCCCGCGCCCGCGCCACCAGCGAGGACAGCCGCGACACCAACGAGGGGTCGGGCGAGGAGGAGCGGACGACGGAGAGATGGGTGGCGGCGCGGCGGTACAGGTCCAGGGCCTCGTCGGCCTCCTCGACACTCCACCGCCGGCGGCGCAGCAGGTGATCGAGACGGTCCCACTCCACGCGGTGGGCGTCGGTATAGGCGTCGACGTCCACTCGGCCCCCTGTTCTCCCGTGGACACCGCTCCCTGCCTGGCAGCATGTCCGGTCGTGACCCCACCCGAGCCCGCCACGGGCGTCGTCGTCGGCGAGGCGGTCGAGCTGGATCTCGTCCCCGCCAAGCTACCGACCCGGGGCCTCGCGTTCGGCCTCGACGCGGTGATCGTCGGGGCCGTGCTGACCGCGGTGGTCATCGTCGTCGTCGTGGCCGGGGTGGATCTCGACTCGGCGCTCGCGACGGCGCTGACGGTGGCGCTCGTCGTCCTCGGGCTCGTGGCGTGGCCGACGGCCTGGGAGACGCTGACCCGCGGCCGGACCCCGGGCAAGGCCGCGTTCGGGCTCCGGGTGGTGCGCGACGACGGCGGGCCCATCCGGTTCCGGCACGCGCTGGTCCGGGCGCTCACCGGCCTGTTCGTGGACTTCGGTCTGCTCAGCGGCGTGATCGCGATGGTCGTCTCGGCGTGCTCCCCGCAGGGGCAACGGGTGGGCGACCTGCTGGCGGGCACGCTCGTGCTGCGCGAGCGGGTCCCGCGCTCGACCCGCGCCCGGGCGCTGCCGCCGCCGGACCCCGCACTCGCCGGCTGGGCGTCGACGCTGCAGCTCGCGGCGCTGCCGGACGATCTGGCCCTGTCTGCGCGGCAGTTCCTCGGCCGCACCGGCGAGCTGGACCCGGCGGTACGGCGCACCCTGGGGGAGCGGCTGGCCTCCGACGTCGCGGCGCGGGTGGCCCCGCCCCCGCCGGCGGGCATCCCCGCCGAGACCTACCTCGTCGCCGTGCTGGCGGAGCGCCGTCGGCGCACGTGAGCCGACGTCCTCGCCGCGACGACGATGCCGTTCACGTGCGGCGGAGCCGCACGCTCGACGAGACCACGAGCACGCTCGACAACGCCATCGCCAGGCCGGCGATCAGCGGGCTGAGCAGGCCGAACGCGGCGAGCGGGAGCGCGGCGACGTTGTAGCCGAACGCCCAGACCAGGTTGCGGCGGATCGTCGTCGCGGTCCGGCGGGCGAGGTCGAGCGCATCCGGGACGGCGGCCAGGTCCTCGCGCACCAGGATGACGTCGGCCGCCTCGAGCGCCACGTCGGTGCCCGCGCCGACGGCGAGCCCGAGGTCGGCGGCCGCGAGGGCGGGGCCGTCGTTGATCCCGTCCCCGACCATCGCCACGCGCGCCCCGTCCCGGCGGCGCGCGGCGATCGCGGCGACCTTGTCCTGCGGCAGCACCTCGGCGACCACCTCGTCCACCCCGATCGCGGCGCCGACGGCCTCGGCGGCCCCGGCCCGGTCGCCGGAGAGCAGCACCGTGCGCAGCCCGGCCGCGCGCAGCCGGGCGATCGCGGGCGCGGCCGAGGGCTTGATCTCGTCGGCGAGCTCGAGCACGGCCACCGCCTCGGCCGCCTCCGCCCCGTGCGGCGCGGGCGGGCCCAGTTCGACGACGACCAGGGTCGAGTCCGCGGCCGGTTCGGGCGCCCAGGGCGGCATCCCACCGACCAGCGAGGGCCGGCCGAGACGCACGGCGACACCCTCGACGGTTCCCCGCGCCCCGAGTCCCGGCAGCGCCGCGAACCCCTCGACGGCGGGCAGGTCGCTCGCCTCGTCGAGCGCCCGCGCCACCACGGCGCGGGCGACGGCGTGCTCCGAGCAGTCCTCGACGGCGCCGGCCAGCCGCAGCACCCGCGCCCGGTCCTCGCCGGGGGCGACGTGGACCGCGCGCACCGTCATCGCGCCGGTGGTGACCGTGCCGGTCTTGTCGAGCACGACGGTGTCGACGGTGCGGCTCGACTCCAGCGCCTGGTGGCTCTTGAGGAAGATCCCTTCCCGGGCACCCCGACCGGACGCGACGAGCATCGCGGTCGGCGTCGCCAGCCCCAGCGCGCACGGGCACGCGATGACCAGCACCGAGAGGGCCGCCGAGAAGATCTCCCCGGCGTCGCCGCCCACGAGCCACCAGCCGAGCGCGGTCACGACGGCGAGACCGATCACCACCGGCACGAACACCGACGAGATCCGGTCGACCAGCCGCTGCACCGACGCCTTCGACGCCTGCGCCGACTCGACGAGCCGGATCATCCCGGCGAGCTGCGTGGCCGACCCGACCGCCGTCGCCGTCACCACCAGCCGTCCGCCGGTCGCGACGGTGCCGCCGGTCACGGCGTCGCCCTCGGCCACCTCGACCGGCACCGTCTCGCCGGTGAGCATCGAGCGGTCGACCGCGGACGCGCCGGACTCCACGACGCCGTCGGTGGCCACCTTCTCCCCGGGCCGCACCACGAACCGGGTACCGACGGCGAGGGCGGACGCGGGCACCCGGGTCTCGGTGCCGTCGGGGAGCAGCACGGCGACGTCGCGCGCGGCCAGCGCCGCGAGGGCGGCCAGGGCATCACCCGCGGACCGCTTGGCCCGGGCCTCGACGTAGCGCCCGGCGAGCACGAACGTCGTCACCGCGGCGGCGACCTCGAGGTAGAGAGGGCCCACCGGGTCGAGGAACACCTGCAACGCGCCGCCCGCCCCGACGTCGGGCAGGCGGCCCAGGAGGATCGAGCCGAGCGACCAGACGGTGGCGGAGATGATGCCCAGCGAGATGAGGGTGTCCATCGACGAGGCGCCGTGGCGGGCGTTGACGAACGCCGCGCGGTGCAGCGGCCACGCCGACCACCCGACCACCGGCGCGGCGAGCGCCACGACCACCCACTCCCAGCCCGGGAAGCGCGCGGCGGGCAGCACCGAGAGCGCGAGCGGCAGGTCGACCATCGGGATGAACAGCACCGCCGCGACGACGAGGCGGCGCCACAGGTCGCCGACGCGGTCGTCCCTCGCCGGCGGAGTCCGGCCGTCGGAGTCCTCCGGCCCCCGCAGCGGCGTCGCGCCGTAGCCGAGCTTCGCGACGACCTCGACGACCGTGCCCCGGTCGACCGCCGGGTCCCGCAGGACCGTGGCCCGCTCGGTGGCGTAGTTGACCGTTGCCGAGATCCCCTCGACCTTGTTCAGCCGCCGCTCGATCCGCGACGCGCAGGCGGCGCAGGTCATCCCGCTGAGCAGGAAGTCCTCGCCCGCCCCGGGCCCCGGCGCGGCATCGCCCGAATCCGGACGATCCCGGACATCTCCGGCGGGCGTCGTCAGCTCGGTCATGGGATCGATGGTGCGCCCCGCGCGCGGTCGCGCGCGCAGCGGGTGTCACCATCGGGCCCGTGACCAGCACCAGCGCGTCGGATTCGGGAGGGTCGTCACCGGTCGGGTCGCAGAGTCCGATCGACCCGCAGGGTCCTGACGGCGGGGCCGGGCCCACCCCGGACGAGAGCCCGTCCGGCGCCACCGGCGCGGCGACGTTCGCGCTGGTCGTCGCCGTCATGGGCCTGGTGAGCTCCTGGACCGGCTGGGGCGGGGTGGCCCTCGGTCTGGTCGCGGTCGTCGCGGCACTGGTCGCCCTGATGCGGGTGCGCTCGGGGCGGGCCGTGGGACGGGCGAAGCCGGTGGCCGCGCTGGTCGTCGGGCTCGTCGCCGTGGCGATCGGCACGGCCGTCGAGTGGCCGACCATCGAGAGCGCGGTGACCTATCTGCACGCCTCGCAGGCCCGCACGCTCGACGAGTGCATGCGCCAGGCGATCAACGAGAAGGAGCAGCACGTCTGCAAGTCCCAGCACCTCGACGAGTACCGGGCGCGGTTCCCCGGACGCCTCGATCCGTGACGCGCCGGCTCGCGCCCGCGAGCTGGGCCTGCGCCGCGGGCGCGCTGACGGTGCTGGCGGGCGCGCTGCTGCTGGGACGGTCGGCCTACCCGGTACTCGGCCTCGCCGATCCGGGTGAGCTGGTCCGGTTGGGTCTCCCGGTGGTGCGGCTGGCGGCGACCGGGGCGGCGGCGGTCACGCTCGGCGCGCTGACCCGGTCGCTCGTGCTCGTCGACGGGGCCGCAGGTCCGTCTGCGCGCGCACGGGCCAGCGCCTCGGCGGCGGCGTGGACGTGGGCGGGCCTCGCGGTCGTGACGGCGGTGCTCACGGTCGCCGACGTCTCCGGCGGGCTCGCGGCGCCCGGGCCGGACCTCGTGGTGCAGCTGGTCGTGCGGGCGGCCCCGGTGGGCTGGCTGGCGTGCGCGGCAGGCGCGGCAGTGGTCGCGGTGTGGGTGCGCGAGGCACGGACGTGGTCCTCGACCCTCGGCGTCTCGGTCCTCGCGGGCGTCGCCCTGCTCGGGCCGGTGGTGACCGGGCACGCGATCGACGGGGTCGGCAAGGACCTCGGCGCGCCCGCCCTCGGGCTGCACGTGATCGCGGCGACGGTCTGGCTCGGCACGGTCGGGGCGCTGCTGGTGGGGGCGCCCGACGGGGAAGGGCAGCACACCGACAGCGGGGCCCGGCGCCGGTTCGCGGCGCGCGCCGGCGCGGTGTCGACGGTGTGCGCGGTGGTCACCGTGGCGAGCGGTGTGCTCGCGGCCGCCGTACTCGTCCCCTCGGTCGGGGAACTGGCGACGGCGTACGGGGGGCTGGTGCTCCTCGCGGCGGCGGTGACGGTGGTGGTGCTCGGGGTGCTGGCGCGCCGCCGTCTCGCCGCTCGAGGATATGGAGCTACCGACGTCCGACGTCAGCGTCGCCGCATCGCTGACACTCGAGCGGCCGCGCTCGAGCTCGGGCTGCTCGCCGTGGTCACCGGGCTCTCGGTCGCCATGACCCGCGCCGTCCCCCCGGTACAGGCGCCGTTCCACACCACCCCCACCGAGGCCGTCCTCGGGTTCGGCATCCCGGACCCGCCGTCGGCCGCCACGTTGCTCGGTGACTGGCGCCCCGACGTCGTCCTCGTGACCGTGGCCGTCGTCCTCGGGGTCGTCTACGGCCGGTGGCGCCACCGGGTCGAGGGGTGGCCGGTGGGGCGCACCGTCTCCTGGTTCGCGGGCTGCGCGGTCCTCGTGCTCGCGACCTCCTCCGGGCTCGGGCGCTACGCCGACGCGCTGTTCAGCGCCCACATCGCCGAGCACATGCTGGTCGGGATCGTTGCGCCCGTGCTGCTGGTGCTGGGCGGGCCGGTGACACTGGCGCGCCGCGCGCTCCCCGAGGACTGCGACGCCCGGGACCGGCTCGAGGCGCTGCTCGAGGCGCCCGCGCTGCGGGTGCTCGCCCACCCCGCCGTCGCGGCCGTGCTCGTGGTGGGCTCGCCGTTCCTGCTGTACCTGACGCCCGCGTTCTCGCTGCTGCAGCCGCTCGGCTGGCTGATGCCGGCGATCTCGCTGTGGTTCCTCGGGGTCGGCTACCTGTTCTTCTGGGTGCTCGTCGGGGTCGACCCGCCCCCCGGTCCCCGACCCCCGCACGTGGCCCGGCTCGCGGTCCTCGTCGCGTCGATGCCGTTCCACGCGCTGTTCGGTGTGATCCTGCTCGCCGCCGACGAGCCCGTCGCCCAGATCCCGTCGACCCTCGCCGCCGACGGTGGGGGCGGCCAGGTCTTCGTCACCGACTTCTACTCGCACCTGCGCCTGGCCTGGGCGGTCGACCTGCTGGCGGACCAGCACGTCGCCGCCCTGCTCGCGTGGGGGATGGGCGACGCGCCGCTGCTCGCGGTCGTCGTCGTCCTGCTCGTGCAGTGGCACCGCGCGGGCGCCGACGAGGACGCCGCCGCGCGGGAACTGCTCGCCCGGCGCTGAGTTCCCACCATGTGGGACGCGTCTCGCATCTTGAGTGGTCGTGAGGCATGCTGACGACTCGTGAGCGCCGAACCCGCGACCGCTGACGTCGCACCGAGCCGACCACGGCGCCGCTGGGCGATCCTCGCCGTCGGAGTGCTCGCGCAGACCGCGGCATCCTCGTTCGTCTACGGCATCCCGTTCCTGGTCCCGGCCCTGCGTGACGAGCGGGGCCTCTCCCTCGCCGAGGCCGGGCTGCTTGTCGCCGCCCCGACGACGGGGCTGCTGCTCACGCTGGTCGCGTGGGGGTTCGTCGTCGACCGCGTGGGGGAGCGGTTCCCGATGGCCGCGGGTCTCGGACTGGCCGGGGTCGTGGTCGGCGGCGTGGCCCTGTCCCCGCCGTCGTCGCTGGTGACGATCTCGCTGCTGCTCGGCCTCGGCGGGATGGGTGCGGCGTCGGTGAACGCGGCGAGCGGCCGGCTGATCATGGGCTGGTTCACCGTCGAGGAGCGCGGCGTGGCGATGGGCATCCGCCAGACCGCGCAGCCGCTCGGGGTCGCCCTCGCCGCGCTGGTCCTGCCCGTGCTGTCCACCACGCAGGGACCGTTCGTGGCCCTCGGGTGGACGGGGCTGGTGTGCCTGGTCGCGGCGGTGCTCGTCGTCCTCGTCGCCCAGGACGCCCCACGGCGCGCCCCCGCCGCGCACGAACCGACCGGGAACCCCTACGGCACCCCGACGCTCTACCGGCTGCACGCGGCCTCGGCGCTGCTCGTGCTGCCGCAGTTCGCGATCTCGGCGTTCGCCCTCGAGTACCTCGTCCGCGAGCTGGGGTGGTCACCCGGGATCGCGGGCGTCTTCGTCGCCGTTGCCCAGATCCTCGGCGCCGCGGGGCGCATCGCGACCGGCTGGTGGTCCGACCGGGTCGGCTCACGGCTGCGCCCGATGCGCCAGCTCGCGGGCGGCTCCGTGCTGGTGATGCTCGGGTTCGCCCTCGGGTCGGCGTGGGTGCCGTTCATCGCCGTCGCGGCGATCGTGGTCGGCGCGATCGTGACGGTGGCCGACAACGGCCTCGCGTTCGTCTCCACGGCCGAGATCGCCGGCCAGGCGTGGTCCGGCCGGGCGCTCGGCGTGCAGAACACGACCCAGAACATCGTCGCCTCGGCCGCCCCGCCGGTGCTGGGCGCGCTGATCGGCGCGACGAGCTACGGGGTCGGCTTCGCGGCGGCGGCGATCGCCCCGCTGGTGGCGATCGCGGTGGTGCCCACGCGCGCGGAGCGGACCTAGACCAGGAAGCGGAACGCGGGCGAGCCGGGCTCGAGCGCCTCGATCTGCAGCGGGGAGCGCGCCATCCGCTCCAGGAGCGGCTCGTAGTCCTCGCGGACGCCGATCTCGACGCCGACCAGCGCGGGCCCGGAGTCCCGGTTGTCCCGCTTGACGTACTCGAAGCGCGTGACGTCGTCGTCCGGGCCGAGCACCTCGTCCAGGAAGCGCCGCAGCGCGCCCGGCTCCTGCGGGAACTCCACGAGGAAGTAGTGCTTGAGACCCTGGAAGCGCAGCGAGCGCTCGATGACCTCGGCGTAGCGCGAGACGTCGTTGTTGCCGCCGGAGAGGATGGCGACCACCGTCTCGCCGGGCGTGAGGTCGAGCTCCGGCCCGTCCGAGCGCAGCGCGGCACCGGCCAGGGCGCCCGCGGGCTCGGCGATGATGCCCTCGGTCTGGTAGAGCGCGAGCATCTCGGTGCACACCAGACCCTCGTCCACCGCGAGCAGCTGGGCCCCCGAGCGACGGATCAGCGGGAAGGTCACCGCGCCCGCCTTGCGCACGGCCGCGCCGTCGACGAAGCGGTCGAAGCCCTCCTCGGGCAGCACCGTCGGCTTGCCCGCGTGCAGGGCGGCGGCGACGTTGCGCGCGCCCGCGGGCTCCACGCCGACGACCCGCGTGCGGGGATGGGTGGCCTGCAGCCACGTCGCGGTGCCCGCGAGCAGCCCGCCGCCGCCGACCGGCACGACGACGACGTCGGGCGCATGCCCGAGCTGCTCGATGGTCTCGGCGATCACCGTCGCCTGCCCCGCGACGGTCCGGCTGTCGTCGAAGGCCGGGACCAGCGTGGCGCCGTTCTCCTCGGCGAAGGCGGTCGCCGCCGCGGAGGCCTCGTCGTAGGTGTCGCCCTGCACCACCAGGTCGACCATGTCCCCGCCCAGCGCGGCGATCCGCTCGCGCTTCTGACGGGGGGTCGTGGAGGGGATGAGCACGCGCCCGCGGACGCGGTGGGCCTGGCAGGCGAACGCGAAGCCCTGGGCGTGGTTGCCTGCGGAGGCACAGACGACGCCTGCCGCGCGGGCCTCGTCGTCGAGCTGCGAGATCAAGTTGTAGGCCCCGCGGAGCTTGTAGGACCGCCCGACCTGCAGGTCCTCGCGCTTGAACCAGACGTCGGCGCCGGAGTCGGCCGACAACCGCGGGTTGTACTGCAGCGGTGTGACCTCGGCGATCCCGGCGAGACGCTCCGAGGCCTCGAGCACCTGCTTCTCGAACGCCGTCCCGTCCCCGCCCGCCATCGCACTGCTCCCTGCTCGTCTGATCCGAACGGCCCATGGTAGGTCGGCGGGGCCGCCGACGGGCCGAGCGACCCCTCCGACGTCGGTCACCCGGGGGCGCGGCAGCCCTGGGGCCTCTGGCCGATGGCGGACTCGCTAGGCAATTGATCATGCCGAGCGGGACACCGGCCGGCGATCCGGAAACATGATCCACATCCGTGCGGCGGAACGCATCGGATCTGCGGCGTTCCGCCGCACGACTCGCGATCTCGGGCCGCCGGAACGATCCCCTGGCCGGGCGGAGACTGTCGGTGCGCCCTGGTAACTCTCCGGTCGATCGACCGAGGAGGACCGATGAAGGTGCTGGTGGCCACGGGGCAGACCCAGGGCACGCGACGCAACGACTACCACTGGGCCGTCGAGAGTGAGCTCGTGCGCATCGGAGAGGTGTGCCGCAAGGACCGCGACGACCCGGACGGAGGCTGCGGGTGCGGCCGCGGCTTCGCCGGGCTGAACTCGCACCGGGCGACGACGACGGCGCGGGTCGCCGACGTCCCGCTGACGCCCGACGACTACGTCGAAGCCCTCCGCTCGTCGCTCCACCAGCAGGGATGGGACCCGTCGCATGCCCGCGACGAGGCCGAGGATCTCGCCGATCTGGCGGTGCACTGGCCGGTCGGCACGGTTCTCGAACGGCGCCTGGACCTGCTCTCCCGCCGCACGCTGCCGAGCGGACTGCCGACATGAGCAGCGGTCGCGAGTCCACCTCGATGCCGTCACGACCGCCGGACGCTCCGGGCCGCGCTCGACCTGTGAGGGTCCCGTTTATCGTGGTGATCGACCCCGAGGCCGATCCAGGAGAGGACGCAGTACAGCGATGAGCGAGACGATCGAGTTCCAGGCCGAGGCCCGTCAGCTACTGCAGCTGATGATCCACTCGATCTACTCCGACAAGGACGTGTTCCTGCGGGAGCTGATCTCCAACGCGTCGGACGCGCTGGACAAGCTCCGCATGGAGTCCTACCAGGACAAGGACCTCGGGGTCGACACCTCGGACCTGCACGTCGAGCTGCGGACCGACGCCGAGAACCGCACGCTGACGATCGCCGACAACGGCATCGGGATGTCGCGCGACGACGTCGTCAGCGTGATCGGCACGATCGCGAAGTCGGGCACCGCCGAGACCCTGGCGAAGCTGCGCGAGGCGCAGGCGGCCGGGTCGGAGGAGGCGAACGCCGAGCTGATCGGTCAGTTCGGCATCGGCTTCTACTCGAGCTTCATGGTGGCCGAGCGGGTCGAGATGACCACGCGCCGCGCCGGCACCGACGGCGGCGTGCACTGGGAGTCCGCGGGGGAGGGGACCTACGAGATCTCCGAAGTTCCCGACGCGCCCCAGGGCACGAGCATCACCGTGCACCTCCAGGCCGAGGACGCCGACGACAACCTTCACGACTACGCCGACCCCGCCACCGTCCGGCGCATCGTCAAGCGCTACTCGGACTTCATCACCTGGCCGATCCTGCTGAACCCCGGCGCACCCACCGCGGTGGAGGGTGCCGAGGAGGACGACGAGGCGGAATCCGAGGACTCCTCCCTCGAGCCGATCAACTCCCGCAAGGCCCTGTGGGCGCGTCCGCGCTCGGAGGTGACCGACGAGGAGTACGCCGAGTTCTACCGCCACGTCTCCCATGACTGGCAGGAGCCGCTGGAGACCATGCGGTTCACCGGCGAGGGCACCTTCGAGTACCAGGCCCTGCTGTTCCTTCCGGCGCACGCGCCGATGGACCTCTACATGCGCGACGCTAAGCGCGGCGTGCAGCTCTACGTCAAGCGCGTGTTCGTCATGGAGGACTGCGAGGCGCTCGTCCCCGAGTACCTGCGGTTCGTCAAGGGCGTCGTCGACGCACAGGACCTCTCGCTCAACGTCTCCCGGGAGATCCTGCAGCAGGACCGTCAGATCCAGCTGATCCGCAGGCGGCTCGTGAAGCGCGTCCTGCAGACGGTCACGGCGATGCGCACCGAGAACGCGGAGAAGTACGCGACGTTCTGGACCGAGTGCGGCCGCGCTCTCAAGGAGGGCCTGCTCACCGACCAGGACAACCAGCAGGCGATCCTCGAGGCCTCCTCGTTCGACTCCACGCACGACCCCGAGAAGCCCACGACGCTCGCCGAGTACGTCGAGCGCATGCCCGAGGGCCAGGAGTCGATCTACTACGTCACGGGCGACTCGCGCGCGAGCGTGGAGAACTCCCCGCACATCGAGGCCTTCCGCGCGAAGGGGTACGAGGTCCTGCTCCTGACCGACCAGGTCGACGAGGTGTGGGTCGGGACGGTATCGGCCTACGGCTCCGGCGAGGACGCGAAGCCCTTCGCCTCGATCGCCCAGGGCGACGTCGACCTCGGGGACGACGCCGCGAAGCCCGAGGGCTTCGACGACCTCCTGTCCTGGATGACCACGACCCTCGCCGACGACGTGGCCGAGGTCCGGCTCTCCACGCGGCTCACCACCTCGCCGGCGTGCCTGGTGGGTGAGGTCGGCGCCATCCCGCCGCAGCTCGAGCAGATGATGCGCTCGATGGGCCAGGAGCTTCCGGTCCAGAAGCGCACCCTGGAGCTCAACCCGAAGCACCCGCTCGTCGAGAACCTCAAGGCCGCGCACGAGACGAAGCCGGACGACGCCGGGGTCGCCGAGACCGCCTCGCTGCTGCACGACATGGCGCTGCTCGCCGAGGGCGGGGAGCTCAAGGAGCCCTCGGTCTTCGTCGGGAAGCTGGCGCAGCGGTTGGCGGCGACCCTGTCGTGACCGGGGCGAGCGAAGCGACGGGGGAGATGTGACCGGGGCGAGCGAAGCGACGGGGGAGTCATGAAGGTCGGGGTCGACAGCTTCGTGGCGGCCGTGACCGACCCCGACACCGAACAGGTCGTCGGGCCGGTCGAGCGGTTCACCCACCTGCTCGAGGAGATCGAGACGGCCGACCGCGCCGGGCTCTACTCCTACGGCATCGGCGAGCACCACCGGGCCGAGTACTACGACGCGGCGCCCGCGGTGATCCTCGCCGCCGCGGCGGCGCGCACCCGGCAGATCCGGCTCCGCTCGGCGGTGACGGTGCTGTCGGCCGCGGACCCGGTGCGGGTGTTCCAGGAGTACGCCACGGTCGACCTGATCTCGGGTGGGCGTGTGGAGCTCGTCGTCGGCCGGGGGTCGTTCATCGAGGCCTTCCCGCTCTTCGGGCTCTCCTTCGACGACTACGACTCGCTGTTCGAGGAGAAGCTCGACCTCCTCGTGGCGCTCACGCGCAACGAGCGCGTCACGTGGTCGGGCCGCCATCGGCCGGCGTTGAACGACCAGCCCGTCTTCCCCCGCCCGGCTCAGGACCCCCTGCCGGTGTGGGTCGGGGTGGGGGGCTCGCCCGAGTCGTTCGTGCGGGCCGGGCTGCTCGGCCTGCCGCTCATGGTCGCGATCATCGGCGGGGAGCCACGGCAGTTCGCCCCGTTGATCGACCTCTACCGGCGCGCCGGGGCGGAGGGCGGGCACGACCCGGCACAGCTCACGGTGGGCCTGCACTGCTTCGGGTTCCTCGGCGACGACGTCGCCCAGGCGACCAACGCCTTCTACCCGGGCTGGGAGGCGATGTTCACGACGATCGCCCGGGAGCGGGGCGGGATGCCGCCGACGCGCCGGCAGTTCGACGCGACCCGCGGCCCCGACGGGGCGTACGTCGTCGGCGATCCGGACCAGGTGGCGACGAAGCTGGCGCGCATCTCCTCCCAGCTCGGCGGGGTCGACCGGATCAACCTGCAGATGACCAACCCGCGCCTGCGCCACGCCGACCTGCTGCATTCCATCGAGCTGCTCGGCGAGGTCGTCCCCCAGGTCGCGGACGCCTGAGCAGAGTGGACCTCAACGCCGTCGTCAGCTCGGTCGAGGCGACTCCCGGGACCTCGGGGCCGCTCGCCGGGTGGCGGATCGGGGTCAAGGACAACGTGTCCGTGGCGGGGGTGCGCTCGACGCGGGCCTCCGCATTCTTCGCCGACCACGTCGCCGCGCACGACGCCGAGGTCGTCATCCGGCTGCGGGCCGCGGGCGCGGGGATCGTCGCCACGCTGAACATGGCCGAGTTCGCGCTCGGGGTCACCTCGCAGAACTCGGTGCACGGTGGCGTCGCCAACCCGTGGGACCCGACGCGGATCCCCGGCGGGTCGAGCGGGGGCTCGGGGTCGGCGGTCGCCGGCGGGCTCGTCGACGCGGCGCTCGGGACCGACACGGGCGGCTCGGTGCGGCTGCCCGCCTCGATGTGCGGCGTGACCGGGCTGCGCCCCAGCTACGGCACCGTGCCCGAGGATGGCGTCTTCCCGTGCTGCCCGGAGACCGACGCGACCGGGCCGCTCACCCGCACCGCCCGGGACGCGGCCCTGGTCTCGGCGGTGCTCGCCGGGCGGAAGCCGGCCGCGCCGTCGCCGCGACGACCCGACGTCGTCGGGGTCGTCGTCCTGCCGGGGCCCACGGATCCGTCCGTCGCGGCGCGCGTCGACGCGGCCGCACTGGTGTTCGCCGACGGGGGAACGGAGCTGCGGCCGATCCCGGTCCCGGGCCTCGACACGGTCCGCGAGGACCTCTACACCGTCGTCTACCACGATCTCGCCGCGCTCCACGCCGAGCGCCTGCGCGACGCCCCGGACCGGTTCCACCCGGACACGCTGACCCGGCTGCGGCTCGGCCTCGGCGTTTCCGCCGCGGATCGGGCTCGCGCCATGGACGCCCTCGCCGCGTTCCGGGGCGGCCTCGACACGATCTTCGCCGACGTCGACGTACTCCTCACCCCGACGGTGCCGGTGGACGTCCCGCGGATCGGCGAGGAGCCGGACGTCGTCGCCCTGACGAAGCGCATCGGGGAGCTGACGGCCCCGTGGGCGGTCCACCGGGGGCCGACACTCACGGTGCCGGTCGGGCCCCACCCGGAGTCGGGGATGCCCGTCGGCATGCAGCTGACCGGCCCGGTGGGCGCCGACGACGCGGCGTGCGCGGCGGGCGCGTGGTTCCAGGACCGGACCTCCTGGCACGAGGCCCGACCACGCGAGACGGGCTGAGGTCCGACGGAACCGTGGGAGGATCGGTCCCGTCGAAGGAGTGTGATGACCATGATGCCGACCAGGCCCGATCACCTCCTGAGCCTCGACGAGTGGATCGCGCTCCCGGAGTCCTCGGAGTGGCGGTTCGAGCTCGCCGAGGGAGTGCCCGTCATGGCGGCTCGTCCGATCGCTCGGCACCAGAGACTGGTCATGCGCCTCGGTGCGCAACTCGACGCCGCGCGTGGCGGCCGCTTCGAGGTGTTGCCCGAGTTCGAGCTCGTGGTCAGTGGCGGTACGGCCGCCACGGTGCGGATCCCCGACCTCGTCCTCGGTCCGCCCGGGCTCGTGGACGACACGCCGCGGCTGTTCGGCGCGGACGCTATCGCCGCCATCGAGATCCTCTCGCCCGGCTCGCGGCGGCTGGACCGCATCCTCAAGCTCGCCGAGTACGCCGAGGCGGGCGTGCCCACCTACCTGCTCGTCGAGCCCGGCCCGCCCGTGGTTCTGCGCGAGTTCCGCCTCGTGGACGGCACCTACGAGCTGGTCGCCGAGCATCGCGGGAGCGCCCCGCTCGGGCTCGGCGTGACGCTCGACCTCGATGCCCTGGGCTGAATGCTCGAGTGTGATCAGATGGCCCCATGACGATGGACCCGACCGCGATGCCGCCGGGCTTCGCCGACCAGTTCGCGGAGTACAGCGCGCGGACCGAGGCCCCCGCCCCGGCGAAGGTCGCAGCCTCCACGATCCTGCTGCGGGCCGCGGCGGACGGCACCCCCGAGGCGTTCCTCCTGCGCCGGCGCACGCAGATGGCGTTCGCCGGCGGGATGGTCGTGTTCCCCGGCGGCGGGGTCGATCCCCGCGACGCCACGGACGACGTCGGGTGGGTCGGGCCGTCGCCGTCGGTGTGGGCGGAGCGCCTCGGCCTCGACGACGTGTCCGCGGCGCGTTCCGTGGTGTGCGCGGCGATCCGGGAGACGTTCGAGGAGTCCGGGGTGCTGCTGGCCGGGCCGGACGGCGATTCCGTCGTCTCGGACACCTCCGGGCCCGGGTGGGCCGAGGCGCGGCGGGCCCTGGAGGCCCGCGAGACGGCGTTCACCGACGTCCTACGGGAGCGGGGACTGGTCGTGCGCACCGACCTGCTCCGCGCGTGGACCTGCTGGGTCACGCCGGAGTTCGAGCCGCGCCGGTACCGGACGTTCTTCTTCGTGACGGCCAGCCCGGCCGGCCAACAGGCCGAGGCCGGGTCGACGGAGTCGGACGCGGCGGGCTGGATGGGCGTCGAGGACGCCCTCGCCGCGGCAGGGGAGTCGGTGGCGATGCTCCCGCCGCAGTACTGCACGTTCCTCGAGCTGGCCCAGCACCCGTCGGTGGAAGCGGTCCTCGACGCCGCCGACCGCCCGATCCCGGCGCCGATCATGCCCGGGCTGGAGCTCGGCGAGGACGGCGCGCCGCGCCTCGTCCTGCCCGGCCACTACGCCGAGCTCAACCGGGAGCGCCTCGCACCGCGCTAGCCGGCCGGGCCCGTCCCTCACCAGGTGACGGGAAGCGCCTCCACACCGTGGATCAGGTTCTCCCGTCGGTACCGCAGGTCCGCCGGATCGACCGCGAGCATGAGGCCGGGCAGCCGCCGGAGCAGCGCCGTGAACGCGATCCGCAGCTCGATCCGGGCGAGCGGGGCCCCGAGGCAGTGGTGGATGCCGTACCCGAACGCGACGTGGGGCAGGGGAGCCCGCGCCAGGTCCAGGTGCTCGAGGTCGCCCGACCCCAGCGACGGGTCACGGTTGGCCGCGCACAGCGACGCGGTCACCATCGTCCCGGCCGGGATGTCGTGGCTGCCGACCGCGACGTCGCCGGTCGCCATGCGCGGGAACCCGGCCGAGACCGGGGAGATGTAGCGGAGCATCTCCTCGACCGCGGCGTTCAGCGGGGCCGGGTCGTCGGCGTCCACGGCGGCCCGCAGCACCGCCATCTGGTCGGGGTCGGTGAGGACGGCGAGGGTCCCGAGGGCGATGACGTTCGACGTCGTCTCGTGTCCCGCGACGAGCAGCAGGTTGGCCAGGCCCGCGAGCTCGTCGTCGTCGATGCCGCCCTCGGCCGCGGACCGGTCGCCGTGCTCGCGGATCAGCATGCCGAGCAGGTCGTCACCCGGGTCGCGGCGGGCGCGGTCGACGAGGGTGCCCATGTACGCGCGCGACGCGAGGATCACCTCGGAGCGCTCGGCGGGGGAGAGGTCGGACCGCAGGGTGCGCGCCGCGCGGTCCTGGAACTCGTCGCGGTCGCCGTAGGGCACACCGAGGAGCTCGCAGATCACCAGTGAGGGCACCGGGAGAGCGAAGTCGGCAACCAGGTCGGCGGGCGGCCCACCTGCCGTCATCCGCTCGAGGGCCTCGTCGACGGTCGCCGTGACCCGCGGCTCCAGCGCCTTCATCGCGCGCACCGTGAACCGGCCGGTGAGCATCCGGCGCAGCCGGGTGTGGTGCGGCGGGTCGAGCGCGAGCAGCATCCCGGCCCGACGGCGCAGGAGCTCCTCGGGGTCGATCCCGGCGTCCATGCCCGGCGGGGGCGGCATCGCCTCGAAGCTGAACGCCGGGTCCCCGTGGACGGTCCGGGCGTCCTGGAACCCGGCCACGAGCTCGGCCTGATGCCCGGCCAGCGTCGTCACCGGGCACACCCCGTCGTGCTCGCGGAGCGCGGTGACGGCCGGGTCGGGATCGAGCCCGTCGCGGCGCAGCCCGAGCGGCGCCGGTCGGTCCTCGGTGGCGGGGTGATCGGTACTCGTGCTCACGACCTCGACCCTGCTGCATCCGCCCCCGGAACGAAAGGGGACTCCCACCTGGACGGTGACCGTCGGGGGAGCGACCTACCGGCCGTGGAACACCGGGCGGCGCTTCGCGAAGAACGCGTCGTTGCCCTCGGCGAAGTCCGCGGTCTCGAACAGCTCGACCTGCGCGCACTCCTCGGCGTGCAGGGTCTCGGCGAGGGTGGCCGGCGGGTTCGCGAGCAGCCGCTTGGTGGCGGCGAGAGCCAGCGGCGCGGCGGTGGCGAGGTCGGCGGCCACGTCCCGCGCGGCGGCGAGGGACGCGCCGTCGCCGACCAGCTCGTCGACGAGCCCGAGCCCGCGCGCCTCCTCGGCGCCCAGGAGCTTCCCGCGGAGCAGCATCCGCCGCGCCGGCCCGGGCCCCACGCGGCGGGGCAGCGTCCAGTGCAGCCCGGAGTCCGCGACCAGCCCGATGCGGCCGAAGATCGCGCCGAAGGTGGCCGACCGGCCCACCACGACGTAGTCGCACGCAGCCGCGAGGGAGGTGCCCGCGCCGACCGCGGCGCCATCGACGGCCGCGACCACGGGCAGCGGCCCCTCGACGAGCAGCGAGATGAGATCGGCCATGAGGTGCAACCGGTCCCGGGCGTCGGCGCGGTCGCCCCGCGGCATCGAGGCCAGGTCGGCCCCGGAGCAGAACGCGGGCCCGGCACCCGTGATCACGAGCACCCGACAGGCGTCGTCGGCATGCGCCGCCTCGAGCGCGGCCCGCAGCTCACGGCGCATCGGCACGCCGAGCGGATTGCGCCGGGCGGGCTCGTTGAGCGTGAGCACCCGGACCGGACCGTCGATCTCCACCAGGACGAACGGTTCGCTGGACCCCGCCGAGGCTGTCATCGCGGCGACCGTACCCGGCCGCGACGCGAGCCCTTGACGCAACGATACGGTTGCCATAACTTCTATCGCAATCGAAGAGTTGCATCAGGAGGCGGCATGGGATTCCCCGACCGGATCGAGCGGACCGTCGAGCTCGGACACCCACCCGAGCGGGTCTGGACCGCGATCACCACCGCCGAGGGCCTCGCCGCGTGGTTCGGGGACCGGGCCGAGATCGACCTGCGCCCGGGAGGCGCCGCCCGCGTCGTCTGGACCGCGGAGGGACACGACCAGGCGCTGCGCGTCGAGCGCGTCGAGGAGCCGCGGGTGTTCGGCTTCACCTGGCGGATCGACGGCCTGCCGCACGAGGACCCCCGTCGGACCTACGTCGAGTTCACCCTGGAGCCGGCCGGGTCGGGCACCCGGCTGCACGTCGCCGAGACCGGCTTCGCCCAGCTCGGACCGGACGAGCACCGCTCCGCGCACAGTGGCAACACCGCGGGCTGGGCCCACGAGCTCGGTGACCTCGCCGCCCATCTCGACGCGGCGTATGCCGCCTGAGGGCACCGACCCGGCCGAGGCGGTCGCCGAAGGAGTCTTCACGGCCCTCGCCGACCCGACCCGGCGCGCGATCCTGGCCGACCTCGCCGCGCACGGCCCGTCCACCGCGACCGACCTGGCCGGCCGGGTGCCGATCTCGCGCCAGGCGATCACCAAGCACCTCGACCGGCTCGCGGAGGCGGGCCTCGTCACCGCCGAGCCGGGGGAGCGGCGACGCATCCGCCACCGCGTCCGGTCCGCACCGATGCGCACCGCCCAGCGCTACCTCGCCGCCCTGGCCCGCGACTGGGACGGCCCGCTCGCCGCACTGTCCGACCATCTCGATCAGGAGACCCGGACTTGAGCCCGACCACCGGGCGGGGCATCGAGCACCTCGCCTTCGTGACCACCCTGTTCGACCTCACACCGAACGGCCGCGGCGAGGACTGGGAGGACTCCCCGGAGGACGTCGCGCAGGTGCCGTCGGTGATGATGCCGAATCTGCTGACGACGGCGGACGTGGCCACCAGCTTCGGCCGCTTCCGGCGGGACGCGTCCCCGTCGACCTCTGCCACGGGAGCGTGATCAGCGCCCAGATCGCGACGACGAGGGCCGCCTCGACGAGCAGGTACCACGGCCACGGCCCGAGGACGTCGAGCAGCGACGCGGTCTCCGGCTTGCGGTCGAGGTAGCCGTAGTTCGCGCCGGTCAGCGCGTTGACCGCCTGCGTCGGGACGGCCCAGACGACGGTCGCCGCCAGCGCGAACCGGTAGTCGTGCCACGAGGGATGGCGCCCCGTCCCCCAGGTGAGCAGCACCGCGATCCACACCACGAGCACGTGGTCGGTGAAGAACACCAGGAACGACGGCGCTGGGAAGTCGCCGCCGCCGAGGGCGGGCGTGAGCAGGGCCTGGATGCTGAGCGTGAGCCCCCAGAAGTAGGTGAGCGCGAACGCCCACCGACGCCCCGACACCACCGCGTACGCGGCCGCGTACGGGGCCAGGTCCGAGAGCTGGAGCGGCAGGGTCAGCCACGGGTGCGCCGGGTCGAACGCGCTGAGCTGGTAGCCGAGCGTCACCACGACGAGGACGACGGCCAGCGCGAGCCCCGTCATCCGGACCGTCCGGGCCCTCGCCCGCCGCCCGAGCTCGACGAGGGCGATCGCGCCCAGGACGGTGATCGTCAGGACGGCGAGGTGCGACGGCCCCCAGGGCAGGAACACCGGGGACGGCGGCGGCGCCTCGACGGCGGGCACGACGACGTGCACCGCGTCATCGTCCCGGTTTCCCCGGCTCGAGGGGAACCCTCATGCCGGGAGTACGACCGGTTCTTCCCGCGCGAGGGTCGACGGGACCCGATCGCGGACCGCCAGCGCCCAGACCGCGAACGGCACCGCCACCGCCCCCAGCGTCAGGTCCGCATCCCACACGGCGCCGGTCTCGAGCAACGACCGGGCCATCGAGAGCACCGAGGGCGCGAACAGGACCACGGCGCAGAACCAGCCCACGGCCTCGTCCGACGAGGGCCCGAACCGCCACAGGGCGCCGGCGAGCAGCAGCGCGGCCCCGAGCGCGATCACCACGATGCCGGCCGAGAGGCCGCGCTCGCCGGTCACCTTCGCCGCGACGTGCAACGGCGAGAACCGGGCCACGCCGCCCACGAGGAACGGCACGATCAGGACCGCCCACGCCATCGCCGCCACCCCGCCCACCAGCAGGCCGCGCCGCCGTCCCGCGCGCATCCCGACCGCCACGGCGACGATCACGACGACGAGAGCCAGGTGGGGCCGGGTGCAGGTCGTCACCCCGAGAGCGGCCGCGGCCGCCGCCAGGGCCCCCACCGACCCGCGGTCGGCCGCGCGTAGCGTCCACACCACGGCGGCGAGGGCGGGCACCGCCCCGGTCACGAGGTCGTCGCCGACGAGGAACTCACGCCACACCTCGAAGGCGCCGGCGGCGGTCAGCAGCCACAGCACCGTCGGGCCGGGGCGCGGCCGCCACCCGCCGTTCAGCACCGGGAGCAGCAGCACCGTCCAGCCGACGTTCTGCCAGGCGGCCGTCCCGGTGACCCACCACCACGGCGCGGCCAGGACGAAGGCCCCCGGTAGCGGGGTGATCGGGTTCTGCAGATAGGTCGTCGCGGAGTAGGGATAGAGCCCCGCGGCGAGGTGGGTCAACGCCACGTCGAGCGCGTTCGCCCGGTCGCTGCCGACCCCCAGGGTCATGGCGTCGGCCGCCGGGACGCCGCGGACGAACACCGTCACCAGCACGGCCAGGCACACCAGGACGAGGCTCGGCGTGACCCAGGACGGCGCCCGCCGGAGGAGATCCGTCGCGAGCGGCAGCAACAGCACCACGCACGCCATCGCGACGGCGTAGACCGCGACGAGGGGCGGCCCGCCCAGATTCATCGCGGTGTGGGTGGAGACCACGACCAGCATGACCGTCAGGGCCGCGGGAGCAGCAATACCCGCCCAGGAGGACCGCCGAAGCCCGGTGATCACGGTGACCCCCGACGAACCGGGCGGGAAGAGATCGGAAGAGTGTGTCCGAGGGGGGACTTGAACCCCCACCCCCTACTCGGGGACTAGCACCTCAAGCTAGCGCGTCTGCCATTCCGCCACTCGGACCTGCGAGGGGAGAGCTTACTCGACGGGCACCGCGACGATCACACGGGGTCAGGATCCGAGGCCCGCTGCGCATCCGCCGTGCAGTGAGAGGATGCGCCTCATGGGTGCCGCCGAGGACGAGGTCGTGCAGCTCACGAGCGAGCTGATCCAGATCGACAGCAGCAACACCGGCGAGCTCGAGACCACGACGGGGGAGGCGGAGGCCGCCGCGTACGTCGACGCGAAGTTGCGCGAGGTCGGGTACGAGACCGAGATCGTCGAGTGCGGAGCACCCGGCCGGCTGAGTGTGTTCTGCCGACTGGCGGGCGCCGACCCGTCGCGGCCCGCGCTGCTCGTGCACGGCCACCTCGACGTCGTGCCGTTCGCCGCGGACGAGTGGTCGGTCCACCCGCTCTCCGGCGCGGTGCGGGAGGGCTACGTCTGGGGACGCGGCGCCGTCGACATGAAGGACATGGACGCGATGATCCTGGCGCTCGCGCGCCAGTTCAAAGCCGAGGGCGTCGTGCCGCCCCGGGATCTCGTGTTCGCGTTCCTCGCCGACGAGGAGGCCGGCGGCGCCTACGGCTCGCACTGGCTCGCCGAGCATCGACCGGATCTGTTCGCGGGGTGCACCGAGGCCCTCGGCGAGGTCGGCGGGTTCTCGGTGACCCTCGGGGAGGATGTCCGCGTCTACCCGGTGATGACCGCCGAGAAGTCCATCGCGTGGATGAAGCTGCGGGTGCGCTCCCGCCCCGGGCACGGCTCGATGATCCACGACGAGAACGCCGTGACGATCCTCGCCGAGGCCGTTGCCCGGCTGGGGCGCCACCGCTTCCCGCTGACGCTCACCGACACCGTGCGGGGCTTCTTCGACGAGGTCACGACCCTGACCGGGATCGAGTTCCCGACGGAGTCCGCCGCAGCTCTCGACGGCGCGGTCGCCAAGCTCGGCGGCGTGGCCCGGGTCGTCGGCGCCACCACCCGCGACACCGCGAACCCGACGATGCTCTCCGCCGGCTACAAGGCCAACGTCATCCCGTCGGTCGCCGAGGCCACGGTCGACTGCCGTGTCCTGCCCGGGCGGCAGGAGGCCTTCGAGCGCGAGCTCGACGAGATCCTCGGCCCGGACGTCGAGCGCGAGTGGATCCGCAACCTCGAGGCGGTCGAGACCGAGTTCGACGGGGACCTCGTCGACACCATCACCGCCGCCGTGCA
The DNA here is from genome assembly GCF_036497245.1 of Actinomycetospora sp. Classification (GTDB taxonomy): domain Bacteria; phylum Actinomycetota; class Actinomycetes; order Mycobacteriales; family Pseudonocardiaceae; genus Actinomycetospora. Next base: position 27,442 of record NZ_DASXJS010000269.1, on the reverse strand, counting down.
GGCCGAGGACTCCGACGCGCGCACGCTGCCCTACATGATGTCCGGCGGCACCGACGCGAAGGCGTTCATCAAGCTCGGGATGCGCTGCTTCGGGTTCGCCCCCCTGCGCCTGCCCCCGGACCTGGACTTCACCGCCCTGTTCCACGGCATCGACGAACGGGTGCCGGTCGATGCGCTGCACTTCGGGACGCGGGTCCTGGGGAGGATTCTGACGACATGCTGATCACCGAGGGCACGGTCGCCCTGGTCACCGGAGGCGCCTCGGGCATCGGCGAGGCCGTCGCCCGGCGGTTGGCGACGGCAGGTGCGCGCGTCGCCGTCGTCGACCGCGACGCGGTCGCCGCGGCCAGGGTCGCGGCCGAGGTCTCGGGACTGGCGATCGCCTGCGACGTCACGTCCGAGCCCGCGATGTCCGCCGCTGTCGCCGAGGCCGAGACGTGGGGCGGACGCCTGGACCTGGTGCACCTCAACGCCGGCGCGGTGGGTGGGCAGTCCGGGATCACCGACCTCGACACCGAGGCCTACCGCCGTGTCCTCGGGGTCAACGTCGACCACGTGGTCTACGGCCTGACCGCGGCCGTGCCTGCCCTGCGTCGCGCGGGCGGCGGCACGATCATCGCGACGTCGTCCCTGGCGGGCCTGGTCCCGTTGCCCGGCGACGCGATCTACACGCTGACCAAGCACGCGGTCGTCGGTTACGTGCGCTCCTCGGCCGCCACCCTCGCGCCCGAGGGCATCCGCGTCATGGCGCTGTGCCCGGGGTTCGCCGACACCGCGCTGATCGCGCACCTGCGCGACCAGTTCGCCGGCTTCCCGCTGCTCGACCCCTCCGACGTCGCGGACGCCGTGGAACGCATGCTCGCCGACGGCGGGGCGGGGGAGTGCTGGTACGTCCAGCCGGGCCGGGACCCGGGTCCGTACGGCTTCCGCGGCGTGCCGGGACCCAAGACCGGCGACGAGCCGCCCCAGCTGGCCTGGGAAGGCTGAGGGCGTGCGGGGCTGGACGGTCCCGCGGTTCGGTGAGCCGCGCGAGGTCCTGGAGCTGACCGACCTGCCCGACCCGGTCGCGCGCGACGGACAGCGCCTCGTGACGGTCGAGGCCGCGTCGGTCAACTTCGCCGACGTCCTCTACTGCCGCGGCACCTACCAGGACAAGCCGCCGCTCCCGTTCACCCCGGGCCTCGAGGTGGCGGGCGTGGACCCGGCGACGGGGGAGCGGATCTTCGGGCCGGTCGTCATGCCGCACGGCGGGTACGCGGAACAGGCGGTCCTGGGCTCCTGGCACGCGTGGCCGGAGGGCATGACGGCGGCGCAGGCCTCCGGCTTCTTCGTGGCGTACCAGACCGGGTGGTGCGCGCTGCACCACCGCACCCGGCTCCGGGCCGGGGAGACACTGCTCGTGCACGCGGCCGCCGGCGGGGTCGGCGCGGCCGCGGTCCAGCTCGGTGTCGCGGCGGGTGCGCGGGTGATCGCGACGGTCGGGTCGACGGACAAGGCCGAGGTGGCGCGCCGGCTCGGCGCGGACGAGGTGATCGTGCTGGACTCCGGCGCCGACGCGCTCATCCCCGCGGTCAAGGAGCTCACCGACGGCCGCGGCGCCGACGTCGTCTACGACCCGGTCGGCGGGGACACCTTCGACGCGTCCCGGCGCGTGATCGCCTGGGAGGGCCGGCTGCTCGTCATCGGGTTCGCCGGCGGACGGATCGCCGACGCCCCGACCAACCACGCGCTCGTGAAGAACTACGACGTCATCGGCGTGCACTGGGCCGCGTACCAGAAGCGCGCCCCCGAGCTGGTCGACGCGTGGCAACGCGAGCTCGAGAGGCTCTGGGCCGGGCAGGAGATCGACCCACTGGTGGGCGCGGAATACGCGATCGAGCAGGTCCCGGACGCCCTCGACGCGATCGCGGCGCGCGCCACGACGGGTCGCGTCGTCGTCGTGCCCTGAGTGCGTGTCGGACCGACGCGCCGAACGCACGTCGTCTGCACCGACGTCGGCACCGCCGCGACCGGCCCCCGCTCGACCAGGTGTTCGCGGGCAACCGGCGGACATCGATCGTCGACCCCGAACCTCACCGAGGGCCGGAAAGTGTGTGTGCCACGCGTCGGTCCACCCGGAACGGCACGAGGCTCAGGCCGAGACCGCGCCCAGCACCGCGCGGGAGGCCCGACGTCGCAACCACACCTTGCGGGTCCCGTCGGCGAACAGCAGCGTCCTGGCGAGCTCCCAGCCGCCGAACTGCGATCGCAGCCCGAGCTCCGTGGTCGCCGAGAGCCGGGACACGTCCGGGGGCAGGCGCACCGGCTGGTACTCCCAGTCGCCCTCGACCACGCTGGCCTCGAGGGTCGGCTCGGTGGGGGCTGGTCGCGTCGCGTCGTTCACGGGCAACCTCCAGGTCACTGTCCGGCAACCACCGTACGTCGTCCGTGACCACCGCGTCAGGACCGGTCGGATCATGTCCAGGGGGCGGGTTCGTCCTCGGCCGCCGCCCCGTCGGCCCCCGGACCGCCGTCGGGAACGGGGACGAGCGGCGCCGAGGAGACGTCGTCGAGAGCCCCCCGGATCGCCGGCGGCAGGGTGAGCTCCTCCGCGGCGAGCGAGCCGAGCAGTTGCGCCCCGTCGCGGGCGCCGACGACCGGGGCCACCACGCCGGGGCGGTCACGCACCCACGCGAGCGCGACGGCGAGCGGGGAGGTCCCGAGGCCGTGCGCGGCGGTCACCACGGCCTGGACGATCCGGGCGGCGCGCTCGGTGCGGTGGCGCCCGACGTAGGGCCCGAGGGTCGCGGAGGCGCCGCGGGAGTCGTGGGGGGTGCCGTCCCGGTACTTCCCGGTGAGCACCCCGCGCCCGAGCGGGCCCCAGGGGAGCAGCCCCACGCCGTGATAGGAGGCGGCGGGCAGGACCTCGTCCTCGACACCGCGGTCGAGCAGGGAGTACTCCGACTGCACGCTCACCAGCGGCAGACCCGCCGACCGGGCCGCAGCCGCCACCTGCCAGCCCGCGTAGTTCGCGACCCCGGCGTAACGGACCCGTCCGGATGAGACCGCGAGGTCGACCGCGGAGAGGGTCTCGTCGAGCGGGACCTCCGGGTCCCAGGCGTGCAGCTGCCAGAGGTCGACGTAGTCGGTGCCCATCCGGTCCAGCGACGCGTCGAGCGAGGCGAGCAGCGACGACCGCGAGGCGCCGCCACCGAAGGGCCCGTCGTCGCGGCGGGCCCCGGCCTTCGTCGCGAGGACGACCTCGGTGCGGGGGATCACGTCGGCGAACAGCCCGCCGAGGATCGCCTCCGCCTCGCCGTCGGCGTAGACGTCGGCGGTGTCGACGAGCGTGCCGCCCGCGTCGAGGAAGGCCAGCAGCGACGCGCCCGCCTCGTCGGCGTCGGTATCGCGACCCCAGGTCATCGTGCCCAGCGCGAGCCGGGAGACCCGCAGCCCGCTGGCACCGAGGCGTCGCTGTTCCACGGCGCGCCAGGATAGGGGGCGCGCCCCCCGAGGTTGCGGACGCCGCACCGGGACCCCACCGCGACCCGGATGTTCCGGGCGTCCGTTACCGTCCCGGACCCGTGCAGATGAGCTGGCTCGAGGCGATCGTCCTGGGACTCGTGCAGGGGCTGACCGAGTTCCTCCCGATCTCGTCCTCGGCGCACCTGCGGATCGTCTCCGAGGTGTTCTTCGCCAACGACGCGGGCTCCGCGTTCACCGCCGTCACCCAGCTGGGGACCGAGGCGGCCGTGCTCATCTACTTCTGGGCGGACATCTGGCGGCTGATCACGGCGTGGTTCGGGGGCCTGCGCGACAAGGCGGCACGCGGTCTGGACTACCGGATGGCGTGGTACGTGATCATCGGCACACTGCCGATCAGCATCCTCGGCGTGCTGTTCAAGGACGCGATCGAGGGTCCCGCGCGCAACCTCTGGCTCATCGGGACCTCGCTCGTCCTGTTCGGCGTGGTCCTCGGGCTGGCCGAGCGCTACGGCCGGCAGCGCAGGCCGGTCGAGGATCTGACGCTGCGCGACGGCGTGCTGATGGGCTTCGCCCAGGCGCTGGCACTGCTGCCGGGGGTCTCGCGCTCGGGCGGCACGGTGTCGGCCGGGCTGTTCCTCGGCCTGAAGCGCCCGGCCGCGGTGCGGTTCAGCTTCCTGCTCGCCATCCCCGCGGTGACCGCGGCCGGGCTGTTCTCGCTGCCCGACATCGCCGACACCTCGGGACCGGGCGCACAGCCCTCGACGACGCAGATGGTGGTGGCGACGCTCGTCGCGTTCGTCGTCGGCTACGCCTCGATCGCCTGGCTGCTGCGCTACGTCGAGCAGCACACCGTCTACCTGTTCGTCTGGTACCGGGTGATCCTCGGGCTCCTGGTGCTGCTGGCCGTCTCGGGAGGGATGATCGCCGCCGTCTGACGCGGGCCGTTAGGGTCGGCGGACGTGACCACGGTGATCCTCCTCCGGCACGGCCGTTCGACGGCGAACGTCTCGGGGGTACTGGCGGGCCGCTCGACCGGCGTCGGGCTCGACGACCACGGACGCGCCCAGGCCACGTCCCTGGTCGACCGGCTCGCCGCCCTCCCGCTCGCCGCCGTCGTCCGCTCCCCGCTGCAGCGCTGCGAGGAGACGGTGGCGCCCCTGCTCGAGGCGCGCGGGATGACCGCGGTCGTCGACGACGAGCTCTCGGAGGTCGACTACGGCGACTGGACCGGCAAGACGCTCGGGGAGCTGGGCAAGGAGGACCTCTGGAAGGTCGTCCAGGCCCACCCCTCCGCGGCGGTGTTCCCGGGCGGCGAGGGGCTGGCGCACATGCAGCACCGCAGCGTCGCCGCCGTGCGCAAGCACGCCGCGCAGATCGCCGAGGAGCACGGCCCGAAGGCCCTGTGGGTGGTGTGCAGCCACGGCGACGTGATCAAGTCGGTGATCGCGGACGCCCTCGGTCTGCACCTGGACTCGTTCCAGCGCATCTCGGTCGACCCCTGCTCGCTCAGTGTGATCAGCTACACCCCGACGCGGCCCTTCGTCGTGCGCGTCAACGACACCGGCGGGGACCTGTCCTCGCTGGTCCCGAAGCCCGACGAGGAGAAGCCGGACGAGGGCGCGGAGGGCGCCGCGGAGGAGGGCTCCGAGGCGGTGGTCGGCGGGTCCACCGGCGTAAACTGACCGCCAGTCCAGTCCAGCCGGGAGCCCTGCGCCTCCCGACCCGACCAGCACGACATGATCGAGGGGCCATGCCCAGGGTGATCCACGTCTTCCGCCAGCCCGACCGGTTCATCGCCGGCACGGTCGGGGAGCCCGGCGACCGCTCGTTCTACCTGCAGGCCAGCGAATCGGCCCGCCGGGTGTCCGTCCTCCTGGAGAAGCAGCAGGTGACGGTGCTCTCCGAGCGCATCGGCACGCTGCTCGAGGAGGTCTCGCGCCGATTCGGCGCCGAGGTCCCGCCCACCACGCAGGAGAACGACGTCGACACCTCCCCGCTGGAGGTGCCGGTCGAGGAGGAGTTCCGGGTCGGGACGATGGGCCTGGGCTGGGACGCCGAGTCCCGCAGCGTCGTCGTCGAACTGCTCGCGGTCACCGAGGAGGAGGTCGACGAGTCGGTGGTGCTCGACGACACCGACGAGGGCCCGGACGCCCTGCGCGTCTTCCTCACCCCGGAGCGTGCGCGCGCCTTCGCCACGCGCGCCGAGCGCGTCGTCGGCGCCGGCCGCCGCCAGTGCCCCCTGTGCACCCAGCCCCTGGACTCCGAGGGCCACGTGTGCCCGCGGCAGAACGGGTTCCGACGCGTCCCCGCCGAGTCGTGAGACGGGTGTCGAGCGGCACGTGACCAGTCCCGAGAAGCGCGAGGACACCAGCGACGACGCCGTCGCCGACCTGACCGTCGATCAGGTCGAGGACCTGCTGTGCCGCGGCGAGCTCGAGGTCCAGGGCCGGATCACCGAGGCGTCCAACGCCACCATGCTGTGCACGGTGACCCTCGACGGCGTCGAGGGGCTGTGCGTCTACAAGCCGGTGCGCGGCGAGCGACCGCTCTGGGACTTCCCCGACGGGACGCTGGCGGGCCGGGAGGTCGCGACGTACCTCGTCAGCAAGGCCTCCGGCTTCGGCGTCGTCCCGGCGACGGTGCATCGCGACGGCCCGTTCGGGCCCGGCATGGTCCAACGGTGGATCGAGCTCGACGAGGAGCGCGAGCTGATCGACATCGTCGCGCCCAAGCAGGTCGAGCCCGGGTGGCGCACGGTGCTGCGGGCCCGCGGGGACGACGGCGAGCCCGCGCTGCTCGTGCACGCCGACGACCCGGCACTGCGGGCGATGGCCGCCCTCGACGTCGTCGTCAACAACGCCGACCGCAAGGGCGGGCATGTCCTCGCCGGCGCCGACGGCCACGTCTACGGCGTCGACCACGGCATCTGCCTGCACCAGGAGACCAAGCTGCGCACGGTGCTGTGGGGCTGGGTCGGCGAGCCGTTCGACGACGAGGTCACGGCGGGGCTCCAGCGTCTGCGCGCCGCGCTCTCCCCGGGAAACGCGGCCGCCCTCGGCGACGAGATCGGCGAGCACGTGACCCGCGCGGAGGTGAAGGCGCTGCGCTCGCGGGTAGACCGCCTGCTGCACGCGGGCGAGCTCCCGGCACCGTCCGGCGGCTGGCCGCCGATCCCGTGGCCGGCCTTCTGAAGCGGGTCGGCGCCGGAAGTCCGGGGGAGCCCACACCCCCGGACTTCCGGCACCGCCTGGACTCCCACCTGCTCGGCCCGCTGGGCGCGCTGCGGCTGTGGTGGTCCTTCCCCCGCGACGAGGTCGCCCGCCGCGACGCGGTGACCGTGCCGGTCGCCGCCGACGCGCCGCTGCCGGAACCGACCGCCGGGGCGCTCGCGATCACCTGGCTCGGGCACGCCTCGACGCTGCTGTACGTGGACGGGGTGACCGTCCTGGTCGACCCCGTGCTCTCGCCCGGCATCCCCGGCGCCACGCGACGGCTCACCCCGCCCGGGCGCACCGTCGAGGAGCTGCCGCCGGTGGACGCCGTGCTGCTGAGCCACGACCACTACGACCACCTCGACGTCCGCACGCTCGCCCGGCTCCCGCGGTCGACCCGGATGCTGGCCGGGCTCAACACCGGGCCGTTCCTGGCCGCCCGCGGGTTCACCGACGTGACCGAGCTGGACTGGTGGCAGTCGGTGACGCTGCCGGGACGCTCGGGGCCGGTCTCGATCGAGTTCGTCCCGGCCCGGCACTGGTCGCGGCGCACCGCCACTGACACCTGCCGTCGGCTGTGGGGCGGGTGGGTCGTGACCGCGCCCGACGGCCGCGCGATCTACCACGCGGGCGACACCGCCTACGGCCCGTTCCTGGGACGCATCGCCGCCCGGCACCGGCGCCTCGAGATCGTGGCGCTCCCGGTCGGCGCCTACCGGCCGCGGGCGCTGCTGCGCAGCGTGCACATGGACCCGACCGAGGCCGTGCGCGCCGCGGAGACCCTGCGCGCCCGCCGCCTGGTCCCGGTGCACTGGGGGACGTTCGTGCTCTCCGGCGAGCCGGTGCTCGAGCCGCTCGAGCAGACCCGCCGGGAATGGCGGCGTACCGGGCGCGAGCGCAGCGACCTCTGGGACCTGCCGATCGGCGGGTCGCGGGTCCTCGGCCCCTGACGCCGGCTCCGCCCGCTCGATCCGCTCCGCTCGAGCCGCACGAGGGGAGCCCTCGTGCGGGTAGAGCGACCGGATCCTCCCCTCGCGTACGGTGCCGGTACGTGATGCGGCTGCTCGTCTGGGGAACCGCGGTCGTCGCGTACGTTCTCGCGGTCGTCGGGCGATCGGCCCTCGCGGCCACCGGGGTCACGGCCGCCCAGCGGTTCGACGTCTCCGCGGCGCAGCTCTCGCTGCTGGCGGTGCTCTCGCTCGCCGTCTATGCGGCGCTCCAGATCCCCGCGGGCGTGCTCGTCGACCGCTTCGGGGCCCGCCGGTTGATCGCCGGGGGAGCGGTGCTCGTGGCGGTCGGTCAGGCAGTCCTGGCCCTGGCCCCCTCGTTCCCGCTCGCGGTCTGCGGCCGGGTGCTCGCGGGGGCGGGCGACGCGGTGACGTTCGTGAGCATCCTGCGCCTGGTCCCGACGTGGTTCGCCCCGCGGCGGGTGCCACTGGTCAACCAGCTCTCCGGGATCCTCGGCCAGCTCGGACAGGCGGTGTCGGCGATCCCGCTCGCGGCGCTGGTCGTCTCCGACGGGTGGACGGCGGCCTACCTCTCGGCGGCCGGGGTGACGGGGCTGGTGGCGGCGACGGCGGCGCTGGTCCTGCGGGACGGGCCGCTCACGCACAGCGTTCCCGCGTCGGCCCCCGCGTCCGCGTCGGCCACGGATCGCGCGCCGGCGTCGGATCGCGCGTCGGCGTCGGATCGCGCGTGGACTCCGCGCGACGACGACCGGTCCGGCCTGCGCGCCGTCGTCCGCTCGCCCGGCACGCGGCTGGGTTTCTGGTGCCACTTCGCCTCGCCGTTCTCCGGCAACGTGTTCGGGCTGCTGTGGGGCTTCCCGTTCCTCGTGGCGGGCGAGGGGGTGCCGACCGGGGTGGCGCGGGTGATGGTCAGCGGCGTCGTCATGGTCAACATCGTGATCGGACCGCTGTTCGGGCTGGTCTCGGGACGCTTCCCGCACCGCCGGGTCGCGCTGATCGCCGGCTCGGTGGTGGCCCAGGTGCTGGCGTGGACGGTGGTCCTGACGTGGCCGGGCACCGTGCCGTGGCCGGTGCTCGTCGGGCTCGTGGTGGTCCTCGGCAGCGGTGGCTCGGCGTCACTGGTGGCCTTCGACGTCGCGCGGGCCGCGGTGGCGCCGTCGCAGGTGGGTCGGGCCTCCGGCGTGGTGAACGTGGGCGGGTTCGTGGCGTCGCTCGCGGTGGCGGGGCTGGTCGGGGTGATCCTCGACCTGCAGGGGGCGGGCGCCCCCGAGGCGTGGAGCCCGATGGTGTTCCGGGTGGCGATGGCCGTGCACGTCCCGGTCGCGCTGGCGGGCCTGGTGGGGATGGCGATCGCGTCCCGTCGGGTCCGGGAGGCCGCGCGGCCCCGGGCGGTCGAGCCGTCGTCGGCAGCCATCCGGTGACCGCAGCGAGGGGTCCGGCGTGGTGATCACGGAGATCGTGGTCCGCGATGACCGTCCTTCGACGTGGCCACCGAGCACCGTGCCCGGGTGAGCGGGGAACCGGGTCCGGCGGCCGGGACCGGGGTCCCGGCCGCCGGACCGGCTCACCGCCGGCCGGTGACCCGTGCCCGCCGGGCCGTGACCAGCGCGCCCAGGCCCGCGAGGAGCGCGCCGCCGATCCACCAGCCGGTGTCGCGCTCGGTGCTGCCGTCGCCGGTCTCGGCGCCGCCCTCGGGTACGACGGCGACCTGGTCGGCCGACGACCCCGCGGAGCCGGTCGAGACCTCCGAACCGGCCTGGTCCCCGGTCGACGGGCTCGACGCCTGGTCCCCGGTCGACGGCTGCGAGGCGGACACGCCCTGCGCGGTCGACCCGGTGCCGCCGTTGCCGGCGGCGGGGTCGCCCGCCTCGCAGGCCACACCGTCGCCGTCGCGGTCCAGCGGAGCGCGGTATCCGGCCTCGCCGCGGTGGATGTTTGACTGCCCGGCGGCGAAGGCGGCCTTGCAGTTCGCGTAGTAGGTGTCGGCCGTCGCGGTGCCCGCCACGGCGACCGGGGCGAGCAGGAGTGCCGCTGCGAGGGCGACGGCGGACGCGGTGCGCTTCATGAGGGTGTGTCTCCTTCGTGGTGGGTGAGGATCAGGCGCGGGTGGGCGACCAGCCGTCGTAGGTCGCGAAGACGATCACGTTGTCGTCGTAGCGGTGCGCGCCGCGGTCGAGGGCGCCGCCGCAGGTGATGAGCCGGAGCTGGGAGTCGGCGGTGTTGCCGTAGACGGCCCTCGTCGGGAACTCGTCCTTGGCGGCCTGGACGACGTCGGCGACCGTGAAGAACACCGTCCTGCCGTCGTGGCGGGAGATCGCGACGTGCTCGCCGCGCTCGACGCCGCCGAGATGCGCGAAGACGCCGTCCTTGCCGTCGCCGTTGATGTGCCCGACGACGACGGCCGGGCCCAGGGCGCCAGGCGCAGGACCGAGCCGGTACCAGCCCGCCTGCTCCGGTGTGTGCACCGACGGAACCTCGATGCGTCGCTCGGCGTCGAGCCCGATCGGCAGCAGGCTCGAGCACGCGTCGATCGAGCCGACGGTGATCGCGATCGGGTCGGACGCAGGCAGGGGTGTGCCATCGCGGTGCTGCGGAGCGCCGACCTGGGCACAGTGCGGGGTGGCCGGCGGCCGCACGGCGACGACGGCGAGGCCCAGCAGAACGGCTGCGACGACGGCGAGCACGATGGTCGCCTTCGGCGGAGGTGTCGCCACGACGGCGCCCGCGACGCGACGCAGGCGCCGGGTGGGTCGGTGCGGGGACTCCTGGAGGAGGGTCACGTCGGATCCGGGTCAGAGCCGGGTGCTCGCCCGCCGCACCCAGAGGGCGAGCCCCCCGAGCAGCGCGAGCAGCGCCCCCGCGGCCGACGCCATGCCGATCATCGCCAGCAAGGTCTCCACATGTCCCCCCGGAACTCGTCTCCTCGGACCGGCCGGTGGTGGTCGGAACGGGAGCCGAAGTCAACTCGAGTGGGTGTCGAGACTCTGCGATCCGGAGGCGCGGCGCGCCGGACACGATCGGGGTCGACCGCCTCCGTGATCACTTTCCCGTCGCGAATCCGGACGCCCCGTCCTCGGAATCGCGACGGGAGAACGATCATGCCGCGAGTCGACTCCGCGCAGGCAGGGATCGACGGTCCCCGCAATCAGAGCGGCGCGAGTGTCGAGGTCGTCGTAGCGTGGCGGAGGTGAGCACTCCTCGCCCGAATCAGGCGCCCGCTCAGTCCCCGAACACCCCGGCCCCGCCCGCCGGCCTCCCCACGACCCTCGGTGAGCTCCGCGCGAGCGACCACCCCGCGAAGACCCTGCGCAGCATCCGCGACGAGCTGCGCTCCAACCTGCTGGCCACCCTGCGGGCAGGTGACAACCCCTGGCCCGGCATCGTCGGGTTCGAGCGCACCGTGCTCCCGCAGTTCGAGCGCGCGATCCTCGCCGGCCACGACGTCGTGCTGCTCGGCGAGCGCGGCCAGGGCAAGACCCGCCTGCTGCGCAGCCTCGTGGCCCTCCTCGACGAGTGGACCCCCGTGATCGGGGGCTCCGAGCTCGGGGAGCACCCCGAGCAGCCGATCGTCCCGGCGAGCATCCGCCGCGCCGCCGTCGAGGGCGACGCTCTCCCGGTCACGTGGCGGCACCGCTCGGAGCGCTACGCCGAGAAGCTCGCGACGCCCGACACCAGCGTCGCCGACCTCATCGGCGACGTGGACCCGGTGAAGGTCGCCGAGGGCCGCAGCCTCGGGGACCCGGAGACGATCCACTACGGCCTCGTCCCGCGCACCCACCGCGGGATCGTCACGATCAACGAGCTGCCCGACCTGGCCGAGCGCATCCAGGTCTCGCTGCTCAACGTCATGGAGGAGCGGGACATCCAGGTCCGCGGCTACACGCTGCGCCTGCCGCTGGACATCCTGCTCGTCGCCAGCGCGAACCCCGAGGACTACACGAACCGCGGGCGGATCATCACCCCGCTCAAGGACCGGTTCGGCGCCGAGGTCCGGACGCACTATCCGATGGAGGTCGACGGCGAGATCGCCCTGATCCGCCAGGAGGCCGACACCGTCGCCGACGTGCCCGACCACCTCGTCGAGATCGTCGCCCGCTTCACCCGCAACCTCCGCAACGCCTCGGCCATCGACCAGCGCTCCGGTGTCTCGGCCCGGTTCTCCGTGGCCGCGGTCGAGACGGTGGCGGCCGCGGCGCTGCGCCGGGCCGCCGTCACCGGTGAGGACGCCGCCGTCGCGCGTCCGGTGGACCTCGAGGCGGTGCCGCCGGTGCTGCGCGGCAAGCTCGAGTTCGAGTCCGGCGAGGAGGGCCGCGAGGAGGAGCTGCTGACGCACCTGCTGCGCCGCGCGGTCGCCGAGACCGCCCGCAAGCGCCTCGCCGGGGTCGACCTCGGCCCACTCGCGGACGCGGTCGCCGAGGGCCGCAAGGTCGTGACGGGCGAGCGCGTGCCCGCCCGGGAGGTCGTGGCGACCCTGCCGGCCGTGCCGGTGGTGCGCACCGTCGCCGAGCGGCTCGGTGCGGGCGACACCGAGGCACCCGGCCCGCTGGCCAGCGCCGTCGAGCTGGCGCTGGAGCACCTGTACCTGACCCGCAAGCTCGCCAAGGACGACGACGAGGACGCCGGGACGGTGGCCTATGGCGGCTGACGGGACGGGCGGGGGAGACGACGAGCGCCCCGCAGGCGAAGGTCGGGGTCCCGTCGGGCCCCGCTCGGGCCGCTACACCTACGGCCGCTTCTACGACGGGCCCGACCCGCTGGCTCCGCCGTTCGACGTCCGGGGGGCCATGGACGCCCTCGGGCGCGACGTCATGGAGGGCACCAGTCCGCGGCAGGCGATGCGCGAGCTGATGCGGCGCGGGCTGCGGGACCAGCAGGGTCTGGACGACCTGCAGCGGCGCCTGCACGAGCAGCGGCGCAACCTCCAGCGCGAGAACCGGATCGACGGAACGCTCCAGGAGATCCGGGAGCTCCTGAACCAGGCCCTCGAGGCCGAGCGGAACTCGCTGCAGGCCGAGGACTCGGACGACGCCCGCTTCCGCGAGATGTCGCTCGACGCCCTGCCGGACTCCCCGGCGGGCGCGGTCCGCGAGCTGGAGAACTACGACTGGCGCAACGCCGAGGCACGCCAGGCCTTCGAGCAGATCCAGGACCTGCTCGGCCGCGAGGCGCTCGACCAGCGCTTCCAGGGCATGAAGGAGGCGATGGAGAACGCCACGCAGGAGGACGTCGACGGGGTCCGGGAGATGCTCTCGGACCTCAACGAGCTCCTCGAGGCCCACGGCCGGGGCGAGGACACCGCGGAGCAGTTCTCGAACTTCATGTCCCAGCACGGCCAGTTCTTCCCCGAGAACCCGAGCAACGTCGAGGAGCTCGTCGACCTGCTGGCGCAGCGGGCGGCCGCGGCCCAGCGGATGATGAACTCGCTGTCGGCCGAGCAGCGGGCCGAGCTCGAGGGCCTCATGCAGTCGGCGTTCGGTGACCCCCGCCTCGCCGAGCAGCTCTCCCGCCTCGACTCGCAGCTGCAGGCCATGCGGCCGGGGGAGGACTGGGACGGTCAGGGCCGGTTCCGTGGCGACAACCCGATGGGGATGGGCGAGGCGACGCGGGCCATGGAGCAGCTCGCCGAGCTCGACTCGCTGTCCGAGCAGCTCTCCCAGTCCTACCCGGGCGCGCGCATGGAGGACATCGACCTGGAGGCGCTCGAGGCCTCCCTCGGCCGGCAGGCCCGGGTGGACGCCCAGCGCCTCGCGGAGCTCGAGCGGGAGCTGGAGAGCCAGGGCGTCTTCGAGCGCGGGCCGGACGGAACGCTCACGCTCTCGCCGAAGGCGTTGCGCCAGCTCGGGCAGTCCGCCCTGCGCGACGTCGTCGGCTCGATGTCGACGCGTCGCGGTGAGCGCGAGACCCAGCGCTCCGGGGCGGCGGGCGAGGCCAGCGGCGGGACCCGGCCGTGGGCGTTCGGCGACACCGAGCGCTGGGACGTGTCCCGCACGCTGCTCAACGCCGAGATGCGGCACGCCTCCGGGGACCCCCGTGCGCTCGACGTGACCGACGTGGAGATCGTCGAGACCGAACAGCGCACCCGTGCGGCGGTGGCGCTCTGCGTGGACACCTCGTGGTCGATGGTGGCCGACGGCCGGTGGGTGCCCATGAAGCGCACCGCGCTGGCGCTGCACCACCTCGTCTCCACCCGGTTCCGGGGCGACGCGCTGCAGATCATCACCTTCGGGCGGCACGCGAAGTCGGTGGAGCTCGGGGAGCTCACGGGTCTGGAAGGGGCGTGGGAGCAGGGCACCAACCTGCACCACGCGCTGCTCCTCGCCGGCCGCCACCTGCGCAGGCACTCCGACGCCGCGCCCGTGGTCCTCGTCGTCACCGACGGCGAGCCGACGGCGCACCTGGAGCCGGACGGGCACGCGGTCTTCGACTACCCGCCGAGCCCGGAGACGCTGCGGGCGACGCTCAACGAGGTGGACGCCATCGCCCGGCTGAAGGCGGCGCTGACGGTGTTCATGCTCGGGGAGGACCCGCGACTGGAGGAGTTCGTCGACATGGTGGCCCGGCGCAGCGGCGGACGGGTGGTGGCTCCGGACCTCGACGGGCTGGGCGCCGCGGTGGTCAGCGACTATCTCCACAGTCGGCGTCGCTGAGACATTCGTCCTCGCGATGGCTCAGCGTGACGAACGTGACGCCGTGGACGGTCGCCCACTCGGGTGATCCACCCGAACGGCGCTAGCGGTGAGTTACTGTGGGCCCAGGCAGGAGTCGAACCCCCCGCGACTCCGGCCGCCCCGGCCGGGCCCTTCCGCTACAGCAGGGCCGTCGTGCTCGCCCGCGACGACCCTGTGGCAGGACCCGGCCGGGTCCCACACGGCGTTCGCGTGCGGGGGGCGGACCGGTTCGGTGCACCACGGTTCGACCCCGGCCGGGGCGGTCTGGGGCTTAGGGTCGGGGCCATGCGCTCGTGGTCATCGGTCGAGGTTCCCCAGGTCCCCGGCACCCCGCCGCCGCTGCGGCTCTACGACACGTCGAGCGGGGAAATCCGCCCGACGACGCCCGGCCCGTCGGGCGCCGGGATGTACGTCTGCGGCATCACCCCGTACGACGCCACCCACCTCGGTCACGCGGCCACCTACCTGACGTTCGACCTGATCAACCGATGCTGGCGAGACGCCGGGCACGACGTGCACTACGTCCAGAACGTCACCGACATCGACGACCCGCTGCTCGAGCGGGCGGAGCGCGACAACTTCGACTGGATGGTCCTCGGGATGCGCGAGACGGCGCTCTTCCGCGAGGACATGGAGTCGCTGCGCGTGCTGCCGCCGCGCGAGTACATCGGCGCGGTCGAGGCGGTCGACGAGATCAGCGAGCTCGTCGGGAAGCTGATCGCCTCGGGCGCGGCGTACCGGGCCGACGACCCCGACTTCCCCGACGTCTACTTCGACCACACGGCCGCGGCCGACTTCGGCTACGTCTCGCGGTACTCCGCCGAGCGCATGGCCGAGGTCTTCCCCGACCGCGGCGGCGACCCCGACCGGCCCGGCAAGCGCCACCCGCTCGACGCGCTGCTCTGGCGGATGGCGCGCGAGGGGGAACCGTCGTGGGCCTCCGACCTCGGCGACGGCCGCCCCGGCTGGCACGTCGAGTGCACCGCGATCGCCCTCAACCGCCTCGGTGACACCTACGACGTGCAGGGCGGCGGCTCCGACCTCGCGTTCCCGCACCACGAGTTCGGCTCGGCGCACGGCGAGGCCCTCACCGGGGTCCACCCGATGGCCCGGCACTACTGCCACGCCGGGATGATCGGGCTCGACGGCGAGAAGATGTCCAAGTCCAAGGGCAACCTCGTCTTCGTCTCCCGGCTCCGCGGTGACCGCGTCGACTCGATGGCCGTCCGGCTGGCCCTGCTCTCCGGGCACTGGCGCACCGACCGCTCCTGGACCGCGGACCTGCTCACCGGCGGCCAGGCCCGGCTGCACCGCTGGCGCGAGGCGACCTCGCTCGGCTCGGGGCCGGACCCGGCGGAGATGATCGACCGCCTGCGGGTCCACCTCGCCGACGACCTCGACAGCCCCGGCGCGCTGGCCGCGGTCGACGCCTGGGCCGACGAGGCGCTGCGCCGACCGGCGGCGGACGGGCCGGGAACCGTCGGTGACGCCGGCTCGCGCGTCGCCGACGCGGTCGACGCGCTGCTCGGCGTGACCCTCCGCTGATCCCGCGGAGATGACCCGGGGCGGGCCGGCCGAGGGCGGGGGACGGGCCGACCCGCCCACGCCCTCGCGCGTCCACGCCCAGCGCGTGGTCACCCGGCGGCTGGAGTCCGCGCTCGTCGGCCGGGACCCGCACGCGGACCCGTCCGGCGCGGACCCCGGACGGACCCGTCGTCGGGCGCTCGTCGTCGGGGCCGCACTGGGGGTGCTCGCCCTCGGCGTCGCGGCGGTGGTCGGCGTCGCCCGCGGGGACACCGACTGGCGGGCGTCCGCGATCGTGCGCGGCACGCCGTCCGGGACTCTCTACGTGGTCGCGCACGGCCCGGACCGCCTCGTCCCGACCACCGACCTCGCCTCGGCCCGCCTGCTCGCGGCGGGGGTCGACCCGGCCCGCACCGACCCGTCGTCGAACGCGGGGGCGGGTGGGGAGGCGACCGACCCGACCCCGGTCCGCGACGACGCGCTCGCCACCGCCCCCCGCACCCCGCCCGCGGGGCTGGCCGGCGCGCCCTCGGAGCTGCCCGACGCCGGGACCGCGCCCACCGCTGACGCCTGGGCGGTGTGCGACGCGGTGCGCGTCCAGGGCGCGGCTGCCCCGGCGACGGACCCGGCCGCGCTCCGGCGGGCGACCGCGGTGCTCGGCGGGTTCCCGGCCCTGGGGCGCCCACTCGGCGGCGACGAGGCGGTGCTGCTGCGGGGCGACGACGGGGCCACCTGGCTCGTCGCCGACGGGCACCGCGCGGCGCTGGACCCCACCCAGGGCGCGGTCGTCCGCGCGCTCGGGATCGCCGGGGAGCCCGCCCGCCCCGTCGGGTCCGCGCTGCTCGGCACGCTGCCGGAGAGTGCCCCGTTGGTGCCACCGCAGGTGGCAGGCGCGGGCCTGGCCCCGAGCGACCCGGCGACGCGGGCGCTCGGCCTCGCGGTCGGGTCGGTGGCGACGACGGGGCCGCCCGCGGCGCCGCGCTTCGTGCTGGTGCTCGACCGGGGGGTGCAGGAGGTCCCGGCGGTCGTCGCGCAGCTCGTCCGGTTCGCGGAGCCGACGCCCGGTGCGGACCCCGGCATCGCGGCGATCCCGGCGGCGACCTCGGACCGGCTGCCCCGCGCGGTCGGCGTCGACCTCAGGGCCTACCCGCGCGCCTTCCCGCGCCTGCTCGGCGTCGACCGGGCCCCGGTGGTGTGCGCGCGACCGTCGGCCCTGCCCGGGGTCCCGACGGCGATCACGGTCCCGGAGACGCTGCCGACGCCCGTGCCGCCCACACCCGCCTCCGACCCCACGATCCCCGGACCGCGGGCGGTGGACGCGGTGCGGATCGCCGGGTCGGGCGCCTACGTGGTGCCCGTGGGGCCGGGGGAGCAGGCGGACCCGGCACGCGGTGTCGTGGTCGACACCGTCGGGCGCGTGTTCCCGGTGCCCGGGGTCCGGTCGGCGACCGCGCTCGGGCTGGGCGCACCGCGTCCGGCACCACGCAGCGTGGTCGGGCTCCTCCCGCGGGGACCGGCGCTGGACGTGGACGCGGCGCGCACCCTGCGCTGACGACGGGGCCCGGGCGGGTCAGCGCTCCCAGGGACCGCCGAGGTTGGGCCCGCCCGCCACGCCGCCGGTGCCACCCGGGCCGTTGCCCGGGTCGCGACGGCGCAGGTAGCGCTCGAAGTCGGCGGCGATCTCCTCGCCGGACGCCTCGGTGAGGTCGTTCTCGGCGTCGCCGGCCTCCTCGAGGGCCTTGACGTACTCGCGGACCTCGTCGTCCTCGTCGGCCATCTCGGAGACGGTGCGCTCCCACTGCTCGGCCTGCTCGGGCAGCGAGCCGAGGGGCACCTCGACGTCGAGGACCTCCTCCACCCGCTGCAGCAGCGCGATCGTGGCCTTCGGCGCGGGCGGCTGCGAGACGTAGTGCGGGACCGCGGCCCAGAACGAGATCGCGGGGATGCCCGCCTGCACGCACGCGTCCTGCAGCACCCCGGTGATCCCGGTCGGCCCCTGGTAGCGGGACCGCGAGAGCCCGTGACGTGCGGCCGAGTCCTTGTCGAACGACGACCCGGTGACCGGCACCGGCCGGGTGTGCGGCGTGTCGGCGAGCAGCGCGCCGAGGGTGATCACGGTGGTGATGCCGAGCTCCTCGGCCTTCGTGACGATCTCCGCGACGAACGAGCGCCACCGCATGTTGGGCTCGATGCCCCGCACCAGCACCAGGTCCCGCGCGGAACCGGGCGGGCGACACAGCGTGAACCGGGTGGTCGGCCAGTCGATCGCGCGGCTGATCCCGTCGACGAGACGCACCGTCGGCCGGGACACCTGGAAGTCGTAATAGTCCTCCGGATCGATCGCGCCGAGCTCGCTGGCGTCCCAGCTCAGCGCGAGATGCTCCACGGCGGTGCTGGCCGCGTCACCAGCGTCGTTCCAGCCCTCGAACGCGCAGAGCATGACCGGATCGGTCAGCTCGTGCGTGGGGTCGAGGTGATCGGAGTCGGACACCTGCACAAGCTTACGGGTCGTGACGAGGCTCGCAGGGGAACCGGTTGACCCCCCAGGTCACGTTACGATCGTGTGATGGCAACCGAGAGTGAGTCACCGTTCCTGACCGCACTCCACGAGCGTGTCCTCATCGGCGACGGTGCCATGGGCACCGCGCTGCAGGACCAGGATCTCAGCCTCGACGACTTCGAGAACCTCGAGGGCTGCAACGAGATCCTGAACGTGTCCCGCCCGGACGCCGTGCTCGCGGTCCACCAGGGCCACCTCGACGCCGGCTCGGACATCATCGAGTCGAACACCTTCGGCACCAACTGGCCGAACCTCAACGAGTACGACATCGCGGACCGCATCTACGAACTGTCGCTGGCCGGCACCAGGATCGCCCGCCAGGCCGCCGACGAGTTCGCCACGCCGGATCGCCCGCGCTTCGTGTTCGGCTCGAACGGGCCCGGCACGAAGCTGCCGACCCTGGGTCACGCGCCGTTCGCCCAGCTGCGCGACGCCTACGTGGACTCCGTGCTCGGCCAGCTCGAGGGCGGCGCCGACGCGATCCTCGTCGAGACCTGCCAGGACCTGCTCCAGGCCAAGTCCGCCATCCTCGGCGCGTACCGGGCCATGGAGCAGTACGGCCGCCGGGTCCCCGTCATCTGCCACGTCACCGTCGAGCTGACCGGCACCATGCTCGTCGGCTCCGAGATCACGGCAGCCCTGACGGCCCTGGAGCCGCTCGGCATCGACGGCATCGGCCTGAACTGCGCGACCGGCCCGGCCGAGATGAGCGAGCACCTGCGCGCCCTGTCGCGCCAGAGCCGCATCCCGGTGACGGTCATGCCGAACGCCGGCCTGCCGGAGCTCGGCCCGAACGGGCCCGAGTACCCGCTGCAGCCCCAGCAGCTCGCGGACTACTGCGCCTCGTTCATCACCGACTACGGCCTCCAGCTCGTCGGCGGCTGCTGCGGCACGACGAACGACCACGTGCGCGCCCTCGCCGAGACCTGCCGGAGCCTCACGCCGGCCACCCGCGACCCGAAGCCCGAGCCGGGTATCTCGTCGATGTACCAGACGGTGCCGTTCCGCCAGGACGTCGGCCTGCTGATGATCGGCGAGCGCTCGAACGCCAACGGCTCGAAGGCGTTCCGCGAGGCGATGGTCGAGGAGGACTACGAGCGCTGCGTCGACATCGCGAAGGCGCAGACCCGCGAGGGCGCGCACTGGATGGACCTCTGCATCGACTACGTCGGGCGTGACGGCCAGGCGGACATGGACCGCCTCGCCCACGACGTCTCGACGGCGTCGACGCTGCCGGTGGTGCTCG
This sequence comes from Actinomycetospora sp., assembly GCF_036497245.1. Lineage (GTDB taxonomy): Bacteria > Actinomycetota > Actinomycetes > Mycobacteriales > Pseudonocardiaceae > Actinomycetospora. Next base: position 7,799 of record NZ_DASXJS010000269.1, on the reverse strand, counting down.
ACTCCACCGAGCCCGAGGTCCTGGAGAAGGGCCTCGAGCAGCTCGGTGGACGCAGCGCCGTCAACTCGGTGAACTACGAGGACGGCGACGGCCCGGACTCGCGGTTCCAGAAGATCATGCGCCTCGCGCACGAGCACGGCGCCGCCGTCGTCGGGCTCTGCATCGACGAGGAGGGCCAGGCCCGCACCGCGGAGTGGAAGACCCGCGTCGCGTTCCGCCTCATCGAGGACCTCGTCGACAACTGGGGCATGCGGGTCGAGGACATCATCATCGACTGCCTGACCTTCCCGATCTCCACCGGTCAGGAGGAGGTCCGCAAGGACGGCATCGAGACGATCAACGCGATCAAGCAGCTCAAGGAGCGCTACCCCCAGGTCCAGACCACGCTGGGCCTGTCGAACATCTCCTTCGGCCTCAACCCGGCCGCCCGCCAGGTCCTGAACTCGGTCTTCCTGTCCGAGTGCGTCGATGCCGGCCTCGACACCGCGATCGTGAACTCGGCGAAGATCCTGCCGATGTCGCAGATCGACGACGCTCAGCGCGACGCCGCGCTCGACCTGGTCTACAACCGGCGCCAGGAGGACCGGGACACCCCGGACCCGCTGCAGCACTTCATGAACCTCTTCGAGGGCGTCTCGGCGCAGTCGTCGAAGGACCAGCGCGCGGAGGAGCTCGCGGCCATGCCGCTGTTCGAGCGCCTCGCGCAGCGGATCATCGACGGCAACCGCAACGGCCTCGAGGAGGACCTCGACGCCGGCATGCAGGAGAAGGAGCCGCTCGACATCATCAACACCGACCTGCTCGGTGGCATGAAGGTCGTCGGTGAGCTCTTCGGCGCGGGCAAGATGCAGCTGCCCTTCGTGCTCGCCTCGGCCGAGGTGATGAAGGCGGCCGTCGCGCACCTCGAGCAGTTCATGGAGGCCGACGACAACTCCGGCAAGGGCAAGATCCTGCTGGCGACGGTCAAGGGCGACGTCCACGACATCGGCAAGAACCTCGTGGACATCATCCTGTCCAACAACGGCTACGACGTGGTCAACATCGGGATCAAGCAGCCGATCAACGCCATCCTCGAGGCCGCCGACGAGAACTCCGTCGACGCGATCGGGATGTCCGGGCTGCTGGTGAAGTCCACCGTGGTCATGAAGGACAACCTGAAGGAGATGAACGACCGCGGGATCGCCGACAAGTACCCGGTGCTCCTCGGCGGCGCGGCGCTCACGCGCTCCTACGTCGAGAACGACCTCGGCGAGATGTACCAGGGCGACGTCCGCTACGCGAAGGACGCCTTCGAGGGCCTGCGGCTCATGGACTCCGTCATGACCGGCGAGGGCCCGTCGGAGGAGGAGAAGGAGAAGGCCGCCGAGCGCAAGGAGCGCCGCGAGCGCTCCGAGCGCATCAAGGCCAAGCGTGACGAGGAGGCCGGCGGCGAGCCCGACTCGTACGACCCGGACGCGCTCTCCGACGTCGCGCGGCGCATCGAGGTCCCGCAGCCGCCGTTCTGGGGCACCCGCGTGGTCCGCGGTATCCGCCTGGCGGACTTCGCGTCGCTGCTCGACGAGCGCGCCACCTTCTTCGGCCAGTGGGGCCTGCGCGGCTCCAAGGGCGAGGACGCACCGTCGTACGAGGAGCTCGTCGAGACCGAGGGCAAGCCGCGGCTGCGCTACTGGCTCGACCGGCTGCAGTCCGAGGGGATCCTCGCGCACGCCGCGATCGTCGCCGGGTACTTCCCGGTGATCTCCGAGGGCCAGGACATCGTCGTGCTCGACGAGGCCAAGCCGGACGCGAACGAGCTGCACCGCTTCTCGTTCCCGCGCCAGAAGCGCGACCGGCGCCTGTGCCTCGCGGACTTCTTCCGCACCCGCGACGAGGCCCGCGAGCTCGGCGCCGTCGACGTCATGCCGATGAACCTCGTGACGATGGGTCAGCCGATCGCGGACTTCGCGAACACGCTGTTCGCGGAGAACTCCTACCGCGACTACCTCGAGGTGCACGGCCTGGGCGTGCAGCTCACCGAGGCGCTGGCGGAGTACTGGCACCGCCGCGTCCGCGAGGAGCTGACCTTCGCGGACGGGTCGTGCATGGCCGACCAGGACCCGGCCGACGTCAACGAGTACTTCAAGCTCGGGTACCGCGGCGCGCGCTACTCGCTGGGCTACGGGGCGTGCCCGAACGTCGAGGACCGCGAGAAGATCGTCGCGCTGCTCGACCCGAGCCGCATCGGCGTCGAGCTCTCCGAGGAGGACCAGCTCCACCCGGAGCAGTCGACCGACGCGATGGTCGTCCACCACCCGGAGGCGAAGTACTTCAATGCCTGAGTCCCTCCGGGGCGACCGTGGGTGATCTCCAGGCCGTCCTGTGGGACATGGACGGCACGCTGGTCGACTCGGAGAGCCTCTGGTCGATCACGATGGCCGAGCTCGCCGCCCATCTGGGCGGCGAGCTCTCGGCCGCGACCCGGGAGGACCTGACCGGCTCCAGCCTGCGGCGCACCGTCACGACGGTGCGCCGCGAGGTCGGGGTGCCGGACCCCGACGGCGTCGAGGGCGTCGACCGCGACGGCCGATGGCTGCTCGACCGCACGTTCGCGCTGTTCGCCCAGGGGCTCCCGTGGCGCCCCGGGGCCCGGGACGCGCTCGCGACGGTGCGCGCCTCCGGGCTGCCGACCGCGCTGGTGACGAGCACCTACCGGGAGCTCACCGAGGTCGCGCTGGACACGATCGGGCGCGAGTTCTTCGACGTCACGGTCTGCGGGGACGAGGTGGCGGCGACCAAGCCCGACCCGGCCCCGTACCTGCGCGCCGCGGAGCTGCTCGGGGTGGACCCGGGCCGCTGCGTCGCTGTCGAGGACTCCCCGACGGGGACGGCGTCGGCCGCCGCGGCCGGAGCCTCGGTGCTGGTGGTGCCTGCGGACGTCGACGTCCCGGCGGGGGAGCGGCGGACCTTCCGCGACTCCCTCGTCGATCTCGGGGTCGACGATCTGCGGTCGCTGCTGGCGGTCAACGTCCACTAGGCCGTTCGGACCAGTCGACTGCCACCGACCGCTGTACGCCTGCCGATCGGCGACGACCGCCTGCGGCGCGATGAACCATCCGGTGGGCGCGAGCGAACCCGGTGATGCGACCATCGTCCGACGTGAAGACGTTCGAAGAGCTCTTCGAGGAGCTCAGCACGAAGGCACGCGACCGCCCCGAGGGATCGGGCACGGTCGCCGCGCTCGACGACGGGGTCCACGCGCAGGGCAAGAAGGTTCTCGAAGAGGCGGGGGAAGTGTGGTTGGCCGCCGAGCACGAGACCGACGACAAGCTCGCCGAGGAGATCTCCCAGCTGCTCTACCGCACGCAGGTGATCCTGCTCGGGCGTGGTCTGACGCTCGAGGACGTGTACAAGTACCTGTGATCGCTCACCCGACTCCCGTTCCACACCGCCGGGCGCGATCCTGAACGCGCCTCATCAGGAGAGAGCCATGCTGCGCGTCGCCGTCCCGAACAAGGGCTCCCTCGCCGAGGAGGCCTCGCGCATGCTGCGCGACGCCGGCTACCGGCAGCGGTCGGACAGCCGCGACCTGTCCCTCAACGACGAGTCGAACGGGGTGCAGTTCTTCTACCTGCGCCCCAAGGACATCGCCACCTACGTCTCCGAGGGCCAGCTGCACCTCGGCATCACCGGGCACGACCTGACCGAGGAGTCGTCGGCGTCGGTCAACGAGGTGCTCGAGCTCGGGTTCGGCCAGTCGCAGTTCCGCTACGCCGCCCCGCAGGCTCACGGCTGGTCCGTCCAGGACCTCGCGGGCAAGCGGATCGCGACGTCGTTCCCGCGCCTGGTCCGCGCCAACCTCGCCCAGCAGCGGATCGCTGCCAAGGACGTCATCCGCCTCGACGGTGCGGTCGAGGTGTCGATCGAGCTCGAGGTGGCCGACGCCATCGCCGACGTCGTGTCCACCGGCCGGACGCTCGCCCAGCACGGGCTGGCGACGATCGGCGACCCGATCCTCGCCTCGCAGGCCGTCGTCGTGGACCGCAACGCCAAGTTCGACCAGCAGCCGGACTCCGACCTGATCGGCAAGGCGAAGTACCGGTTCGTCGAGCGCCTGCGCGGCGTGGTGTTCGCCCGCCAGTACGTGATGCTCGACTACGACTGCCCCGTCCAGGTGCAGGAGGACGCCGTCCGCGTCACGCCCGGCGTGCAGGCACCCACGGTCGCGCCGCTGTCCCTCGACGGCTGGGTCGCGGTCCGGGCCATGGTGCGGCGTACCCGGGTCAACGACGTGATGGACGAGCTCGCCGACCTCGGCTGCACCGGCATCGTCACCGCCTCGCTGCAGTCCTGCCGTGCGGTGCTGCCCGGTCACGGCGGCATCAGCTCGATGCCGGGAGCCGCCCCGCCGCCGGCCGAGTCGCCGTCGTCGTCCGATCCCACGTCGGGCCAGCTGGGCGTCGCCGGGCGCTGACCCCGGGGCGGGGGCCGCGCCGGCCCCCGCACCCCGGGACCTGCCCCTCCCGGGCCGGCTCCGGGCACTCGCCTCAGCAGGGCCCCCGGTGTCAGCGGGGCCGGACCGTGAGGGCCTGCGCCGCCCGACCCACCGGGCCCGTCTCGTCGTGTAGCACCGAGTACGCCGTCCCGGTGCCCTCGGGCCCGATGACGCTGTCCGCGTCCAGCCCCGTCCATTCGCCTCGGGGTGCGCGGTGCAGGTGCAGCGTGAGATCGGTGTTGACGAAGAGCCACGAGCGCAGGTCGAGGCGCGACGCGCACCCGTTGGTCGAGTCGGCCACCGCGGCGAGACGCTGGGCCGGTGACGGCTCCTCACCCGCGACGACCTGGGTGAGCAGGCGCCCCCACGCCCGACCCGGCCCGGTCTCGTCGAGACCGCCCTCGATCCAGCGCCAGTCGACCGAGGTCAGGTAGCCGGGGAGCCACCCCTCCGGGATGTCGCGCCGGACCCCCTCGTCGGGGCCGGGCAGTGCAGGCATCGCGGAGCCGGGGACCGTCGCGACGCCCGCGGTGTCGAGGACTCCGTGGAACCAGCCCGACGCCCGCGCCACCGCCCGCGGAGCACCCGAGCCGGAGCCGGGCGCGGCCAGCTCCGCGGCCACCAGCTCGATGGTGCGGCCGCGTCGCGCGACATGGGAACGCAGCTCCAACGGCCCGACCGGCACCTTGCCGAGCACCTCCACCGTCACCCGCGCGAGCCGGACGTCGTCCCGCCCGGACTCCCGCTCCAGGGCCCGGACCAGCAGCGCGCTCGGCGGTCCCATGTGCTGGGCATCGGCGAACCACGGCCCGGCGGTGGACCCCGAGGCCTCGACCCGGGTGAGGGTGCCGCTCTCCACGGCCGGGGCGTCGTCGGCGGACGTGGTGTCCACGTCGAGGACCGTGAAGTAGGGGTCGAGCGCGGGGGAGCTCATGGTGTCGCAGTCTCCCTCCGATCAGCCCGGGAGATCATCCGGCCACCCCGGATACTCGGGAGGGGTACCGCCGAACGCCGGGCAGATGGCCTGGTGCGAGCACCACGTGCACATCCGTCCGGGGCTCGGGCGGAAGTCCCCGGTCGGCGCTGCGCGCAGCACGGCACGCCAGAGCGCGACGAGGGTGCGCTCGAACCGCTCCAGCTCGTCGCGCTCGGGTCGGTGGCTGAGGCTCTCCCCGTCGCCGAGGTACATCAGCCGCAGCTGGCGGGGCAGCACGCCGCGGCTGCGCAGGAGCACCAGGGCGTAGAACTTGAGCTGGAAGAGCGCCCGCGCCTCGAACACCGCGCGCGGGGCGGTGCCGGTCTTGTAGTCGACGATGCGCAGCTCGCCCGCGGCGTTGACGTCCAACCGGTCGACGTACCCGCGCACCCCGACCCCGGACTCGAGCTCCGCCTCCAGGAACACCTCACACGCCTCCGGGGTGAGCCGCCGCGGGTCCTCCATCGCGAAGTAGGCATCGACCAGGCGGGCCGCGTCGGCCTCCTCGACGAGGGCGCGGTCCTCGGCGGTCAGCTCGGCGAGCACCTCGGCCAGCAGGGCGTGCGCGCGGGGCGGAACCCGATCCGGGGGCTCGAGCCCGAAGAGTCGCTCGAGAACGGCGTGCACGACGATGCCCCGCACCTGGGCCGGGGAGCGCTGCTCGGGCAGGCGGTCGACCACACGGAACCGATAGAGCAGCGGGCACTGCTTGAAGTCGGCGGCGCGCGACGGTGAGAGCGCCGGGCGGCGCCGCGGGCGTTCCCCGTCCTGCCGAGGCGGCGTGACCGGGCGGGCCCCGTCCGGAGCTGACGGGGGTCGGGCGGCGTCCGGTTCCGAGAGGGGTCGTGCGGCGTCCGGTGCCGGACGAGGGAGGGGCACCGTCGGGACGGACGCGGCGGCACGCGAGGGAGCAGCCTCGTCCGCTACTGCGCGCCCGGCCGTCGGTTCGATCATGCGGCGCACGCTACGACGGACCCCTGACACCCACGGTCCGCCTTCCGGAGAGCGGTGCCGAGGCGCTGATCCCAGCCACCCATGGTCACGTTCTCGTGAGCGACACGCCCAAGAACTGATGCCGACACGCTCACGAGGATCAGATCTCGGCCGGGCGAGCCCGGGAGGCGAGCGCATCGGTCACGTTCTGCACGACGGTCTCCGGCGTCTCCTGGAGCTCGAACCAGCTCGTGCGGATCACGACCCAGCCGTCCAGGACGAGGGCGTTCTGCCGCCGGTCGTCGCGGAGGAACTCCCGCAGACCCCGGTGGTAGGCCCATCCGTCGATCTCCACGATCACCCGGTGCTCGGTGAACGCGAGATCCAGGAATGCCTGTCCGTATCCGCGGAGCCTCACCTCGTGGTTCGCGTGCCACCCGCCCACGCCGGCAAGACGGAGGAGTCGGTGCGCCGTCCGTGCGGCCTCGGACCGCGCGCCGCCACCCGCGAGGATCAGCAACCGCTGAGGCCAGCGGGGCCCCGTGGCGGCCGGCGCTGCGCAGGTGTGCCTGGCGCAGTGCGGCGAGGCTGACGCCGGCCTGCAGCGCGTGGTCCATGAGGCGCGCACCGAGAAGCAGGCCCAGCGTCGCCACAGCAGCGAGCACCGTGATCGGCTTCTTCGTGACCGCGAGCCCGTCCACCACGACCCGATCCTCCGGTGACACGGCGCGGTGGACGAGCCGGACGCCGGGCCGGGGTCGGGCCCTGGTCCCGTGCGGCATCGCGATCTCGATCTCCGCGGGTGCGATGTCCGTCAGATGCCACCAGAACGCGGCCGACCGGCCGACGAGCGTTGCGCGGTCGCCGAGGGACAACATCGCGGCACGGACCCTGGAGGGTGGGGTGATCGGATGGACCGTGGCTCTCAGGACGCCGTACAGATCCCGTGTCCACTCTCCCGATCTCAACCGGGCGGCGATCGCGGCGCGCGAGAGTCCGGAGTCCTTCGCCTGCCGGATGGTCAGGTGGCCGTCCTGGGCGCGGATCAGCGCACGGATCTGGTCTTCTCGGAGCCGGTTCGTCACATCGGCTCGGACGGTGCCCGACGCCGATCGGATCCGTGCTCGGACACGATCTGATCGCCGTGAGCGCGTCCGCATCAGTTCTTGGGCGTGTCGCACACGAATTCATGATCATGGCCGGGGGCAGCTGCTGGGCACGAGGCCGGGCCCTGGCGGCGGGCCGGCGCGTGAGGCGGCCAGGGAACCGTCGAGAGCGCTACCGGGGACCGGGCGACGAGGACCCCGGGAGGCGCCGCCTAGGCTGGCCCGCCGTGCAGGATCAGGTGACCGGACCCCAGGACGCGGCCGACGAGACGCCGGCCGACGCCGGGCCGCCGGCCGCCCCCCACCTCGCCGA
>NZ_DASXJS010000268.1:0-24621 GCF_036497245.1 Actinomycetospora sp. | reverse complement strand
CCTGGCCCCGCCGACCGGTCACCCGGTCCAGCGAACGCAGCGCATCCCCCGGATCGTAGTTCAGCAGCACGACAGTCACTCCTTCCAAGACCGCACTGCAACTCTGAACGTCACTGGCACGGATATTTGTATCTGTAGCTGTAGGTTTCGTCAAGCTGTCCGTGGCGAGACTCCAGCCTCAGCACCCTCCGGAATATGACAGGGCTCCGAGCACGACGAGCACGACCGCTGGCCAGTCCCGGACAGGACTCCGAGGAAGGGAGGTCAGCGCACCGGTCAGATCGTCCGGGCCCTCACAGCTCGGAGCAAGGGCCCGGCGCCCGGGGCCAGCTCGCCCGGTCCGGCGATCCGATCGCCGGTGGTGTGGCTCGCTGAGCGGCGGGGTAGCCGCGGCCCTCGGTTGAGGTTCCAGCCGCGCACCGTCTCATCGTGCCTGTGCCGCTGGAGTGCCCGTGACCACCTCCGAATCTCACACCGACCCTGACCCGGAGCGCGCCTACCGCGTGGTCCCCGACTGTGCCTCGATCGAGGTCCGACACCTTGACCCCGCCGACGGTGGCGGCACCATGATCACCGTGTCCGGCGCGATCGGGCGCAACGACAGCGCGGTGCTCAGCGCGCGGCTGCACGCCGTGCTCGACGCTGCACCCACCGTGGTCGTGATCAACGTGAGTCGGGTGCACGCCTGTGATCAGGCGGGCATCGACGTCTTGACGGTGGCTCGCCAACGCGCCAACGCCGACGGCGTCGGGTTTCACCTGGTCGGCCTTGCCGAGCCCGCAGCCCACCGGTGGCTCGCCGCCACCGGCGCAACCTGACCCTGCCGAGGCCCCGCCGTGGGGATCGAGGGGTCGGGTCGGACGTCCACTCGATCCCCGGTCGTGCTCCGGCGAACAACGGCGCGAACCCGGCCGGCAGCTGGGACTGAATGTCATCGAGCTCGCCGCTCGAGACGAACGTGGCCAGCACGGTCCGAGCGTGGCGGCGAGCGGTGCCGTGCTTCCACATCTCCTCGGAAGAGATTACGTTTCGTCCGACGACCCGAAGGGATCCACGATGACGATCGATGCCTCTTCCGTGGCGCGGCCCGAACAGGTCCCCACCACCACGGTCGACTCTGTCGCCGAGCCGTCGCTGGCCGAGCTGGCCCGGGCCGACGGCGTCCGGTTCCTGCTCGCGATGTTCGTCGACCTCACCGGCAAGCCGTGCGCGAAGCTCGTCCCGGTCGAGTCCGCGGACGAGCTGCAGTACGAGGGTGTCGGGTTCGCCGGCTACGCCGTGGGGGCGATCGGGCAACAGCCGAGCGACCCGGACCTGGTCGTCGTGCCGGACCTGGCCAGCTACACGCCGCTGCCCTGGGTCCGGGAGGGCCTGGCGCTGGTGCACTGCGACCCGCACGTCGAAGGGCAGCCGTGGCCCTACGCCCCGCGGGTGATCCTCAAGAACATGCTGGCCCGGGCCCAGGCCCAGCAGCTCGAGCTGTTCGCCGGCGCCGAGATCGAGTACTTCCTGGTCCGCCGTGACGACGACGGCGCCCTCGCCCCGGCCGACGTCAAGGACACCGAGGCACGTCCCTGTTACGACGCCCGCGGGCTGACCCGCATGTACGACCACCTCACCGGCATCTCGACGGCGATGAACGCCCTGGGCTGGGGCAACTACGCCAACGACCACGAGGACGCCAACGGGCAGTTCGAGCAGAACTTCGCCTACGCCGACGCGCTGACCACGGCCGACCGCGTCATCACCGCGCGGTACCTGATCTCGGTGCTCGCCGAGCAGCGCGGGATGACCGCGACCTTCATGCCCAAGCCGTTCGCCGACCGCACCGGCTCCGGGATGCACCTGCACCTCTCGCTGTGGCGCGACGGCGCGTCCCGCTTCCCGGACGACGACGACCCGCGCGGCTTCGGCCTCTCCGAGCTCGCGTACCGGTTCCTCGGCGGCATCCTCGAACACGCCACGGGCATGCAGGCCGTCCTCGCCCCGACGGTGAACTCCTACAAGCGCACCGGGGCCACCACCACCCGGTCCGGCGCGACGTGGTCGCCCCGCCTGCCGACGTACGGCGGCAACGACCGCACCCATTTCGTGCGCATCCCCGACGGGAACCGCATCGAACTGCGCGGCGGCGACGGTGCCGCGAACCCCTACCTCGCCCTCGCGGTGGCGCTCGGCGCCGGCCTCGACGGGGTCACCCGCGAGGTGGACCCCGGTGCGCCGGGCCGCGGCGAGCACACCGCGGACCGCCGCGAGCTCCCGCCGACGCTGCTGCACGCCGTCGAGGCCCTCGCCGTCGACCCGGTGGTCACCGGAGCCCTCGACGCCGCGGGTCCGGGCGTCGCGGAGTACTTCGCGACCATCAAGCGCGAGGAGTTCCTCGACTGGCACGGCACGGTCGGCTCCTGGGAGCACGACCGCTACCTGACCGCCTTCTGAGCCCCGACCTCGAGAGGAGAACGCCCGTGTGCGGGATCGTCGGGCTCCACCTGCGTGATCCGGAGCTGTACCCGCAGCTCGGCCGGCTGCTGGACTCCATGCTGTGCGGGGTCGTCGAGCGCGGCCCCGACTCCGCCGGGGTCGCCGTCTACGGCGACAGTCGCCGCTCTCCCGAGGGGTACGCCACCGTCTCGGTGCTCCTGCCCGAGGACGCCGAGACGAGCGGGCTCGCGGCCGACGGTGCGCTCGTGACGCCCGCCGGTGACACCACGATCGTCGCGGCGCCGATCGGCATCGACGAGCTCGTGGCGCGCGTGACGACCGCGTTCCCGACGGCGGTCGTCGTCGGCTCGGGCCACGAGCTCGCCGTCTACAAGGGCACCGGTCACCCCCGGGAGCTGGCCGCGACCTACGACCTGGTGAACGCGAACGGCTGGCAGGGCCTCGCGCACACCCGCATGGCCACCGAGTCCGCCGTGATCCCGGCCGGGTGCCACCCGTTCTCGGTCGGCCCCGACCAGTGCCTCGTCCACAACGGCTCGTTCTCCAACCACGCCACCATCCGGCGCCACCTCGAGCGCGAGGGCGTGCACTTCGACTCGGAGAACGACTCCGAGGTCGGTGCCCGCTTCGTCGCCTCGCGGCTGGCCCAGGGCGAGGACCTCGAGAAGGCGTTGCTCGCACTGCGCGAGACCTTCGACGGCTTCTACACCCTCCTCGTCACCAGCGCGGAGGGGTTCGCCGTGGTCCGCGACCCGATCGCCTGCAAGCCCGCGGTCATCGCCGAGACCGACGCCTGGGTCGCCATGGCCTCGGAGTTCCGCGCCCTCACCGGTCTGCCCGGGATCGAGTCCGCCCGCCTCTACGAGCCCGAGCCCGGAAAGGTCTACGCATGGACCCGGTGATCGACGAGGTCCGCACCGTCGACCTCGCCTCCGCGCCCGTCCGCACGCTCAACGCCGAGCTGCACGGGGTGGGCGGGGGACCCGGAGCGAAGGTCTACGAGGTCCTCAATCCCGGCGGCGCGCACGCGGTCGCCGCCGGCGTCGACAGCGGGATCACGGTCGACGTCCGCGGGCACGTCGGCTACTACGCGGCAGGCATGAACGACGGCGGCACGGTGACGATCCACGGGAACGCGGGCACCGGCCTCGCCGAGAACATGATGTCCGGAACGGTGCGCGTGACCGGCGACGCGTCGCAGTCCGCCGGGGCGACCGCGCACGGCGGGCTGCTCGTGATCGAGGGGTCGGCCTCGATGCGGTGCGGCATCTCGATGAAGGGCGTCGACATCGTCGTCGGCGGCTCCGTCGGCCCGATGAGCGCCTTCATGGCCCAGGCCGGGCGGATGGTGGTCTGCGGCGACGCCGGCGACGGCCTCGGCGACTCGATCTACGAGGCCCGCCTCTACGTCCGCGGCACGGTCGGGCCCCTCGGCGCGGACTGCGTGGAGAAGGAGATGCGCGACGAGCACCGCGCCGAGCTCACCGAGCTCCTCGCGGCCGCGCACCTCGAGCACGACGCGGCGGAGTTCCGCCGCTACGGCTCCGCACGCCGCCTCTACCACTTCCATGCCGAGCACTCGGGGAGTTACTGATGACCGCGTCCCCCGCCGAACGCGGACTCCGCGAGTCGGCCACCTTCGACCGCGCCACCATCGCCGGTATCCGGCACGCCGCCGACACCGGCGTCTACGACATCCGCGGCTGGGGCGCCAAGCGTGCCGTCCCGCACTTCGACGACCTGCTGTTCCTCGGCGCCTCGATGTCGCGCTACCCGCTCGAGGGATACCGCGAGCGCTGCGACACCGACGTCGTGCTCGGCGACCGCCACGCGACGTATCCGCTGCATCTCGACACCCCGGTGACGATCGCGGGCATGAGCTTCGGTGCGCTCTCCGGCCAGGCCAAGGAGGCCCTCGGCCGGGGCGCCAGCGAGGTCGGCACGTCGACCACCACCGGTGACGGCGGCATGACGACCGAGGAGCGCGGCCAGTCCGCGACCCTCGTGTACCAGTACCTGCCCAGCCGCTACGGCATGAACCCCACCGACCTGCGCAAGGCCGACGCGATCGAGGTCGTGCTCGGGCAGGGCGCCAAGCCCGGCGGCGGCGGGATGCTGCTCGGCCAGAAGATCTCCGATCGGGTCGCCGGGATGCGGACGCTGCCCGCGGGCATCGACCAGCGCAGCGCCTGCCGGCACCCGGACTGGACGGGCCCGGACGATCTCGCCATCAAGATTCTCGAGCTGCGCGAGATCACCGACTGGGAGAAGCCGGTCTACGTCAAGGTCGGCGCCACCCGGACGTATTACGACGTGAAGCTCGCGGTCGCCGCCGGGGCCGACGTCGTCGTCGTCGACGGCATGCAGGGAGGCACCGCCGCGACCCAGGAAGTGTTCATCGAGCACGTCGGCATCCCCACGCTCGCCGCGATCCCGCAGGCGGTGGCTGCGCTCCAGGAGCTCGGCCTGCACCGGCACGGCGTCCAGCTGATCGTCTCCGGCGGTATCCGCACCGGCGCCGACGTCGCCAAGGCGATGGCCCTGGGCGCCGACGCGGTGGCGATCGGCACGGCGGCGCTGATCGCGCTGGGCGACAACGACCCGCGCTACACCGCCGAGTACGAGGCCATCGGCTCGGCGGCGGGGTACTACGACGACTTCCAGGACGGGCGCGACCCGGCAGGCATCACCACCCAGGACCCCCAGCTCGCGGCGCGACTCGACCCGGTCCTCGCCGGCAAGCGGCTCGCGAACTACCTGCGGGTGCTGACGATGGAGGCCCAGACGATCGCGCGGGCCTGCGGCAAGTCCCACGTGCGGCACCTCGAGCCCGAGGACCTCGTCGCGCTGACCATCGAGGCCGCCGCCATGGCCCGCGTCCCGCTCGCGGGCACCGACTGGATCCCGGGGAGGAAGCATGCCTGAGGTTGTGATCATCGGCGGCGGCCTCGAGGGGTGCTCCACCGCCTGGGCGCTCGCACGGCGCGGGGTCACCGATGTGCAGATCGTCGAGCGCGCCACCGTCGGCTCGGGCGGTACCGGCAAGTCGTCGGGCGTCGTGCGCTGCCACTACGGCGTGTCCTCGCTCGCGGCGATGGCCACCCGCAGCCTCGACGTCTTCGAGAACGCCGAGGACGTGCTCGGCCTGGACGTCGGGTTCCACCAGACCGGCTACGTCGTCGGCGTGGGACCCGAGAACGTCGACGCCCTGCACGCCTCCATGGCCGACCAGCGCGCGGTCGGGGTGAAGACCGAGGACATCGACGTCTCCGAGGTGGCCGAGCTCTGGCCGGTCGCCGACCTCGACCCGTTCGCGGCCTTCGCCTGGGAGGCACGCGGCGGGTACGGCGACGCCTACCAGACCGCTCAGGCCTTCTCCGCCGCCGCGCGCCGCGCCGGTGTGCGCCTGCGCCAGGGCACCACCGTGACCGCGATCAACGCGGCGGGCGGCCGCGCCACCGGCGTCACCCTCGCCGACGGCACGGAGATCGCCGCCGACCACGTCGTCCTCGCCGCGGGGCCGTGGTCGGTGCCGTTGCTCGCCGCCCACGGGGTCGAGCTGCCGATCACCGTCCATCGCGAGCAGATCGTGCTCGTCGACCCCGGTCAGGACCTCGGGCCGGTGCCGGTGTTCTCCGACCTGATCTCGCTGCAGTACATCAGGCCAGAGGGGCCCGGCGAGCTGCTGTTCGGGAACTCGGATCTCTCGGTGCTCGAGCCCGCCGACCCCGACCGCTACTCCAACCAGGCCACCCCCCGGGCGATCGACATCGCGGTGGAGAAGGTCGGGACCCGCCTGCCCGGACTGGCCGATCCGGCGATCTCCTCGACCTACGCCGGCTGCTACGACGTCACCCCCGACTTCAACCCGGTCATCTCGCGGGTCGAGGGAGTCGACGGCCTGGTCGCCGCGGCCGGCTTCTCCGGGCACGGCTTCAAGATCTCCCCCGCCGTCGGGCGGCTCGCCGCCGACCTCGTCGTCGACGGAAGGAGCAGTGACTCCGACATCCCGGAGACGGACTTCCGCCTCGCGCGGTTCGCCGAGGGCGCTCTGCTCCGTAGCCCCCACCCCTACGTCGGCGCGGGACAGATGCGGTGAGGCCACCGATCGAGGACCACGGTCCGGCGGCCCGCGAGGTCGGCTCGCCACGGTCCCAGGAGGGCAGGCTCGAGCGCGCCATCGGCGCGCGGGTCCGCCACATCCGCCAGGAGTCCGGCGCCACCCTGGCCGAGATGGCGGTCCGGACCGGCATCTCCAAGCCGATGCTCTCGAAGATCGAGCACGCCCAGACCTCGTGCAGCCTCACCACCCTCGCGCGGTTGGCCGACGCCCTCGACGTGCCCGTCACCTCGTTCTTCCGCGGTGCCGACGTGGAGCGGGAGGCGGTGTTCACGCCCGCCGGCTCCGGTCCGCGGATCGTCGCCCGAGGAACCAGGGTGGGCCACGACTACACGCTCCTGGGGTCCCTGCGCGGCCCGCACAAGCGACAGGAGGCACACCTGGTCACGCTCACCGAGCAGAGCGAGGAGTTCCCCCTCTTCCAGCACCCCGGTCACGAGCTGCTCTACATGCTCGAGGGCGTGATGGTCTACGCCCACGGCGAGTCGAGCTACACCATGCGCCCGGGCGACGCCCTCCAGCTCGACGGCGAGGGTCTCCACGGGCCGCAGGAGCTCGTCGAACTCCCCATCCGCTTCCTGTCCGTTCTCGCCCACGGCGACGACGGCGTCGCCCCGGACGACGAGTAGTCACCCACGTCCGCGACCTCGTGGATTCTGCGCATCAGCCATCGGTGGTTCCCCGTGAGTGCGCGTCGACCATTCCCGTCGCTCTACACTCGGGGGCGCACCCACCCCCCGAATGATCGGAGCCGCTCTGTGGCACAACGCACCACGGTGTCCCTGGTCGACGACCTCGACCAGACCGAGGCCGACGAGACCGTCGAATTCGGCGTCGACGGCGCCACCTACGAGATCGACCTCTCCGACGCGAACGCCGCGAACCTGCGCGACGCCCTCGCCGACTACGTGGCCCACGCGCGCCGCCTCGCCGGCCGCCGCCGCACCGGCCGATCGGCTCCGCGTCCGAACAGCGCAACCGGCTCGTCCCGCCCTTCCGGGCGCGCGAGCGTCGACCGCGAGCAGAATCAGGCCATCCGGGAATGGGCCCGCCGCCAGGGCATGACCGTCTCCGAACGCGGCCGCATCCCCGCCGAGGTCACCGAGGCCTACCACAAGGCCCACTGAGCCTCGAGAACGACCATATTACTCGGCGTCTGATCGGTCCCGGCCGGGCGCGGGTCTACTCGGTAAAGGTCCCCGGACTGTTGCTCTTGGCCTTCTGCAGCAGTCCGGGATCTGCAGCGTCGAGTACGGAGTTCAGTTTGCGGCCCGCATCATCAGCCTTTTTCTCGGCGGTTTCTTTACCCTGCTGCCCGAACCAGTATCCGAACACGATCGTGACGAGGGGAAAAACGAGCAGCAGGATGTCTTTCGACCGGGCGTACGGGTCGATGATGTTACCCTGTGGATCTTTGACGGTCGGGGCCGACAGATAGCCGGCAACGACGCTGAGCCAGTAGACGGCGATCAGGATCGCCGCCACGGTGACCAGGCCACGAAGCCAATCGCCCAACGTTGAATTCCTCATACCGTCGGCCCCCCACTGCCAGCCCATCGCCTCACGGGCGGTCTTACACCTTCCGGGACATCTCGGGTGTAGTACCAGCCTTTCGGCCCAGAGCTTTCACTCGGGCGGCGCATTCGTTGGTGGAAAAGCAGCGCGTTTGCACGCCTCGTCCGCCGACCCATCACGATCTCTACCAGTCCGCGATGTGCTCCGGAAGATAGACGGACGGCGCGAACGCAGGATCCAGGTAGAGGGATCGCAGGTCGCCAGCGCCCACGGGATTCGCGGCCGGCGCCTTGGCCTTGGCTTCCCGCCATGCACTGCTCCAGAGCATGGCGAGTGTCCGGCACCCGTCTGCGATGCATTCGATGGTCGGCGTCCCGACCAGGCGCCACAGTTCTTCGCTGTGTCCGGGGATGCTGTCCTGGTCCGTCGTGACCCATGCATCGATGAGCGCGTCCGGGGACAGTCGCGTGATCGTCCGCTGCATCAGTTCGACGACGGTGATCGCTGCGACATGATGACCGGAGATGGTGTCCGTCGGTGCTGCCGTGCCGAGGGTGGCGTCGAGGCCCGCCGCGATCGCGGCGCGCTGGTCGGTGACCATCGCGGTTTCATAGTCGGAATGCACACCCTTCTCCGAGGGTATACGGCCGTCGTGCCACCGTGAGGCGTGCAGGGGTTGGCACGCGTCGCCGACGTAGTGGGCCATGACTCCTGCCGCCGCCAGGGCAGTCGTGGTCGCTCCGTCGGTGAGGGCCTCCACCATGACGCGGTACAGCTGCGCTACCCGGAAGGGCAGGAGCCCGCGGTGGTTGGGCGGCACCGATTTCGAGGAGTAGAAATCGTCCCAGATCTTCGGGTCGACACTCTTCGGATCGGACTCGAACATCGACATGAGCGTGCGTGGATCGGCATCGGAGACCGGATCGTCCATGTCTGCAAAGTGATTGGGTCCCTCTTTCCCGCGCATCCATCCGCGCTTGCGCGCCTTCCAGACCGTGTCGGGGACGTCTGCCAGAGGGTGGAAGACGTCCTTGTCCCCGGTCTTGTAGTCCCCGGCCGCCAGCGCCGCGAGGTCGAACGAGATCCGGGTGCGGTTGGCGACGAAGAACTTCCGGAGCGCGGCCGGCTGGACGAGGTCGCAGGCACGCGCACCGATCGTGTAGTGGCCGACCTCGCCCCAGTAGAGGTCGTGATCGGCGTGCCAGCTCTCGACCGGCTCCACGTCCAGCGCCCTGCATGCGGTGCTGAGAAAGCTGACCAAGGCGTACGGGGTGGTCCTGGTGCCGGTGGCCCCGGCGAATCGATGGCCTCCCCACTGCAGCGCGAGCGGCCGAACCGTGGGCACCTGAGCGCCGATCCGGTTGCGCCCTGCGACGGCGTTCTCGCGAGGAACATCCGACTGATGACCGAGGTCGTCGTCCAGGACCCACAGCGTCCCCGAATCGCCGGGGCGGGTCGGCGTCACCAGCTGACCGGCACGTGGTCCGACGATGGCGTCCGCGAGATACTCGATCCCATTGCGGGTGTGGTACCGGTAATAGAGTGCTGTGACCTCGCCACGCATCAGTCCCGATGCACCACCGAATGCCCGGACCGGTTGGCCGAGCAGCCCGAGGCTCAGCGTCTCGGGGCCGAGGTCGACCATGGAGCCGAGCTGCCCGATACCGAAGATCTGCGTCGTCCATTGATTGACGTCGTCGATCTCGATCAGTCCGGCATCGACGGCGATCTCGGTCCGTCGAGCCGCCAACCCCGGATAGGCACGCTCGAACGGCACCCGGTCGACCGACCGTCCCGCGGCCGACCCCAGCGGGATCTCTGCCCCACCCACCATGGTGGTGATCGCCTGACCCGCCCTTCCGGCGACATGCCGGTTGGTCAGCGCGTAGGTGCGCACGCCATCGGTGACCACGCACCCGATCGACCCGACGCGCTGTTCTCCCTGCACCTCTGTCAGACAAGCGTAGCCACCGCCGGCCAACGCGCTCGGAAAGCTCAGGACAGCCGGGAGCTCATCGTGCTCGGTCGGCACACCGGGCGTGTACACCACGCAGGTGGGGATCATTCGCCCGTCCGGAAGATAGAGCCGCCGGGGAACCATCTGATCCGGCGCATCCCGGATCTCCTCGGCGTCCATCCACTCGTCGACGAACACGAGGACACACGGCCACGACCACGGCCGGACACCGGAATTCTCCAGCGTCCGGGCGGGCCTCTCACCTGGTCGCAACGCCAATCGCCCGGTCAATCCCAGTGGACCACCGTCGTCGGTCCGGTCGGTGTCATCGCTTCGCACCAGGTAGCGACCGACCGCCGTCGCGACCACGTGACGCTGACGGACCAGATGTACGTGGTAGGCGTCACGCGCATCCAACACGTCGGCGAGCGACAGCCCCTCGAATCCGGCGGTATCCGAAATCGCCGAGGATCGATGCCCGACGGCCGACTCTGAGTTCATGACATCCCCCTGTCGATCCCACGTACTCTGCTCCCCCCGGTCGAGGGGTGAAAGGCGCGTCAGCCATGAAGAGCAGCAGAGGATCTACTCCGTCGTGAACCAGTGCGCGATCACACACTGATAGTCATCGGAGACGCATCGAACGGCGCCCGTCTCCGGGGCCTCGTCGCCCGTTGCGGATCAGTGACGCAGCGCGAGATTCCGAGCTACTCCGCTTCCGCGATACGCAGTTGTTCGTAGGTGCCGTCACCAGAACGGATCTACCGCTGAAACACCGCTCGCGCGATCATGACCTGGTCAGTCGAATCTGGGGGTCATCATGAGGGCGTCCCGTCCGACGAGCGTGTGGTCGATCATTCCGCCGAATATCCTGTCCCGAATCGCCGAGGAGCGCAGCAGCAGAGAGCTCCGCGAATCCGCTCTGCGGTCACTGGCGACCCGGCGGCCATCCGCGCACGACGGGCGGCGCTCACGCCGGAGCTGCGGCGCCTCGGGGTCGACGTCGCCGACCTGACCTGTCAAGCGATCTCGAGCGGTCCGACAATGCCTCCGCCGCGAAGGATTCGGCGGTGAACGAGGCCTTCGAGGGGGCGAGAAGACCTACCAGTTCTCTCGCGACGTCTTCAAGCGTGAGAGCGTCGACGGTACTGGACTGGAGCTGGTGTCATCGGTGCACTTCGACGTTCGCCTGGACAATGCGTTCTGGAACGGCGCTCAGCGTGCTGCGGGAACCGAGGTGGGGGAATGATCGAGCCCGGTGCACTGACCGGGGCACTGAATCGCAAGCAGTCCGGTGACGAGCTCGAGGCCCAGGAGGACTGGACGGGCAGCAGCCACGTCCTCGCCGTCTCTCACCGTGCTCGGACCGGTAGGCGCCATCCGTTGGACCCACGTGCCCCACGACGGCGAGCTCGAGCTGCGGGCGGAGCGCTGGACCCTCGGCGCCGCAGTCGACCAAGACCTCCGCCGTTCTCCGCCACCTCGTCGATCGCGCACGCGACGCCCCGACCTGACCGCACCACGCCTGCCGCCGACGTCCGGCTCGTCGACGCCGACCCCCGGTCGGAGCAGCCCGTCGTTCGCGCGCCCGCCAGGCTGAGATCCGAGAGGATGTGGGCCGAGCAGAGACTTGACCGCGAACCCGGAGGAACACCCATGTACCTGGCCATTGCCGACGACGGCGTCGCGCTCCGCCTGCCCGAGGTGGTCACCGACCTCTACGCCTCCTACCGGCAGCGGCTGACCCAGGAGAGGCTGGCCGCCGTGCTCGCCGAGAACGACGCCGGCGAGCTCTCAGAGGACGGCGCTCACGTGATGATCCCAGTGGCGACCCTGCGTCGTCTCGCCGCGGGGCGGGTTCCGGAGGGCTGGGACGCCGACTTCGACGGCATGCTCGCGTACGCCCGGACGAAGGGCTGGCTCAGCGAGGAGGGCGACGCCGTCCGCGCTCACCTCGAGCGGGAGCGGTAGCCCTCCCCAGGCGGCTTTGGTCGATGGTATGAAGGTCAGGCCAAAACAGCCAGCACGAGCCGGGTCGATGGCGGCCGGGCCGGAGGAGCCGACATGAGTGTTCCGGGGAAGAAGAGCCCCTTCGCGCCCGACCTGCTGGCGGGCAAGCGCATCCTCATCACCGGCGGGGGGACCGGCCTCGGGCGTGGCGTCGCCCGCCACCTGGTCGACCACGGCGCCGAGGTGCATCTGTGGGGCCGGCGCGCTGGCGTGCTCGAGGAGGCCGCCGCCGAGGCCTCCACGTCCCGCCCCGGCTCGGTCCACGTGCAGACCGTCGATGTCCGCGACGGGGACGCCGTCGACGCCACGATGGGCGAGCTCTGGGAGCGGCACGGGGCTCTCACCGGGGTGCTCAACAACGCCGCCGCCAACTTCATCGCCCCGACGGAGTCGCTGAGCCCGCGCGCGTTCGATGCCGTCACCTCGACGGTGATGAAGGGCAGCTTCCACACCACGCACGCGGCGGGCCGCCGCTGGATCGCCGCCGGGCTGCCGGGCAGCGTGCTCTCCACCCTGACCACGTGGGTGTGGACCGGCTCGGCCTTCGTCACCCCCTCGGCGATGGCCAAGGCCGCGGTGCACTCGATGACGATGTCGCTGGCCGTGGAATGGGGCCGTCACGGGATCCGGCTCAACGCCCTGGCCCCGGGACCGATCCCCACCGACTACGCGTGGGACATGCTCAACCCGACCGACAAGAGCTCCGTCGGGGCCACCCAGGCCGACCAGATCCCGATGGGCCGGACCGGCACCATCGACGAGCTGGCCAACCTGACGATGTTCCTGCTCTCCGACGCCTGCGAGTACCTGACGGGGCAGACCATCGCGATGGACGGCGGCCAGATGCTGGCCGGGCCCGGCACGTTCGCGGGCCTGACCTCGCTCTCCGACGAGGACTGGGCCGAGGCGCGCGAGAAGAGCCGCGCCGCGACCGCCGCGAGCAAGGCACAGCGGGCCGAGGAGCAGCCCGGCTCGTAGTCCGGCCAGGCGCTCAGCGGCCGGTGAACACCGGCGCGCGCCCATGCCGGAAGGCCTCGAGCGCCTCGGGCATGTCCTCGGCCCGGGTCAGCAGGGCCTGTCCCCGGTTCTCCAGTTCGAGGGCGGCGGCGTAGGAGCCGATCTCCATGTTGGCCTGCAGGGCACGCTTCGAGAGCTGGACCCCGCCGGGCGAGTTGGCGCAGATGAGACCCGCCATCTCGACGGCCGCGTCGAGGAGCTCGTCCGCGGGGACCAGGCGGTTGACCAGGCCGGTGCGCTCGGCCTCCGCGGCCTCCATGAGACGGCCGGTGTAGACGAACTCGGCCGTGGCGGCCGGGCCGATCAGCCGGGTGAGCAGCCACGAGGCACCCAGGTCCCCCGCCGAGAGCCCGATCCGGACGAAGGCGGCGTTGAACTTGGCGGTCGGAGCGGCCAGGCGGATGTCGGCGGCGAGCGAGAGCGACAGACCCCCACCGGCGGCGGCACCGTTGACCGCGGCGATCACCGGCACCCGGATCGAGCGCAGCGCCGCGAGCGCCCGTGCGGCGCGCTCCTGCAGATCGAGCATCCCCATGGCGCCGAGCGAGGTCAGCTTCTCCGCGTCGGCGAGGTCGTAGCCCGCGCAGAACGCGCGCCCCGCGCCGGTCACGACCAGGACCCGCAGCCCCTCCGCCCGATCGAGGGCCAGCGCGACCGTCTCGAGCTCGCGGAACATGGTGTCGGTCATGGCGTTGAGCCGGTCGGGGCGATCCAGGGTCAGGACGACGACTCCGGCCAGGGGCCGGTCGAGGCGCAGCGTCGTCCAGCCGGTGTCCGCCGTGCCGTCGTGCTCGGTCATGGGTGGTTCCTCTCGCAGCTCTCGCGTCTCGGGCTTCAGGCGTCGGCGAGATGCCAGTCGACGGGCCCGGCCACCAGGGAGTGGCTGGTCAGGGTCCGGCCGAGCACCTGCTGGGCCTCGCGCGCGGCATCGATCACGGCAGGCAGGTCGAGCCCGGTCTCCACACCCATCTCGTGGAACATGCTCACCAGGTCCTCGGTGGCGATGTTGCCGGTGGAGCCCTTCGGGACGGGACAGCCGCCGAGCTCACCGAAGCTGGACTCGAAGCTGGTGCACCCCGCTTCGAGCGCGGCGTAGGCGTTGGCCAGGCCCTGGCCGCGCGTGTTGTGGAAGTGCGCGGTGACCTCGACGTCGGGGAGCCGCTCGAGGGCGGCGGAGAAGAACTCGCCGGCATAGGCGGGGTTGGCCATCCCGGTGGTGTCACCGAAACCGATCTCGGTGGCCCCGGCCTCGGCGAAGCCCTCGGCGAGATCGAGCACCCGCTCCAGCGGGACCCGGCCCTCGTAGGGACAGCCGAACGAGGTGGCGACGACCGCGGCGCACCCGAGCCCCTCGGCGCGGATCCGCTTCGCCATCACGGCGTTGTCGGCCATGGTCTCGTCGACCGTGCGGTTGACGTTCTTGCGGTTGTGGGTCTCGGAGGCACTGACGAAGATCGCCGCCTCCTGGAAGGTGTCGCGGACGGCGAGCGCGTTGTCGAGCCCCTTGGTGTTGGGGATGAGCACCATGCGCCGCACGGCGTCGGGCACGTCGATCCGACGCAGCACCTCGACGCCGTCGGCGAGCTGCGGGATCACGTCGGGCCGCACGAAGCTGGCCACCTCGATGCGGGTGAACCCCGCCCGCGCCAACGCCTCGATGAGACGGATCTTGTCGTCGGTGGGGATGCGCTCGGGCTCGTTCTGGAACCCGTCGCGGGGCCCGACCTCCCGGATGTGCACTGCGTTCGGCCTGGTCATCGGTGGTCCTCCCTCTGCGCCCGGTAGAGCGCCTCTCGGTGTTCGGGTGCCGCGATCGCGGCGAGCCGGGGTCCGCGCTCCGGGAGCGGAACGCCTCGCAGCCACGCGACCCCGTGCTCGGTGACGACCGCGTCGACGTCGGCGCGAGCCGTGGTGACCGCTCCGCCGCCCAGGGCGGGGACGATCGTGGACGCGCCGCCCGCCGTGGCGCGCAGCGCGATGATCGAGCAGGCCCCGGTCCGGGTGGCCGCGCCGGAGAAGTCGGCCTGCCCGCCGACCCCGCCGAGGTAGCGCCCGGCCGCGACCTCCGCCCCGACCTGCCCGGTGAGGTCCACCTCGAGCGCGGAGTTGACCGCGACCAGCCGGGAGAGGCGGGCGAGCACGGCGGGGGCGTGGGTGTAGCTGGCCGGGCGGAACGCGACCGACATCTCCGGCAGGCGCGCGTAGAGCTCCGCGCTGCCCAGGGCCGCGCCGGTGACGACGACCCCCGGGTCGATCTCCTTGCGGGCCCCGGTGACCGCGCCCTTCTCCACCAGGCGGAGCACCCCGTCGGTGATCATTCCGGAGTGCACACCGAGGTCGCGGTGCCCGGCGAGGCCGTCGAGGATCGCGGTCGGCAGGGCGCCGACCCCGAGCTGGAGGGTGTCGCCGTCGGAGACCAGCCCGGCGACGTGGGCCGCGATCGCCTCGTCGACGGCGTCCGGCGCGCGGTCCGGCGCCTCGGGCAGCGGGCGGTCGGTCTCGACGACGGCCGCGAAGCGCTCGAGCGGGATGCCCTCGGTGCCTGCGGTGGCCGGCATGCGGTGGTTGATCTCGGCGAGGAGCACGCGGCTGTGGCGCACCGCGTCGGCGGCGTAGTCGGCGCCGATGCCCAGCGAGCACCGACCATCGGTTCCCGGGGGCGCGACCTGGACGAGCCCCACGTCACCGGGCAGCCGGCGCTCGGCGAAGAGGCGGGGCAGCACCGAGTAGTGCGCGGGCACGATGTCGAGCCGGCCGGCCACGCTCGCCGCACGCAGCTCCCCCATCGCCCCGTAGGAGGTCAGCGCGAGCTCGGGCGGGAGGTCGCGCAGCCTGCGGTTGAACGTGAGCCCGCAGAAGGCGCGCACCGGGCCGATACCGCCGACCTGGTCGAGCAGCGCGTCGACCAGCGGCACGGCCTCGGCGCCGGCCTGGCTCCACCAGACGCCGTCCCCGGACCGGACGTACGGGGTCAGGTCGAGCATCAGTAGCTGCGGGGCAGACCGAGGACGTGCGAGCCCAGGTAGTTGAGGACCATCTCCTGGCTCAGCGGCGCGATCTTGAGCAGCCGCGCCTCCCGGAAGTACCGCGACACGTGGTACTCCTCGGAGTAGCCCATGCCGCCGTGGGTCTGCAGCGCGCGGTCGGCGGCCTCGAAGCCCGCGTCCGCGCACAGGTACTTCGCGGTGTTGGCCTCGCGCCCGCACTGCTGCCCGGCGTCGTAGAGCGTGGTCGCCTTGCGCAGGACCAGTTCGGCCGCGTCGAGCCGGGCCAGCGAGTCGGCCAGGGGGAACTGGAGTCCCTGGTTCTTCCCGATCGGCCGCCCGAAGACCTCCCGGTCGTTGCCGTAGCGCACCGCCCGGTCGAGGGCGACCCGTCCGAGCCCGAGCGCCTCCGCGGCGACGAGCATCCGCTCGGGGTTCAGGCCGTCGAGGATGTAGGTGAACCCCTTGCCCTCCTCGCCCACCCGGTCCTCGACGGGGATCATGAGGTCGTCGATGAACAGTTCGTTCGACGAGACGGCGTTGCGGCCCATCTTGGGGATGGCGCGGATGTCGATGCGGGACCGGTCGAGATCGGTGAGGAACAGCGTCATGCCGTCGGTCTTCTTGGCGACCTCGTCGACCTTCTGCGTCCGCGTGAGCAGCAGGATCTTCTCGGACTCCTGCGCCTTGGAGATCCACACCTTGCGGCCGTTGACGCGGTAGTGGTCACCCTCGCGCTTCGCGAACGTCGTGATGCGGGTGGTGTCCAGCCCGGCCTCGGGCTCGGTGACCCCGAAGCAGACGTGCAGGTCACCGTTCACGATCCGCGGGATCGTGCGCGCCTTCAGCTCGTCGGAGCCGTGCTTGATCACCGGATGCATGCCGAAGATCGACAGGTGGATGGCGCTGGCGGCGTTCATCCCGCCGCCGGACTTGGCGACCTCCTCGATGAGCAGGCAGGCCTCGGTGATGCCGAACCCGTGCCCGCCGTACTCCTCGGGCGAGGTGATCCCCAGCCATCCCCCCGCGGCCAGCGTGTCGTAGAACTCGGAGGGGAAGCGATGGTCGCGGTCGCACTCCATCCAGTACTCGTCGCCGAACTTCCCGGCGAGCTCCGCGACCGCCTTGCGGATCGTCTCCTGGTCGTCCGTGAGAGCGAAATCCACCGCACACCTCCATGGGTTCTTCGGCCCGAACGTATCAAAGGCCTGACCAAATGAGGAGACCCCCGAGAAGGGCTCGCGACTGCTAGATTAGGTCTGACCTTTAGTAGGCCAGAGCGGAGCAGGCGCATGACCTCGAACGAGGCCCGGCCGTCGATCCGGCTGTCGCCCATGCAGGTCCCCAAGGCGTCCGACGTACTGGCCACCGAGCTGCGCGAGCGGATCCTCTCCGGGGAGTACCCGGAGGGCACGCCGCTGCCGCCCGAGCGCGAGCTCGTGGTCCAGACCCGGATGAGCCGCGCCACCGTCCGTGAGGCCCTGCGCATCCTCGAGGTGCAGGGCCTGATCAGGATCAAGGCCGGACGGGCAGGCGGCGCGTTCGTCCAGCATCCCGGCGAGGACTCGGTGGCCGACTCGCTCGAGCTGCTCATCCGCGGCCGTCAGATCCGCCTCGCGTCGGTCCACGAGACCCGCGAGGCGATCGAGCCGTCGTGTGCCCGGCTGGCCGCGCTCCACCGCGTCCCGGCCGACCTGCGCCGACTGGAGGCCGCCAACGAGGCGATCGCCTCGAGCGGCAGCCTCGATGCGTTCCTCGAGGCCAACGTCGACTGGCACGTCGCCGTCGCGACGGCGAGCCACAACGAGATCCTCACCGGCATCATGATCGCGCTGTCGCGGGCGATCTACACGACCACCCGCAACGAGGGCTTCGTCAACGAAGAGATCCGCACGCTCACGGTGAAGGCCCACCGCTCGGTCACGCGCGCGATCAAGGACCGGGACGCGGACGCGGCCGCGCGCCGGATGGGCAGGCACGTGCACGCCTACGCCCAGGCGGCGCTCGAGGTCGAGGACCGGACCGCGATCACCCTGCCGGACCACGACGACGAGGACGAGGACGCCTGAGGCGACGGCACTCCGCCGTCCGACGTCACCACCACCGGCCTGTCGCGATCACCCGCGCGCATTCACGGCGTCGACGTGCACGGCCGCACGGATCACCTCGACGGCGCCGGGGTTCTCGGCGCCGGACAGGTCCCCGGGCTCCTCCCCCAACGCCGCGGCACGCACCGCACGCCGCATGATCTTGGCCGAGCGCGTCTTGGGTAGCTCCGCGACGGCCCGCACGAGACTCGGCGCGAAGGGCTTGCCGAGCTCCTGCGCCACCATCTCGCCCAGCCGCGACGAGACCGGAGCCAGGTCCCCGTCGGAGTCCACGCCGGCCCGCGGCACCCAGAACGCCCAGACCGTTTCCCCCTTCGTCGCATCCGGGACGCCGACGACGGCGGCCTCCGCCACGGCGGGGTGCGTGATGAGCACCGCCTCCACCTCCGCCGGCGCGAGGCGCTTGCCTGCCACGTTGACGACGTCGTCCGAGCGGCCGAGGAGGAACCACTGCCCGTCCGGGTCGACCCGGGCGTGGTCACCGTGACGCCACATCCCGGGGAAGGTCGACCAGTACGCCTCGAGGTAGCGCTCGCGGTCCCGCCAGATTCCCCGGGTCATGGCCGGCCAGGGCTGTCGGCACACCAGCTCCCCGGTCCGTCCGCGGACGGGGTTCCCGTCGGCGTCGACGACGTCCACGTCCATCCCCAGTGACGGACCGCCCAGCGAGCAGCTGCGGATCGGCTCCACCGGGTACGGCGCGAGGAACGACCCCCCGATCTCGGTGCCGCCGGAGAAGTTGATGATCGGGACCCGGCCGCCGAAGACGTCGCGGGCCAGCCACGCGTAGGACTCGGCGTCCCACGGCTCGCCGGTGGATCCGATGGTGTGGACGCAGGAGACATCGTGGTCACCGGCGCCCGCGGCCCGGGCGCGCAGCGTGCGGATCAGGGTCGGCGACACCCCGAGCATGGTCACCCGGTGCCGCTCGACGAGCTCCCAGAGCCGCTCCGGGCCCGGCACGTCCGGCGAGCCCTCGTAGAGCACCACCGTCCCCCCGTTGGCGTGGGTACCGACGATCGAGAGCGGGCCCATGATCCAGCCCATGTCGGTGATCCAGCAGAAGACACCTCCGGGACCGAGGTCGAAGGAGTAGGCCACCTCGCTGGCGGTCTTGACCAGGAAACCGGCGTGGGTGTGCACCGCGCCCTTGGGCCGGCCGGTCGTGCCCGAGGTGTAGGCGAGCAGCAGGGTGTCCGTGCTCGCCATCGGTTCCGCGGGGCGCGGGTCGGGTGCGTGCTCGAGGAGGTCGGGCCAGCGGGTCTCCTCGGGCCCGTCGCCATCGCGCGGCTCGACGACCTCCGCTCCGACGACGACGAGGTGCCGCACCGAGGGGCAGCGCTGCGCGGCCTCGCGCACCGGCGGGAGCATCGCCACCCTCCGTCCGCGGCGCACCGAGTCCGCGGCGACGACGACGGCGCGGACCTCCGCGTCGTCGAGGCGGGCGGCGATCGCGCCGGCCGCGAACCCGGAGAACAGCGGGACCACGACGGCGCCGAGACGCGCGGCGGCGTAGAAGGTCACGACCGCCTCGGGCGACATCGGCAGGTAGACGGCCACCGCGTCGCCGCGCCGAATCCCCAGCGCACGCAGGCCCGCCGCCGCCCGGGCGACCTGCTCGTCGAGCTCGGCGAAGGTGAGCCGGACGACGGTGCCGTCCTCGATCTCGTGGACCACGGCGACCCGGTCCCGGGCCTCGGGATCGCCCGCCCACCGGGACACGCAGGCGTCGACGACGTTCAACCGGCCGCCCAGGTACCAGTCCGGGTCAGAGACACCGCGGGAGACGTCGAGCACCGCCCGGTAGGGCGTCGAGAACGGCAGCTCGAGGTCCTCGACGACCGCGCCCCAGTACCAGGCGACGTCGGCCACCGACCGGGCTCGCAGCTCCTCGATGTCCCGCAGACCTTGACGGCGCACGAGGCGCGTGACGTTCGCGCTCTCCACGTACTCCCGGCTCGGCGACCAGACGTAGTCGGTGGGGTCGTCCGACGGCGACATGCTCAGCTCCTCGGTAGGCCGAGCACCCGCTCGGCGACGACGTTGCGCCGCCGATAATATGCTATCGGTCAGACCAAAGACAGGTGCCGCACGTTGCTCGGGCGGGGTGGCGCTGTCGCTCCGCGTCGATCACGCCCGGACGAGAGCCGCTCCCTCGGCCATGGCCCGCAGCTTCATCTGCGCGACCTGGGCGCCCACCCGGCCGAAGCCGACGAACGTGCCGAACCCGCAGTCGGTGCTGCCGATCACGCGGTCGGGACCGACGACGTCGACGTAGCGCTGGAGACGCTGCGCGATGAGGCGCGGGTGCTCGACGATGTTGTTGAGGGTGTCCACGACGCCGGGCATCAGGACCACGTCGTCGGGCACCGGGAGGTCGCGGACGTCCTCCCACTCGTGCTCGTGGCGGGGGTTGGCAGCCTCGAACGAGATCATCGTGGGACGCCCGGCGAGGACGGTGGGGAGCAGCTCGGCCAGGGGCGCGTCGAGGTGGTGCGGCCCCTCGTAGTTCCCCCAGCACAGGTGCAGGCGCACCCGTGAGGGATCGATGCCCTCGAGCGCCCGGTCGATCGCGGCGACGTGGCGCTCGGCGAAGCCGACCAGCCCGCGCCGGGAGACCTCGTCGCGGCACCAGAAGGCGGTGTGCCCGGCCATCGGGATGTCGGGGCAGTCGAGCTGGAGCAGCAGTCCGGCGTCGACGATCGCGCGGTACTCGTGCGCCATCGCGTCGGCGAGCGCGTCGAGGTAGCTGTCGTAGTCGGGGTAGTGCAGGTTCGGGCTGCCGGTCGCGATACAGCCGGGCGAGGCGGCGGGGACGAAGGCCTCGTCGTGGCCGGTCTTGTCCAGCGCGAGCTTCAGGGTCTCGATGTCGCGGGCGACCGCGGCGGCACCCTCGTAGGTGACCGCGCCCTCGCAGTTCGCCGGCATGATGTGCGCGCCCGCCTCGCCGCCGTACTGCGCGACGGCCAGCTCCGGGGCGGCGTCGAGGTCGTCGATGCTCCACGGCGGGGCCTGCCCGCCGAAGCCGCCGAGGCGCTCGCGCACGTAGTTGACGAAGCCCGGCTTGCCCATCTCGCCGTCGGAGACGACGTCGATCCCGGCGGTGTGCTGCATCGCGACGACGTCGTGCACGGCGTCGCCGACCGCGGCCTCGAGCTCGGCGGGGTCGCCCCGGCCCTCCTGGTGGTCGTACATCAGGCGGACCAGGGACTCGGGGCGGGGCAGGCTGCCCACGTGGGTGGTGCGCACGCTCGTCATCGCTGCGGTTCCTGTTCTCGTGACCGGGTCAGGAGGTCGTGACCTGCGCCGGGTCGAAGCCCTCCAGCGCGGCGATCTTCGTCAGCACGGTGAGGCGGTCCGGACGGGGGACGGTGGGGTCGAGCTGCTGGTAGACGTTGAGCACGTTCTGCGCGAGGCGTCCGTGCTCGGGGAGGTCGGCGAAGCGTCCGAGGTCGATCGAGGCGATCGCCGCGTCGACGTCGAGTCCCTCCTCGTACCGCCGGCAGGCCTGCGCCTCGACGGTGACGAGGTACTCGCGCATCACCGAGACCTCGGGCTTCCCGCTGACCGGGCCGTGGCCGGGCACGATCGTCCCGACGTCCAGGTCGAGGACGAGGTCGAGCGCGGCGATCCAGCGGCCGATCGGCCCGGCCCAGGCGATCGGCGTGCCGCCGACGAACAGGACGTCGCCGGCGTAGAGCAGGCGGGCGTCGGGGACGTGGACGAGCGCGTCACCCGGGGTGTGCGCCGGGCCGACCTGGATCAGCCGCACCTCGCGGCCGCCGACGTCGACGCTCTCCTCGCCGGTGAAGGTGCGGTCGGGCCCGGTGGCCGTGACCCCCTCGAGCTCGAACGGCCCGAAGATGTGGCGGGCGAAGTCACCCAACGTGCCGGGCAGGTGCTTCACCTTCGCGACGGCGTCGAGGGCCTCCTGGGTCATCAGCTCGGCCGCCGCGGCCGAAGCGAGGATCTCGACGTCGCGCGCGGCGAGCAGCTCGTTGCCGTTGACGTGGTCGGGGTCCGAGTGGGTGTTGACCAGCGTGCGCAGGGGATACCGGTCGGTGACCGGGCGGAGGCCCTCGAGCATCTCCCGGGTCAGTGGCAGGTCGAACAGGGTGTCGACCATCAGGGACTCGCCGGAGCCCGTGATGAGACCGGCGTTGCTCCAGCCCCAGCTGCCGTCCGGCTGGAGCCACGCGTGGCAGCCGTCCCCGAGGTCGTGGTGTCCCTTGCGGTAGTCGAGGGTGCTCATCACCACTCCTGTCAGTAGCCGGTGCGCAGGAGCGTCATCGGGGTGGCCGGGCGGACGGTCTGGCGGGTCTCGCCGAGCGCGGGCGAGGACAGGGAGACGACGTCGCCGGGGGCGAGCCAGCCGGTGAAGGCGTCGAGATCGGTGGTGTCGACGTGCTCGAGCAGACACCCGCCCGGCACCGTGCCGGACCCGATCACGTCCCCGGGCCGCAGCTCGGTACCGCGGGAGAGGTAGGCGAGCAGCTCGCCCCAGCTCCAGTCCATGCCCGCCAGCGAGCCCTTGGCGATCTCCCGGCCGTTGACGGTGGCCGCGACCTCGACGCTGAACCCGGGCCCGTCGCGGAGGGGCTCCAGCTCGTCGACGGTGACCAGGGACGGTCCGAGCGTGATGGCACTGTCCTTGGCCTTGCCCATACCGATGCCCTGCGCCATGTCCCGCATCTGGTGGTCGCGGGCACTCCAGTCGTTGAAGAACGTGAAGCCGGCGATGTGGGTGGCGGCGGTGGCCGGGTGGAGGTCGCGGCCGGCGCGGCCGATCACGGCCCCGACCTCGAGCTCGAAGTCGAACCACCGGCAGCCCGGCGCGATGGGGACGTCGTCGTACGGACCGATGACGGCCGCCGGGTTCCCGAAGTAGAACGCGGGCGCCTGCGACCACGCGGGGTGCAACTCCGGGGGGCGTCCCAGGGCGCGGTAGCAGCCGCGGAGGTGGTCGAGGAAGCATAGCCCGTCGCGGATGGCCGGGGGGCGAGGGATCGGGGCGAGCAACCGCACCTCGTCGAGCGGGCGGATTTCGACGGGACGCGACCGGGCCGCCTCGCCTGCCTCGGCGAGCCTCGACCCGTCGTCGCCCAGCAGCGCGAGGAGCGAGACGTCGGCCGGCAGCCCGTGCACGCCGCCGTCGGAGAGGAGCCCGGTCCGCGGGCCCGCCGCGCTCTCGTACGTCACCCATTTCACGGCGTTCCTCCACGTTGATCGACGCCGAACCCGTACTCGGGTACACGTTCGTCGAAAACGCTAGAGCGGTGTGTGACGTGAATCAAGACCCGGGTACGGATTCGTCTGCTCTACTGATCGGGATGGATGCGCAGGCACCGACGACGGATCTCGAGGTGCGCCCGACCCTCAGCGCGCGGACCCGCAAGCGCCAGGAGCGCCGTGACCGGGTCTACGACGCGGCCATCGCCCTGTTCGTCGAGCACGGGTTCGACCGGACGTCGATGGACGACATCGCGGCACGGGCGGACCTCGGGCGCACGACGGTGTTCAACCACTTCCCCCGCAAGGCCGCCTTCCTCGAGGAGTGGGCGCTGCGCCGGCGGCAGCGGGCCGCCCGCGCGATCGGGGATCCCGACCACGCCGGCCGCTCGCTGCGCGAGGTCCTCGAGCGCTACTTCGCCGCACTCGCCGAGGTGAACCGGGAGACGCGCCGCGAGACGAGAGCCCTCATGACGCTGTCGCTGAACAACAGCGACGTCTTCCTCGGCCACACCCTGGGCCGCGACCTCGCCGCGCTGGTCACCGCGAGCGGAGAGCGCCTCCGCCCGAGCACCGACGCCGCCCAGATCGGCCGGCTGCTCGCCCTCGGCTACTACTCCGCGGTCGTGCGGTGGATCCACCTCGAGCCGGAGCCGTTCCGGCTCGACGCCGAGCTCGCCGCCGTCCTCGACACCGTGCTCTCCGGGGCACTGGAGGGCTGATCGGGACGGTCGTCCGAGGACAGGTCCGTGGGGTGCTGCGCTTCCGGGCCCCCGGAACGGGCCGCCCGCACGCGGACGACGCCGCTGTCGAGGTCGAGTCCCACGACCCGGGCCCGCTGACCGCTGTCCTCGGACCCCTCGACACCCTCGAGCTCGGGGGAGCCGAAGATGCCGCCGAACGCCGTCATCGCTCCAGCATAGGACGTGCTGTCGATCGGTGCCCGCAGATCGGCAGGCAGGCGAGGGTGCTCCACACCGGTCCGCGTTCCGGCATCCTGGGCCGGTGCGCCTGTCCGACCGCGTCGCCGCGGGGATCGATTCGCCGGTGGGCACCGCCTATGCCCGCCTCCCCGGCCGGGCGGGACGGGCCCCGCTGCTCGATCTCGCCCAGGCCGCACCGGCCTACCCGCCGGCGCCCGAGGTCGTCGACCACGTCGTCGCGGTCGCGCACGATCCCCGCGGGGCCGCCTACGCCGCCCAGGCGGGGCTGCCGACCCTGCGCGAGGCGTTCGCCGAG
>NZ_DASXJS010000267.1:0-2512 GCF_036497245.1 Actinomycetospora sp. | reverse complement strand
GCCCGCCGCCGCCGTGATGCATGTCTGGATCTTGACGGCGTCCCAGCTCTGGCCGCCGGTGCCGTCGGCCCGGTGCTCGGTGCCGTCGCGCAGGTCGCGCACGACGCCCGAGCGCAGCGGCACGACGCAGGTGTGGCAGATGCCCATGCGGCAGCCGAACGGCAGCTTCAGCCCGGCCTGCTCGCCGCCCTCGAGCAGCGTCGTCGCCCCGTCGATCTCGACCTCGGCGTCGGACTGCGAGAACGTGACGGTGCCGCCCTCGGCCTCGCCGCCCGCGAGGTTGGCCGAGAAGCGCTCGACGTGCAGCTGGTCCTCGACGCCCGCGTCCTTCCAGACCTCCTCGGCGTCGTCGAGCATCGCGTTCGGCCCGCAGACCCACGCCGCGCGCTCGGTCCAGTCCGGGCACACGTCCGAGAGGTCACGCAGGTCGAGGTGGCCGTCCTCGGAGGTGTGGCGGCGGATGACGGTGATCGAGCTGTACCGGTGGTCGAGGTCGGCCAGCTCGTCGGAGAACAGGAAGTGCTCCGGGTCCGGCGCGGAGTGCATGACGAACACGTCGGGCATCGTCCGGCGCCGGTCGAGCGTCCGGAGGAACGCCATGATCGGCGTGATCCCGCTGCCCGCGGTGAGGAAGAGGATCTTCTTGGGCGGCGGCTCGGGGAGGACGAAGTCACCCTGCGGCGGCGCCAGCCGAACGATGGTCCCGGGCGCGACGCCCCGGACGAGGTGCTGGGACAGGAAGCCCTCGGGCTGCGCCTTGATGGTGACCGAGAGGTGGCCGCCGTCGCGCTTCGGCGGGGAGGTCAGCGAGTACGAGCGCCAGTGGAAGCGCCCGTCGACCTGGACCGCGATGCCGACGTACTGGCCGGCGTGGTGGTCGAACGACCAGCCCCAACCCGGCTTGATGACTAGGGTGGCGGCGTCGTCGGTCTCCTGCACGACCTTGACGACCTTGCCCCGCAGCTCCCGCGCGGACCACAGCGGGTTGAGCAGCGTCAGGTAGTCGTCGGGCAGCAACGGCGTGGTGAAGCGTGACGCGGCGGCGCGCAGCCGCTGCACCGAGCGGGGAAGACCGGCCGGGGAATCGTTCACATCGCCTCCGCTTCGTCGCAGGGGACTGCTCCGCCGTGACGAACGGGGAGCGTGGGCCCTAGATGACCGATGAGGGTCACATCGAAACATGCTGCGATGTCATATGACATCGCGGGATGTCATGAACGATCCGGACGCCCGGTGTCGTCGTCACCGAGGACGCGGGAGGCCTCACGGACGAGGTCTCCCACCGCCCGCGGCATCGACTCGCGGAAGGCCGACATGACGGTCTGGGCGGCCACCGGCTGGAGTTTCGCGACGACGTCACGGATGTCGGCGAACCGGTCCGCGGGCAGGCCGTCGTCGACGAAGTCCTGCCAGACCGTGCGCCGGAAGAGGTCGACGAAGTTCGCCGCCACCTCGGTGACCTGTTCGAGCACCACCCGCCGGGTCTCGAGCAGTGCGTCCAGCGGCATCCCGAGACGGACCGCCTCCGCCCCGGCCCGCACCATGCCGGGGCTGTGGACGCGGATGGTCCCGTCGCCGAGATCCTCGACCAGGCCCGCCTCGGTGAGCATGTCGTAGTGCGCCGGCTCGACACCCACCCACGAGGCGAACTCCTCCCGGCGCATGTCCACCGGGGGCTCGGCCTGCCACGGCATCAACATCTCGAGGTACTGGGAGAGCGCGCCCTCGGCCGTCTGGTTCGGCGTCGCGTCCACCAGGCGCTCGATCGCGGCGAGTGAGAAGCCCTCGGACTGCAGGTGGGTGATCAGCTCCAGGCGGGCGAGGTGCTCGCCGCCGTAGAACCCGGTCCGGCCCTGCATGCGCGGCGGCGGGAGCAGGCCACGGGCCGCATGGGCGCGCACGTTGCGGACGGTCATCCCAGCATGGACGGCCAGACGGTCGATCGTCCATGTCGACGCCGGGGACCCCACGCCCGGCCACGGTACGAGCGTTGTTCCGCCGAACCGGTTCGTGTTACCCGTGGTACCTGCTAGTACCGCGATGCGGCCCACGAGGGGCACTCCACGCAGCCAGCGGGCCCGTCCGAGGCCCGAAGTGCCCCTGATCAAGGGCGGACGCGCATGTGGCCCACGAGGGGCACTCCACGCAGCGCCAGCGGGCTCGTCCGAAGCCTGAAGTGCCCCTGATCAAGGGCGGACGCGATGGGTGACCCACGAGGGGCACTCCACGCAGCGCCAGCGGGCCCGTCCGATGCCTGAAGTGCCCCTGATCAAGGACGGTGCACTCCGGACCGGGAACCAGTTGACGGTCCCCGGCCCGGAGCGGGCGGACCGCGGTGCGCGAGGGAGTCGCGCCGCGGTCGCGATCGGTGGCCCGACTCCGACCCTGTGATCGACATCCGGGCGGCGAAGTGCTCGCTGAGCGAGCACTTCACCACCCGGATCGCGATCATGGACGGCCGGGCATGCACGGTTACCGGGTCGCCCCGCCGCGCGCGGCACCCTTCCCGGCG
>NZ_DASXJS010000266.1:0-5397 GCF_036497245.1 Actinomycetospora sp. | reverse complement strand
GTGTCGCGGTCGAGGATCGCCACCGACGTCCCGAGCGATGCCACGCCGAGCAGCACGGTGACCACCGCGGTGAGCACCACCGGGCGGGAGCGGACGACCACGACCGCGGCGAGGAACACCAGCAGCATCGCCACACCGAGGTAGGACCCCTGCTCCCCCGCGTAGGCCCGCAGATGGGGGGCGAGCGCGTCGGTGCCGGGACGGATCGCCATGAGTGGCGAGGGCACGGCGAGGTTCGCGAGGTCGGCGCCCATCGTGACCGCGTCGCGGATCGAGCCGCGCGGACGGCTCGGGCCACGCAGCAGCACCCACGCCGGCCAGGCACCCAGCACCGCGATCACGGCCAGACAGGCCAGCAGCGACCGGGCGAGCGCGGGGAGCCGTCCCCACGTGGCCCGGGGCGCCGACACCGCCAGCACGACGGCGACGACCGCGAGCGCGACGACCCCCAGCGCGACCGTCTGGGTGTAGAGCCCGACCTGCACCGCAAGCGCGAGCCCGAGCAGCGCCCCGACCCGCCAGGGCCGCACCTCCCTGCCGTCCGGCCCGCGACCGCCCAGCACCCGCACCGACGCCCACAGCACGACCGGCGGGAACACCATCCAGACCAGGTTCACGTGGCCCACCCACGCGTGGGCGATCACGAACGGCGAGAACCCGTACACGAGCCCGGCGAGCGCGCGGACCCACCGCGGCCCGACGAGCACCACCAGCGCGCGGTACGCGGCGTAGGCCGAGACGGCGGGGCCGAGGATCATGGCCACGTTGTCGGCGACGACGGGTCCCGCCGTCGCGGTCACCGGCGCGAGCAGCACCCCGAGCACCGGCACCCCGGTGTTCCACATCCCGTTGACGCCGTCGGGGGCGTTCTGGCCCGTCGAGGTCAGCGGGTCCAGGCCGTGGCCCAGCGCGTACCAGGTCCAGCCCAGCCACCAGGTGAACAGCGACGAGTCCGAGGAGACCCACCCCGTCGCGCGTCCGGCGAGGTCGCCGAGCACGCGGTGGAACAGCAGGCCCGAGGCGGCGAGGTAGGCGACGACGACGCCGAGCTCGGCGGCGATCCAGGTCAGCCGAGCCGTCCGCGGCGGCGTCGGGTCGTCGACCGCGGGCTCCGTGACGGTGATGGTCGTCAGTCGGGCCTCCCACGCCGGGTCCGGGCGGCGAGCGAGCGCCACCCCCGCAGAATCTAACGACAACACAGGAGCCATCCGCGCCGCGGGACGGGCTTCACCACCCCGCGGCCGGGCGGTTGTTAGCGTCATCGTCCGGCGGTTCGAGCAGCGTGAGGGGAGCGAGGCGTGGGCGAAGGCACCGATCGCGGTGTCGAGCCGTCGGACGGCGACTCCGGGTCGACGACCACGGTCGGGCTCCTGCTGCGTCGCCTCGTCCCCATCCGGACCGGAACCCGGACCGCGGCGTCACCCGCCGACGACTCCACGACCGAGCCCGTCAGCCGTCCCGCCGCGAACGGTCACGACTCCGACGTCTCCGACGCCTTCACTCCCGACGACGGCCCCGACCACTGGGGGCCCGACGACTGGGGCCTCGACGGTCTGCTCGTCGCCCGGGTCGTCGCGGTGGCGTCCGCACTGGTCGCCGTGGTCTGTGGGCTCCTGCTGCCGTTCGCACCGGTGGTGCAGAGCAGCCCCGAGATCCGCTGGCCGGTCGACGTCGCGCGACCCGACCCGACGATGCTGATGCTGACCGCCTATCAACCGGAGTCGTTCTCCGTGCGGTTCAGCTGCCAGGTGGCCCGCGCGGCGGGCAGCACCCCGGACGGCTACGTGTTCACGACGATGTCCCCGACCTCGGGCGACTTCGACGACAAGGCGCTCTCGGTCCAGGTCCGCTCGGACGTGGTGACGGTCCGCAGCGCGGGCCAGGACGTCGGCGCCGAGCGCATTCCGCCGGGCGACTGCTCCTACGACGTGGCCGGTGACGCCGCACGGGTCACGATGAGCCGCGACGGCCAACCGCTCGGGCAGCTGATGCCACACCTGGGCGAGGCCGACCCGGACGAGATCAAGAACGTCCCGCCGAACTCGGAGCCCGCGCCGAAACCGATCAGCGCGCTCCCCGACATCGACGCGCTGTCCACGTCGCTGCGCACCCTTCCCGGCGCCACGCCCGCCGACCTCGCCGTCAGCATCCACCCCGACGACCGCTACGCGAGCTCGCCGAGCGCCTTCAAGTCCGGGCTGATCACCGCCACCGTCCTCGCCGTCGTCCTCGGCGGGCTGGCGACGACGACGGCCATCTGGCTCGGCCGCCGTCGCACCCGCTGGCGCGACCGCGCGGACGTCCGGGCGGAGCAGGCCGCGGACCGCGACCCGGCGGACGGCTGGGCGCCGCCGCCGTGGGCCCCGGCATGGTGGGCGCGGATCGACGCCGGGGTGCTGTCCGGCATCGGGCGCTTCCGGCCTCGGCTCGTCGACCCGGTGGTCATCGCGGTCCTGGTGTCCTGGCTCTATCTCGCGCCGCTCACCGACGACGACGGCTACTACTCGGAGATGGCGGCGAACGTCCCGTTCGCGGGGTACGTCCCGAATTACTTCCAGCTCTACAACCAGGGCTTCACGCCGTTCGCCTGGCCCTACTACCTGTTGTCGTGGTGGCAGGAGCAGGCCGGCTTCTCGCCCGTGGCGCTCCGGGTGCCCTCGGTGGTGCTGGGCATCGTCACCTGGATCGCGATCCGGGTGTTCGTCGCCCGATGCCCCGGCCTCACGCACCCCTGGCGCGATCACCGGTGGATCGCGTTCGCGAGCCGGGCCGTGCTCGGCACCGCGTTCCTCGCGTGGTGGCTGCCCTACGACGTCGGCACCCGGCCCGAGCCGTACACCGCGGTGTTCGCCGCGCTGGCCCTCGCCGTCGTCGCCGAGGGCATCGAGCGGGAGCGGATGGACCTGATCGCCCTCGCCGTCGGGCTCGGCGGAATCGGGCTGATGACCGCCCCGACCGGCTTCGTCTGCCTCGCCCCGCTCCTCGCGGCCGCCCCGACGGCATGGCGGGTGATCCGGGAGCGCTCGTCGCACTGGTGGGAGATCCCGCCGCGCTGGCTCGTCGTGATCGCACCCGGTGCGCTCGGCGCGGTGGCGGGCTTCGCGGACGGCACGTACGGCGACTTCGTACGCTCCCAGCAGATCTTCGCGCCGATCCAGCGGGCGCAGACCTGGTACCTGGAGTTCGAGCGGTACGCGAGCCTGCTGAACGAGACGTCCCGGTTCGGGGCGTACGCGAAGCGGACCGCGGTGCTGCTCTGCCTGCTCGCGATCGTCGGGTTCCTCGTCACGGCGGTGATCGCCCGGGTACGGGGCCTGGGCGTCCCGCGCCGGCTCATGCACGCGGGCTGGACGACCATCCTGGCGTTCGCGCTGCTGCTGCCCACCCCGAGCAAGCCGTCCCACCACTTCGGGGCCATCGCGGGGGTCGGCGTCCCGTTCCTCGCGCTGATCCTGGTCGCCGGACCGGGACTCGTCCGCCGCGCGGCGGGGACCAGCAAGGGGAAGGTGCCCGTCCCGGCGATCCTCGCCGCCGCGGTGGCGGCGGTCGGCGTCGTCGCGCTGGCCGGCCACGGCCGCAACCGCTGGGGCTTCACGTGGGGCCTCGGGCAGCCCTCGTGGCTCGACTTCCCCTCGGTGAAGGGCTTCTACTTCGACGAGCCGCAGTACTGGGCCGTCGTCCTCGCGGTGATCGCCGTCGTCGTCGCGCTGGTGACGACGTGGTGGGCCCGCCGCTGGCGGCCGTGGTCGTTGCTGGTGGCGATCCCGGTGCTGTGCGTCGTGGCGATGTTGGCCACCACCGGGCGCCTGGTCGCGGACTCGGTGCTCGCCGCCCAGCACACCACGACCACCTACTCCCCCGAGGCGGACGCGTGGCAGGACCCGTCCGCGTCCCGGTGCGGCGCCGAGCAGGCGATCGACGTGCTGTCCCAGGAGCAGAACCCGCTCGCACCGCTGCGCCCGGTCCCCCCGGCCGACGACGAACCGCCGGACCAGGCGTTCCCGCGTGACGCCTTCCTGCCCTCGAGCCGTCCACCCGCCGACCTGCCCCGCGCGCTGCCGGTGTGGGGGAGCTTCCGCCCCCCGTTCGAGGGGCGGTCACCGGACTCGCGGACCGGCACCTTCACCACGGGATGGTTCCGGCTGCCACCGGGTCCCCCCAGCGGCGTCGCGATCACGACGGCGGTGTCCGGCCGGCTCGGCGAGGGCAACTCGCTGCGGCTGGAGTTCGGCAAGCAGGACGGACCCGCCGTCACGGAGCTCGGCGGGATCGATGTCGACGAGAAGAGCGACACCACCGACTGGCGGTCGGTGGACATGACGAAGTCGCAGAACCCGCCCCCGGACGCGGGCCTCGTCCGGATCGCCGCCACCGACACCACGAGCGACGTCGGAGGCTGGCTCGCGTTCACGGCGCCGCTCGTCCAGCGGTGGCAGCCGATGACCTCGGTGCTCCCGCGCGACGGCGTCTTCAGCGTGAACTGGGAGAACTCGTTCCTCTTCCCGTGCGTCCACCAACCGATCCAGCAGAACGGCATCACGCAGACGATGGACGGGTTCCTCGGCTACGGGGAGAGCACGGGATCGGCGCTCGCCGACTTCCAGGCGCGCACGAACGCCGGGGGCGTCGTCGGGAACGCCTACCGCGAGGCCGACGTGACCGCGCTGCCGACCCGGTTCCGCGACTTCCCGGACGTCGACGACAACGTGACCGTGATGTTCTTCGAGCAGCCCTACCGGAGCGGGGCCTACACCCTGGTGCCGGGTTCGCGGACGGTGTCCGGGTCCGCGCCGTAGGGCCCTGGTCAGACCGCCCGGAGCACGAACATCGAGGACTCGCCCGTACCCGGGCGCAGCAGCATCCGGCCGGCGAGGAACTGCACGAACCCGGGCACGGCGTAGCGCGCCGCGTCGAGCAGCTTCGGCAGCCGCGAGTACGGCACGTCCCAGAGGCCGTCGGTGCCCTCCCGCTCGACGGTGAAGCCGTGCTCGCGCAGGAATCCCGCCCACTCGGCATGGGGCTTGAGGTTGATGTGCGTGGGGTCGGCGAACCCCATCCACGCGTCCCCCGCGAGGCGCCTGCCCCGGCCCGCGGGGTCGGGCATGACGACGAGGGCCTGCCCGCCCGGGCGGAGGACCCGCCGCCACGTGGCGAGCACCTCGGCGGCCGTCGCGTCGTCGAGGTGCTCGAGGACGTGGATGGCGGTCAACGCGCCGAAGCCGTCCGTGGGCAGGTCGTCGTTGCTGGTGGTGATCGTGGCGCCGGGGGCGTTGCCGCGGGCGGCGTTCGCGCTCCACTCGGAGAGCTCGACCCCCCACGCGGGGCCCAGCGCGGAGAGCCTGCGCACCAGGTGGCCGGTGCCGCAGCCGAAGTCGAGGTAGGGCCCGCCGTCGGTGT
>NZ_DASXJS010000265.1:0-3536 GCF_036497245.1 Actinomycetospora sp. | reverse complement strand
CCGAAAGCTGCCCCGGTGTCAACGTCGGCGGACGGAATTCCAGTGAGCGCGATCTCTGCGGCTGAGCTGGCCAAGCTCCTGAATGCACCTGAGCCGACCGACGAGCAGGCCGCGATCATCGAATCCCCCCAGCAGCCCGCGGTCATCATCGCTGGCGCCGGGTCGGGCAAGACCGAGACGATGGCGGCGCGGGTGCTGTGGCTGGTCGCCAACCAACTCGTCGATCCGGGAGCGGTACTCGGGCTCACCTTCACCCGTAAGGCCGCCGGCGAACTCGGCGCCCGCATCCGGCGTCGACTCGCTCAATGGCGGCGGGTGGTCGAGGCCGACCGCGACGCCGAGCGCCTCGCGGCGCTGCTCTCGGGCGAGCCGACCGTCCTCACCTATGCCGCCTACGCCGGCCGACTCGTGGGCGAACAGGCCATGCGGGTGGGCGCCGAGCCGAGCCCGCGGCTGCTAAGCCAGGCTGTGCGCTGGCAATTGGCCGACCAAGCCGTGCGCCGGTACGGGGGTGATCTGCCGACCGACATCGGCTCGCTCGCCTCGATTCCGGGCTGGGTGCTGGCGTTGTCCGATTCGCTGGCCGATCACCTCGTCACCCCGGACCAGGTCGAGCGGTTCTGCGCCGACCTGCTCGCCGAGTGGGAACCGCTGCCGCTCGGGCCACGAATCACCTCACCGACTCCGGGCGACACCGTTCGGCTCATCGCCGCCACCGAGCACCGCCACGAACTCATGGATCTTGTCCGCGACTTCGCGGCGGCCAAGCGCCGCAGTGGGGGAGTCGACTACGCCGACCAGATGACCCTGGCCGCGCGGCTGGCCGGCGTACCCGAAGTCGTTGCCATCGAACGCGCGCGGTTCGGTGTCGTCTTGCTCGACGAGTACCAAGACACGGGGCACGCCCAGGTCGTCATGCTCGCCGGCCTGTTCGGCGGGGGGCACCCGGTGACGGCGGTGGGCGACCCGTTCCAGTCGATCTACGGCTGGCGTGGCGCGAGTGCGGCGAACCTGCCCCGGTTCGTCACCGACTTCCCGCGCCCGGATCCCGGCCAGGCGAGCGGAGCGACGGGGGAAGGCAGGCGGGCGAGCGGTGATGCCGTCGAATGGGTCGCGGCCCGGCGGTTCGGCCTGCTCACCAGCTTCCGCAATCCGCCCGAGGTGCTGGAGCTGGCGAACGGAGTCGTGGAACCCCTGCGCGAACCCCGCGCCCTCGACGGCGTGGGGGAGCTGCGGGCCTTCGTCGGCGCCGAGCCCGGCGACGTGCACGTCGCGCTGCACACCGACGTCGTCGCCGAGCGGGCCTGGCTGGCGGACGCGGTCGCCGACCGGTGGCGGGCCGCGCTCGACCGCGGTGACCCTCCGCCCACGAGTGCGGTCCTCGTGCGCCGGCGCGCCGACATGACCGAGATCGCCGCCGCGCTGCGGGAGCGGGACCTGCCGGTCGAGGTGGTCGGGCTGGGGGGTCTGCTCGACGAGCCCGAGGTCCGCGACCTCGTCTCGGCGCTGCGTCTGGTGGTCGACCCGCTCGCCGGGGGCGCGGCGATCCGGTTGCTGACGGGGGCCCGCTGGCGCATCGGGGGCGCGGATCTCGCCGCGCTGTGGCGCCGGGCGCGCGAGCTCGCGGCCCCGCCGGTGCCCGAGACCGCCCCGACGGCGGGTGCACCGGACCCGGTCGCCGACGCGCTGCCCGGCGAGCACGCCGAGCGGGCCGGGCTGGTCGACGCGCTCGACGACCCGGGGCCCGCCGAGCGCTACTCACCCGCCGGTTACGCCCGGCTCCGGCGGCTCGCGCGGGAGCTTGTCGGCCTGCGCAGACGGGTCACCGCGCCCCTGGTGGACCTGGTCGCCGACGTCGAGCGCACGCTGCTGCTCGACGTCGAGGCTGCCGCCCGCCCCGGCGAGGTCGGGCGGGCGCACCTGGACGCGTTCGCCGACGTCGTCGCCGACTTCGCCGGAGGCGCGACCACCTCCGGCGGCACCGCCACCCCGACCGCGCTGCTCGCCTACCTCGACGCCGCCGAGGAGGCCGAGGACGGGCTGACCCCGGGTGAGGTGGAGTCCACCGCAGGCGCCGACCCGGCGCTCGGGGGTGCCCGGGTGCAGGTCCTCACCGTCCACGCCGCGAAGGGCCTGGAGTGGGAGGTGGTCGCGGTGCCGCACGTCTGCGCGAAGACCTTCCCCGGGCCGAAGCTGTCCGGGTCGTGGCTGACGAGCATCCCGTCGCTGCCCGCCGACCTGCGGGGCGACCGACCCGACCTGCCGGTCCTCGACGTGCGTGACGCCGGGGACCGCAAGGAGCTCACCGAACGCCTGGACCGCCACGAGCAGGAGTTCGACGAGCGCCGGTTGGTCGAGGAGCGGCGGCTGTTCTACGTCGCGCTCACCCGCGCCGAGCGCACTCTGCTCGTCTCCGGGTACTGGTGGGGCGAGTCCGGGGAGAAGCCCCGCGGGCCGTCGGAGCTCCTCACCGAGATCGGGGAGCTCGCCGGTCGCGGCGCGGCGGCCGTCGACGCCTGGGCCGAGCCGCCGGAGGAGGGCGCGGCGAACCCGCTCGCCGAGATCGAGCACACGCAGGCGTGGCCGGTCGACCCGCTCGGGGTCCGCCGCGACGCGGTGGAGGAGGGGGCGGCGCTGGTCCGGGCCGCCCGCGAGCGGCTGGTGGCCGGCGACGATGACCTCCCCGCCGAGGTGTCGGCCGAGGACCCCGGGTCGGCCGACACGGAGCCGGCCGACGCGGAGCCGGCCGACGACCCCGGTTCGGCCGACCCCGACGGGTGGGCCGCCGACGTCGACGTGCTGCTCGCCGAGCGCGCTGCCGCCCGCCAGCGCCACGCCCGGGTGCTGCTGCCCCCGCAGCTCTCGGTGAGCCAACTCGTCGACCTGGCCGCCGACCCGGCTGCGCTCGCCCGCCGACTGCGTCGTCCCGTGCCGCGCCCGCCGGACCCCAGGGCCCGGCGCGGGACGGAGT
The DNA here is from genome assembly GCF_036497245.1 of Actinomycetospora sp. Taxonomy (GTDB): domain Bacteria; phylum Actinomycetota; class Actinomycetes; order Mycobacteriales; family Pseudonocardiaceae; genus Actinomycetospora. The sequence goes on along the minus strand of NZ_DASXJS010000265.1, from coordinate 565 downwards.
TCCATGCATGGGTCGAGCGCTGGTTCGCCAAGACCGAACTGCTGGAGTTCGACGAGCTCCCCGGCGCGGCCGACGAGGACCCCGCCGACGGCGAGCCGGCCGCCGCCGACCTCACCGAGCTGCAGGAGCGGTTCACCGCGAGCCGGTGGGCGACCCGGAGCCCGGTCGCGGTCGAGGTGCCGTTCGAGACCGAGGTGGAGGGCACCCTGGTCCGCGGGCGCATCGACGCGGTGTTCACCGACTCCGACGGCGGGGCCACCGTGGTCGACTGGAAGACCGGCGCGCCGCCGGCCCCCGACGCGATGCCCGCCCTGTCGGTGCAGCTCGCGGCGTACCGCCTGGCGTGGGCGGCGCTGTCGGGCACGCCGGTGGAACGGGTGCGCGCGGCCCTGCACTACGTGCGCGCCGACCGGACCGTCACTCCGTCGGACCTGCTCGACGCCGCCGGGCTGCGCGCGCTGGTCGCGTCGGTGCCGGTCGAGGTCCGCGAGCCCGAGGGCGACGACGTCGTGCCGCACCCCGGCCCGTCCGGCCCGTGGTCCGAGGACGACGCCGACCCCGACCG
>NZ_DASXJS010000264.1:0-19778 GCF_036497245.1 Actinomycetospora sp. | reverse complement strand
CTCCGAGCAGCAGGCCGAGGTGCTGGCCTCGGGGGAGGCGGTGCTGGAACGGCTGGGCCTGACCGAAGCCGACCGCCTCAAGCCGCTGATCGCGTCGATGCAGTTCATCACCAACGTGCACCCCTACCAGGCCCAGTTGCTGAACAAGTGGCGCAAGGGCAGCATGCTGCTGCCGGGCCAGAGCCTGTTCGTCATGGAGGTGGCCCCCGCGGCCTACATCGCGGTGGCCGCCAACGAGGCCGAGAAGGCGGCGTCGATCACGGTCATCGAGCTCCGTGCCGTCGGCCGGTTCGGCCGGATGTTCCTGTCCGGCACCGAGAGCGAGGTGGAGTCCGCGCGCGAGGCGGCCGTCGCGGCACTCGAGGGCATGAAGGGCCAGGAGGCCTCGCGATGACCGTGTGGTCCGCCGCCGACGTCGAGGCGGCCGCGACGCGGGGCGCCACGCTGCGGGTCGGGCCGCGCGACGTGGTCACCCCCCTCGCGCACGAGCGGGCCCGGGAGCTGGGCGTCACCCTCGCCGCAGCCGACGACGCCGACCGGGCGACCCTGCTGCCGTCACGCCCACCGCCGTCGTGCCCACCGCCGTCACGCCCACCATCATCGCCGGGACCGCCGCCGTCGGGATCACCCTCGCCCGCGCTCTTCCGCCGGGGCGCCCCGCTGCCGACGGGCCTCGCCCCGGCGAGGCCGCGCGGCGGGACCCCGACCGGCCGGGTGATCGTCGTCGGCGCCGGGCACGTCGGGATGATCGCGGCGATGCGGATGGCCGACGCCGACGTCTTCGACGAGCTCGTCCTGGTCGACGTCGACGAGGGCCGGGCCGCCGGGATCGCCCTGGACCTCACCCACACCGCGGCGCTGTCCGGCTTCGCCACCCGGGTCCGCGGGGTCGGCACCGTCGAGGAAGCGGGCCGGGCGGACTACGTCGTGATCACCGCCGGGCGGCCGCGGCAGCCCGGGATGAGCCGCGCCGACCTGGTCAGCACCAACGCCGAGATCGTCGGGGACCTCGCCTGCCGGATCGCCGTGACCTCGCCGGACGCGGTCCTCGTCGTAGTCACCAACCCCCTCGACGAGATGACCCAGCACGCCTGGACCTGCTCCGGCTTTCCCGCGACCCGGGTGCTCGGCATGGCCGGGGTGCTCGACACGGCACGCTTCCGGGCCCTGGTCGCACTCGAGGGGACCGGTCCCGCGAGCACGGTCGACGCGATCGCCCTCGGCAGCCACGGCGAGGAGATGGTCATCCCGCTGTCCCGCGTCCGCGAGGGTGGCCGCCCCGTGGCCGAGGTCGTGCCGCCCGCCCGCGTGAACGCCGTCGTGGACCGGGCCCGCGGCTCGGGCGGGGAGGTCGTGGGCCTGCTGCGCAGCGGCAGCGCGTTCCTGGCGCCGGGGACGTCCGCCGCGCGGATGGTGCTGGCGATGGTCCGCGAAACCGGCGAGGTGATGTCCGCGGCGGTGCTCGCCGACGGCAGCTACGGCATCCGCGACGTCTACCTCGGGCTCCCCGTCCGGCTCGGTCGGCACGGCCTGCGCGAGATCGTCCACCTCGACCTGGCCCCGGACGAACTCGCCGCCGTCCGGGAGGCGGGGGACCGGATCCGTGAACGCCTCGGAGCGCACCCGTGAAGGCCGTCGTGCACGCGGGCCACGGGCACGTCCGGGTGGAGGAGGTCGCCGACCCCCGCCTGTGCGCGGCCACCGACGCGATCGTGCGGGTGCGCCGCGCGGCGGTCTGCGGCACCGACCTGCACGTCCTGCACCACCCGGACGCCGTGCCCCGCGGCTTCGTCCTCGGCCACGAGTTCGTCGGCGAGGTCGTCGAGCGCGGCGACCAGGTTCGGGCCCACGAGCTCGGCGACGTGGTGGTCGGCGCCGACTACACCGCCTGCGGGCACTGCTGGTGGTGCCGACGCGGTGATCACTGGCAGTGCGCCCAGCGGCGGTTCTTCGGCACCGGCTCGCTGTTCGGGCCGCCGCTGGCCGGAGCCCAGGCGGAGCTGGTCCGGGTGCCGCACGCCGACACCGTGCTGGTCGGGCTCCCCGACGGGATCTCCCTCGACAGTGCGGTCCTGCTCGGGGACACGGTCGCCACCGGCTACGCGGCCCTGCGTCGGGCGGCGCTGGCCCCGGGGGAGACGGTCGCCGTCCTCGGCGGGGGACCGGTCGGCCAGGTGACCAGCCTCGTCGCGCAGGCCTGCGGCGCAGGCGTCGTCGTCGTGGTGGAGCCGGTCGCCGACCGCCGGGCCGTCGCGGCCCGCGAGGGCGCGCTCACGGCGGCCCCGGCGGATGCGCGAGACGTCGTCGACGGCGTGACCGACGGGCGTGGCGCCGACGTCGTGGTCGACGCGGTCGGCGGCAGCCGGGGCCTCGCGCTGGCCCTGGATCTGGTGCGCAGGCGGGGTCGGGTGGCGTCGGTGGGTGTCCCGGAGGAGACGGTCGAACTGCCCGCCGCGCGGGTGTTCACCTCCGAGCTCGGGTTCTCGTTCGCGGTCGGCGACGTGATGCGCGACGCCGGTGCGCTCCTGGCACTCGTCCGGGCCGGGACGCTCGATCCGAGCGCGATCGCGACCGACGAGATCGGGATCGACGACGCTGCGGAGGCGTATCGACGCATGACCGAACGCCTTACGCTCAAGACGCTGATCCGGCTCTAGGGATCGGTGGCGGAGGTGGGCCCATGGAGCCGGTCGGCGTCGACGCGGCGGCGGTGCTGGTACCTGCCCCGCGGGTGGGGTGCCCCGTGCAGGATCTGCTGACGACGGTCCCGGACGACCCGGGCGCCGCCGCCGCGGCCGTCGAGCGGGCCGCCTCGGAGATCGTGGGCGGGCCGGTGTCGGTGCGCACCGACGGGCTCACCGACGGGCCGCGCTCGGTCGGCTCCGGTCCGGTCGGGCTGTCGTGGACCGTCGAGTGTCCCCGCGTCCCCGCCGACCGGCGCCGGCTCCTCGAGCAGGCGTGCGTCTGGCTGCGGCTGGTGATCGAGCGCGACCACGCCGCCACCGCACTCGACGACGCCGCCGCGGAGACCGCGATCGTCACCGACGTCGTCGAGGCCCTGCTCTCGGTGCACGACGTCGACCAGCTGCTGCTCTCGATCGTCGACCGCACGCTGGGCCTGCTCGACTCCGACATCTGCGGGGTGCTGCTGCGCGAGGGCGACGAGGTCCGGATGCGCTCCTGCGTCGGGCATCGCGTCATCGACACCGCGCGGCTGCGGATGCGTCGCGGGCAGGGCGTCGCGGGGCTGGTGTTCGAGACCGGCCGGCCCGCGAAGGTCGACCGCTACGTCGAGGACCGCACCATCAGCCGGGACTTCGTCGGCCTGGCCGAGCGCGAGCAGACCGAGTCCGCCCTCGCGGTCCCCCTCGAGCTGCCCGGCGAGTTCCTCGGCGTCCTCGAGGTCTGGCGTCGGCGCCCGTCGGTGTTCTCCGAGCAGGACGTGCGCCGCATGGTGACCCTCGCGAACTTCGCGACGATCGCGCTGCGCAGCGCGCGGTTGCACGACGAGCAGGTCCGCGCGAACACCGGCCTGGAGAAGGCCCACGCCGCGCTGAAGCACCAGGTCGGCGTCCTGGGGCGCAGCGCCGAACTGCAGGAGGCCCTCCTCACCACGGTGCTCGAGGGCGGCGGGCTGCCGGCGGTCGCGCGCCGGGTGGCCGTCCATCTGCACTGCCAGGTCGGGATCTACGACGCCGCCGGGACGCGGCTCGCCGTCCACGGCGGCGACGGGCTGCCGCAGACGCTGGCCACCCGGTCACGCTCCGGGCGCTCGCTGCGCCGGGCGGCCGGCCTGCCGACCGCGGCGCGGATGCAGCCGGTGTACGCCGACGGCGACGAGATCGGCTGCGTCTGTCTGCTTCCGGCCAGCGGCGGTGAGGGCTCCGGCGAGGAGATGCTCGACGCGGTCGCGGCCCAGGTCGCGATGGCGTGCTCGCTGACGCTGCTGCGCGAACGGGCGGCCAGCCGGGCCCGCCGCGAGGCGCTGAACGAGGTGCTCTGGGATCTCCTGCAGGGCCCGCCGGAGCACCGCGTCGCGGCCCGGGCGCGTGCCCAGCAGATGGGGGTGACGCTCGGGTCCCGGCTCCGGGTGCTCCACGGCCACCTGGAGAACGTGGAGGACCTGGCGGCCGCCCACGGGTGGGACACCTCGCGCACCGACCGGCTGCGCCGCGACGTCGTGCGCGCCCTGCGTGACCGTGAGGACGGGCCGCGTCTCGCGCTCGTCGGACGCCGCGGCGACCTCGTCGTCGCCGTGGCCGAGTCGCTCGACGCGGCGGGCGCGCGGGCGCTGGTCCACGACATCGTCGCCTCCTGCCGCGCGGAGGCGCCGGGGCTCCGGTCGTCCTGGGGGGTCAGCCGCCCGCACGACGACGCCGACTCCCTCCCGAGCGCCTTCAACGAGGCCGAGACCGCGCTGTCGGCCTCCCACCGGCTCGGCGGGGACAACGTCTTCCTCTACGAGGAGCTCGGGGTCGTGCGACTGCTGCTCGGGTCCGGCTCCGACCCGGACCTGCAGACGTTCATCGAGGACGTCACCGGCCCGCTGGTCGCCTACGACCGCGACAACGACGGCTCCCTCGTGCGGACCCTGCGCGCGTTCTTCGACGCCGACTGCTCCCAGCGCGCCGCGTCCGAGAAGCTCTTCGTGCACCACAAGACGCTGCGCTACCGGCTCGAGCGGATCAAACAGCTCACCGGGCTGGACCTCTCGCGCCACGACGACCGGATGCGTGCGGACGTCGCGCTGCGGCTGCTGCAGCTCAACGGCGACCCCGCCTGAGCGGCGGGCCGGGCCCGGGCTCAGCGGATGTGGGAGACCGCCGCGTCGATGATGCCCTCGGTGTCGGCGGCCGGGCGCGGGATGACGTGCGCGGCGTAGAGCTCCCCGACGGCGGCCGCCGCGACCTTGCCTGCGTCGACCGCCGCAGTGACCGCCCCGACGTCACCGCGCACCAGCACCGAGACCTGGCCGTTGCGCAGCGTCCGGTACCCCTCGACCTCCACCGCGGCCGACTTGACCATGGCGTCGGCGGCCTCCAGCGCGCCCACGAGGCCGCGCGTCTCGACCATCCCGAGCGCGCTGCGTCCCGGCTGCGCCATCGAGGCCTCCCGCGTTGCGACGTGGTGGGCGTTCCGGTCGAGGGTGTCACCGGGGCCGGGCCGCCCACCACGCCTCGGCGGACAACCCCGCCCCTGATCCGTTGTCCCGACGGTCACCCCGGGCCTCGCCGGCCCTCGTGATCGACATCCGTGCGGCGGAACAGCGCAGATCTGCTGCGTGCTGCCCCACACTTCGTGATCTTCCCCCAGGAGGCCGGACGTCCGGACCCAGATCACCGGGCTGCATCACCGGACGGGACCTCCCGTGTCGTTGTCGCGGAATCGACCGGACGTGTATCAAGGCCTCATGGCCAGCCTGATCGACAACCGCCCAGCGACGGGGGCCCGGTGAGCGTCTCGGTCGAGCAGGGGACCGGGATGGTCGTCCACGGTCGGGCGCTGCGGCGGGACCGCGCGCTGATCATGGCGATCGTCAACCGGACCCCGGACTCGTTCTACGACAACGGGGCCACCTGGGCGCCGGAGGCGGCACAGGCCGCGATCGAGCACGCGGTGGCCGCGGGCGCGGATGTCGTGGACCTCGGGGGCGTCCCGGCGAGCCCGGGCCCGCTCGTCACCGAGGAGGAGGAGATCGACCGCGTCCGGCCCACCGTCGTGTGGGCCCGCGAGCGGTTCCCGGACCTCACGCTCTCCATCGACACCTACCGGGCCGAGGTCGCCGAGGCGATCCTGGCCGTCGGGGCCGACCTGGTGAACGACAGCTGGGCCGGCTGGGACGAGGAGATCCTCCCGGTCACCGCGCGCTACGGGGCGGGGTACGTCGCCGCCCACACCGGCGGGCTCACGCCGCGCACCGACCCGGTGCGGCCCCGCTACACCGACGTCACGGCCGACGTCATCGAGGTCACCACCGCGCTGGCCGACCGGGCGGTGGCCGCGGGCGTCCCGGCCGACGGGATCCTGCTGGACCCGACGATCGACTTCGGGAAGAACACCCTGCACAGCCTCGAGGTGCTGCGGAACCTGCCGCGCCTCATCGCGACGGGGTGGCCGGTGCTGCTGGCGATGTCGAACAAGGGCGTGGTGGGGGAGACCCTGGACGTCCCGCTCGACGGCCGGCTCACCGGGACGCTGGCCGCGACGGCTCTCGCCGCGTCGCAGGGCGTCGCGATGGTCCGGGTGCACCAGGTCGAGGAGACCCGCCAGACCGTCGAGATGGTCGCGAGCATCGCCGGGCAGCGCCCGCCCGCGGCCGCGCGCCGGTGGATGGACTGATGGACCAGGTCTGGCCGCCGCCGACCCGACCGATCGACGAGGACGCGCTCGAGGAGCTCTACCGCTACCCCGTCGACGACGAACCGCGCCGGCGATGGGTCGCGGTGAACTTCGTCAGCTCCCTCGACGGCGGGATCGAGATCGAGGGCCGCAGCCGCGGACTCTCGACCCCGGCCGACCGGCGGGTCTTCGCGCTCGCCCACGACCTCGCCGACGTGGTCCTGCTCGGATCCGGGACCGCCCTCGCCGAGAACTACCCCGGGCTGCGCCCGGACGCGCGGACCGCCGAGCGCCGCCGTCGCCACGGGCTCTCCGAGGTGGCCCCGCTCGCCGTCGTGACCTCGGGGACGTTCCCCGCGGACGCCACCAGCATCGTCGACGTCGGCGTTCCGACGATCGTGATCACGAGTGCCGCGGCGCCGGCCGCCCAGCAGGAGGCGTGGCGGGCCGCGGGCGCGCGGGTGCTGATCGCCGGCGAGGACACCGTCGACCTGCCCGCCGCCCTCGCCCGGCTCGCCGACGACGGATACCGCCGGATCGACTGCGAGGGCGGCCCCGGCCTCGTCGGGACCCTGCTCGCGGAGGACCTCGTCGACGAGATGCGCCTGTCCGTCGCGCCGCTGGCGGTCGCGGGCCGGGCCGGGCGGGTGGCGACCAGCGCCAACCCGCTCGAGGAGCCCCGCGGGTTCGACGTGGCGTCCCTGCTGGTCGACGACGGCACCCTGTTGATCCGCTACGTGCGGGGCCGGTCCGCTACGTGAGGGCCGGGTTGCGGCGGTAGGGCTCGACGGCGTCGGCCCGCAGCCCGTCGGCCGAGCCGGCGACGACCGCCTCCACCTCGAACCACACCCGTCGCCCCGTCCCGCCGTCGTCGCCGGGCCCGGTCGCCGACCACTCGACGCGGGCCGTGCCGGACAGGTGCAGCGTGCGGCCGGTGGCGAAGTCGACGAAGACGAGCGCCGCGGTCGGGTCGACCTCGAGGTTGCCGAAGCTGTTGAACATGTTGTTGCCCGGATAGTCGGGCCACCACAGACGATGCGGGCCGGCCACCCGCACGAAGCCCGGGGACCCCCCGCGGTGCGACGCGTCGTTCCCGCGCTCCGGGTGGGTCGTGCCGAGCAGGAACGTGTCGGCGGCCGCGACGAGGGCCATGTCGTCGGGGTCGAGCGCGTCGCGGGCCACGGCCACGGGCTCGCCGGGGTACTCGGGCGCGGCGGCGGGGACCGCATCCAGCACCCGCTGCTGGATGTACTGCGGGCAGTTGCCGTAGGCCTGCTCCACCTCGACGGTCAGCCCCGAGGGGCCGACCGCAGCGAGCGTCCCGTTCGCCCGGACGCGGCGGCGACGCGCGAACTCGATCGCCAGCAGACCGACCGGCTGCCCCACCGGCAGGCCCCGCAGCGGGTCGCCGGGACCGGGGACCGAGTGCACCCGCAGCGTGGTGGCCCCGGTCGCGTCGAGGAACCCCGGTGCGCCGGTCAGCGGGGAGATCCACAGCCGCCCGGCGGTATCGCGTGCGACGAGACCGGCCAGGGTGCGCTCGGCCAGGAAGTGCCCGACGCCGCCCCGCAGGTCGGGCTCATCGAGCATGCCCGCGAGCCGCTGCGCCTCGCCGCGCGTCCCGGCGCGTTGCTGCACCGCGAGCTCGCCGGCGTGGAACCCTGTCGCCCCGTCCATGAGCGCCTCCAGTATCTAACGGACACCAACGTCTTCATCCGTTAGTGACAGTGCTCCGGCGACGTGGCAAAGTCAAACGGCAGAAGCAACGACCAAGCATTAGAAAGCCCGGGAGGCGGAGATGACGACGAGCGCCCCGCGGCTGGGCGAGCCCTGGCCGGTGGAGCTGATGAACACCGTGTGGGCCGACCGGGACGGTGTGCACGACACGCTCGAGGACCCGGAGGCGGCGCGGGCCTGGCTGGAGTCGGCCGCGGCGGGGATCGGCGGCCCGACCCCGGGCAGCAAGGACGGCAGGAGCGGCAGGGATCCACTGCCTGCGCTCCGGACGCTGCGGAACGCCCTGCGTCGGCTGGCGGCGCAGGCCTGCGGCGACACCCGGACGGCCTGGACCTCGCCCACACCGGACGCGGACCGGGCGATCGCCGATCTCAACGGGGCGGTGGCGGCCGCCCCGAGCTGGTCCACCCTGCGCCGGGAGGAGGGTGGCGGGCTCGTCCGGGAGACCCGGACGGGCGGCCCGCCCGCCCTCGCCGTCGTGTCCCTGCTCGCGGAGGAGGGGGTCGACCTGTTCGCCGGCCCGCGGGCGGAGGACCTGCGCGCGTGCGAGGCGCCGGGCTGCGTCCTCTACTTCGTCAAGGCGCACCCGCGGCGGGAGTGGTGCTCGTCGGGCTGCGGGAACCGGGCACGGGTCGCGCGCCACTACCGCCGTCACCACCCGGGCGAGGCGTGACGCGGCCCGGTCCGGTCGACGTCAGTTCGAGTAGAGGCGCGTCGGGGTGACGAGGACGGCGGCCCGGCGGTCCCGGACCATCGTGGCGTCGAACTCGTCCCAGTCGTCGTGGGTGCCGCCCGCCGCCACGAAGATGTCCCGGAGCAGCCCGGGGATCGCCCCGGGGTCGACGCCGGGCAGCGGGTCGTCCGGCCCGGCGATCTCGACGGACCCCTCGACGGCCGCCCAGCGCCAGCCGGAGCGGGCGGTGATCGTCGTCCAGGGCCGCAGGCGCAGGTTCGCGAGCTTCGCGCGGCCGTAGGTGACGTAGGCGAGGACCTCCTCGCCGGTGACCGGGTGGGACAGGGGCCCCGCGTTGACGAGCGAGGACTGGATCGACGCGTCGGCCCGGGAGGTGGCCACGACGACGAGGCCGCTCTCCGGGGCGCTCAATGCGGTCAGGTCGGACAGCTGCATGAGGCCAGTCTGCGCGTCCCCGGCCCGGGGGAGCACCGGGCGACGCTCACGGCGACCTACGAGCGCTGAGCCTCACGGACCGTCGAGCCCGAGCACGAATCGCGCGAGCTCGACGCGGGAGGTGATCCCGAGCTTCGGGAACGTCCGGTAGAGGTGGCTGCCCACCGTGCGGTGCGAGAGGAACAGGCGTCGTCCGATCTCCCGGTTGGTGAGCCCGTCGGCCACCAGCCGGGCGATCTGGGCCTCCTGGGCCGTGAGGCTCTGCCACGCCGGATGCCGGGATCCGACCCCCGCCTCGCCGAGGCGTGCCAGTTCGGTGGCGGCCACCGTCGCGAGCGGTCCGTTGCCCAGGGCCTCGAACCCGGCGTGGGCGCGGCGCAGGGCCGACCGCGCCCGGCCCGTCCGGCCGTCCCGCAGCAGGTGACGGGCGTGGGCGAGCTCGAGCCGGGCCCGGTCGAAGGGGCGTAGGTCGGCTCCCGCGAGCGTGGCCACGAACCGGGCGTCGGCCCCGTCCTCCGGCCCGAGCACGGCCTCGGCGTGCCGGGCGGCGGCGCGCAGTCCGGGCGGGACGTCCGGGCCGGCCCGCGCGACGAGGGTCCGGATCCGGGCGAGTGCCCACCACGCCGTCGCGGGGTCGCCGGTGCCTGCGGCGGCGTCGGCGAGGGGGACCGCCCCGCAGAAGGCGTTGCGTGGGTTGACCCCCGGCACGTCGAGGTCGAAGAGCGGCCGGAACAGCACGGTGGCCTCCTCGGCGTGGCCGCGGTGAGCCGCCCGCATCCCGCGCGCGCAGCGCAACATGCCCCGGGTGGTGTCGTGCCCGTCCCGCACCAGGCGCTCGGCCTCGGCGTCGAGCGTGTCGGCCCGGCCCTCGTCCCCGACGAGGCCTGCGAGCAACGAGGCCGCGATCAGCGCGTCCCCCAGCCAGTCCTCGCGGCCCGACTCGCGCACCAGGCGCAGCGCCTCCGCGGCGGACTCGGCCGCGTTGTCCCACGCGCCGCGGTCCACCTCGGTGAACGCCCGCATCGTCTGCAGCGCTCCCACCGAGGCCAGGCGGCCCTGGGCCCGCAGCCCCACGTCGGCCCGCGCGAGCACCGTCGACGCCGCGGCGTAGTCGGAGACGACGTAGTTGACCATGCCGAGCAGCGCCCCGGCGTCGGGATCGGGCGCGGTGTCCCCGCGGCGGTCGAGACGGCGGCGGATCTCGGCGTTCTCCTCGAGCGGGGCGGCCTGCGCGAGCATTGCCACCCCCAGCACCGACACCGCGAGCTCGCCGTCGCCGAGCGCCCGCGCCTCGTCGGCCAGTGCGGCGAGCTCCCCGATCCCGGTCCGGGGATCCGGGCGCGACCCGTCGAGCTGCGCGCGCAGCCGCAGCACGCGGATCTCGGCGAGGCGGTCGAGGTCGAGGTCCCCGACGTCGTCGAGGACCCGTCCGGCGAGCGCGGGCCGGCCGCCGTCCAGGGCGATGTCGGCGGCCTCGATGAGCCGGTCGGCGCGACGCGCAGGGTCCGAACAGAGGCGTGCGCTGCGCAGGAGCGGCGCGACGGCGGCGTCGGGTACGCCGAGACGCCGGGAACGATCGGCCTGCTCGGCCAACCGGTCGGCCAGGTCGTCGTCGGGCCCGACCGTGGCGGCCGAGAGGTGGGCGAGACGCATGTCGGGGTCCCCGACGACCTCCGCGAGGGCCAGGTGCGCCTCCCGCCGGCGCGTCGAGCCGGCCTGCGAGCGCAGGGCGGACGCGGCGAGGGGGTGTGTGAACCGGACGAGCCCGTCGGTGCCGAGGTCGATCACCCCGGCCGTCACCGCCGTCGCCAGGGCGTCGTCGCCGACGGGGGCCCCGGTCAGCCGTGCGGCCGCGACGAGGATCTCCGCGATCTCCGCCCGGGTGTCGCTCGCCGCCACCAGGAGCGCGGCGCGGGTCAGGGGGTCGAGCGCGTCGAGGCGTCGCGCGGAGGCCCGCTCCAGGCGGACGTCGAGCGGCAGCGCGCCCGGGTCCGGGGGCCAGCGGTCGTCGTCGAGCAGCGTCGGCAGCTCGAGCAGCGCGAGTGGGTTCCCGGCGGCCTCGTGCAGCACCGCCTCGCGCGCCGCCGGGTGGAGCCCGGGGTGGTGGGCGTCGAGCAGCGACGCGGCGTCCGGTGGCAGCAGCGGCGGCACGGTGAGCGTCGGGAGCCCGACCAGCGCGAACGGCTCACCGGGGCTGCGGGTGGCCAGCAGCATCGCCACCGGATCCGCCTCGAGACGCCGGGCGACGAAACCGAGGACCTGCGCGGTCGGCCCGTCGAGGGCGTGTGCGTCGTCCACGACCAGCAGCAACGGTGAGTCCTCGGCCACGGTGAGCAGTTCGAGGGTGGCAAGGGCGGTCGCGAACACGTCGGGGACCGGGGGATCGCCGCGCTCCAGCACCGCACGCATGGCGGCGCTCGCGTGCGGGGCGAGGTGGTCGGTGTGCGCGAGGGCGGGGGCGAGGAGTCTGCGCAGTGCCGCGTACGGGACATCCCGCTCGGCGTCGGACCCGAGGACACGCAGCAGCCGGACGCCGGACTCGCGCGCCGACGAAGCCGCCCACTCCAGCAGCGTCGACTTGCCGATCCCTGTGCCGCCCCGGACGAGCAGGGCACCGCCGCCGTCACCGAGGTGGTCGAGCAGCGTGCCCAACCGCGTGGTCTCGGCGGTCCGTCCCGGGGGCGGGCTGATGGGTGTGGTCGTCACCCGATCCCCCTCGCTCCGGTCCGGGGGAGCCTAGGCCGGTCCGCAGCCTCGGCGGGAGCCCTCGGCGTTCAGGTGATCACGAACGCGCGGCATACGGCGGAGTCGCCGCGACCAGTTCGACCAGGTCGACGATCCGGTGGGAGTAGCCCCACTCGTTGTCGTACCAGCCGAAGATCGTGACGGTGTGGTCGCCGAGCTGTCTGGTCATCCCGGCGTCGAACGTGCACGACGCCGGCGAGCCCACGACGTCGGCGGAGACCAGCGGCTCCTCGGTGTACCCGAGGTAGCCCCGCAGGCCCGCCCGGGCCGCGCGACGGAACGCGTCGTTGACCTCGGGGACGGTGACCGGGGTGGCGAGGACGGCGGTGAGGTCGATGACCGAGCCGTCGACGACGGGCACGCGCAGCGCGATGCCGTCGAGGCGGCCGGTCAGGGCGGGCAGCGCGAGAGTGGCCGCCCGGGCGGCACCGGTGGTCGTCGGCACGATGTTGGCCGCGGCCAACCGGGCGCGCCGCGGGTCGTGGTGCGGCGCATCGAGGAGATGCTGATCGCCGGTGTACGCGTGCACGGTCGTCATGAACCCGGAGACCAGACCGAACGCCTCGTGGAGGACCTTGGCCATCGGGGCGACGCATCCGGTGGTGGCGCAGGCTCCGGACACGAGGGACTGGGTGCCGTCGTAGGTGTCGTCGTTGACCCCCATGACGACGGTGAGGTCGGCGCCGTCGCTGGGGCCGGTGACGACGACCCGTCGGGCGCCCGCGGCGAGGTGGCCGCGGGCGGCGTCCGCCGCGGTGAAGCGGCCCGTGGCCTCCACGACGACACCGACCCCGAGCTCGGCCCAGGGCAGCTCGGGCGGGGACGGGCCACGCAGGACCTTCACGGGTCGCCCGTCGACGGTGAGGTGCTCGCCGTCGGTCTCCACCGGCGCGGGGAACGCGCCGCGGACCGAGTCGTGCCGCAGCAGGTACGCGAGGGTCGCGGCATCGGCGAGGTCGTTGACCGCCACCACCCGGAGGTCCTCCAGCGAGGTGGTCCGCCGGGCCTCGAGGGCGCGCAGCACGGTGCGCCCGATGCGGCCGAAACCGTTGATGCCGATGCGCACGGTCATGCCGTGACTTCTCTCTGCGTATTCGTCCGGGGGCAGGGAGTCGCACAGTAGGAGCCTGCGGGGGATCCGTTCTTGAGTCGGACGACTGCACGCCGGGAACGGCAGTCATGTGACCGAAGAAGGTGACATCGGCGACTGCCTAGCGTTCGTGCGGGACCCCCGCTCCGCAGGAAAGGACCAGTGCCCATGACTCCCGTGCTGTTCATCCACGGCCTCTGGCTGCACCAGACGTCGTGGGCGCCGTGGATGGAGATGTTCGCCGCCGAGGGCTACGACCCGTACACGGCGGGTTGGCCCGGCGAGCCGGACACGGTGGCGGAGGCGCGGGCGAACCCCGAGGCGGTGGCCGACGCCGGCATCGACGAGATCGTCGAGCACCACGCGAAGCTGATCGCCACGCTGCCGTCGAAGCCGATCCTGATCGGGCACTCCTTCGGCGGGATGTTCGCCCAACGACTGCTCGGCGAGGGGCTCGCCCTCGGCGCGGTGGCCATCGACGCGGCGCAGTTCAAGGGCGTGCTGCCCCTGCCGCTGTCGGCATTGCACGCCACGTTCCCGGTCTTCCGGAATCCGTCCAACAAGCGCCACGCGGTCTCCCTGACCGCCGAACAGTTCCGGTACGCCTTCGCGGGCGCGGTCACCGAGGAGGAGTCGGCCGAGCTGTTCGACCGCTGCGCGATCCCGTCCCCGGGCAAGCCGCTGTTCGAGGCGGCCGCCGCCAACTTCTCGCCCCACTCACCGGCCACCGTCGACACCCGCAACGCCGAGCGCGGCCCGCTGCTGCTGGTGATGGGCGGGCAGGACAAGACCGTGCCCGAGGCGATCACCAAGGCCGAGTACAAGAAGTACCGCGACTCCGGGGCGATCACCGACCTGCGCGAGTACCCCGACCGCGCGCACTCCCTGACGATCGACCACGGCTGGTCCGAGGTCGCCCGCGACGCGCTGACCTGGCTGGCCGGGCACGGCCTCCGTCCGTAGCAGGGGTCAGCCGGCGACGTGATCGGGCGGGACCTCGTCGGGGTGGTAGTCGTTCGCGACGCCCTCGGCCGCCAGGTAGGCGGCCATCTCGGCCGCGTCGTGATCGTCGGGGGTCGGTGCTGCGCCGGACGAGGCGGGAGTCGACGGCGTGTCGTGGGTTCCGGTCATGGCGTGGTCCTCTCGGTCCGGTCCGAGTACACGGTGCGGCTCCGCGCAGCCGGGATCAAGCCGCCGTCGGCAGGAGTTTCACAGCGTGCTGATCAGGCCACCGTCGACGGTGATCCCGGTGCCGGTGACGTTGCCCGCGCGGCCACTGGCCAACAGGACCACCAGGGCCGCGACCTCCTCGGGGCGCGTGAAGCGACCGGTCGCGGTCCCGGCGACGGCCGCGGACGCGACGTCGTCGGGGGACTGCCCGCTGGCGGAGCCGACGGTGTCGGCCACGCCGCCGGTACCCAGCCACAGATCGGTCGCGACGGGTCCGGGATCGACCCAGGTCACCCGGACCCCGCGGGGCCCGACCTCCTTCGAGAGGGCCTTCGCGACGTTGTTCAGGGCCGCCTTCCCCGCCCCGTAGTCGATCACGGCCGGGTCGGGGAGGGACGCGTTCACCGAGCCGATGTTGACGATCGCCCCGCGTCCGGCGGCGAGCATCGACGGCAGCGCCGCCCGCGTCGTCCGGACGGCGGCCAGGAGGGTCAGTGTCAGGGAGTCGATCCACTGCTCGTCGGTGACCTCGAGGAACCCGCCGAGCCGCGGGTGGACCGCGCCGACGTTGTTGACCAGGACGTCGACCCGCCCGCCTGCCGCGTCCACGAGCGTCGCCGGTCCGTCCGGGGTGGCGAGGTCGACCGGCACCATGTCGACGGCGCCGGTGTCGGCGAGCGCCGTGAGCTCCGCCGAGGTGCGGCGGGCCCCCGCGACGACGTGGGCGCCCTCGGCGACCAGAGCGCGGGTCACCGCGAGTCCGATGCCGCGACTCGCGCCCGTCACCACGGCGACCGCCCCACCAAGTTCGAGATCCATCCGCTGCCCTCTCCCGTGCCACCGACCGGAAGGATCAGTGGACGCGGCGGGCGGCGTCGTCCGCTTCGGTCACTCGACTGCACCTGGGTGTGGCGGACGAGGCTCCGCGGCGAGCATCCGGCGATGCCAGGCCCAGGGGTGGCGCCGGAGGTACGTGGTTCTGCGTATAGCAGGACCGTCCGTGACCGGTCGATGCTCGGCGGGGCCCCGTCCCACGCGACACCTATTCCGCCCGCGGAGGCCACCATGACCCGCAAGATCGCCGACTGCCGTGAGATGCCCAGCGAGAGCGGTTGCACGCTGACGCTCACCGGCGAGGAGGACGAAGTGCTCGAGGCCGCCACCGCGCATGCGGTCGCGGTGCACGGGCACACCGACGACCCCGCGCTGCGCGACGGCATCCGCGGCATGCTCCGGGACGCCCCGGAGGTGACCGGACCCGGCGCGTTCGTCCAGCTCATCGAGTTCCGCACCACGCGCATCGACCAGTTCGACGGGCTGCTCGAGCAGTGGCTCGCCGAGATCGGCCCGGATCGCACCGCACGGTGGCTGCTGCTCGCCGCCGACCGCGACCGGCCGGGGGAGTACCTCCAGCTCGTCGAGTTCCCGAGCTACGAGGCCGCGATGACCAACTCCGCGCACCCGGCCACCGCCGCGTCCGCCGAGCGGATGGGGAAGCTCGCGGAGGGGGAGCCCGGGTTCCGCAACCTCGACATCATCGCGGCCCGCACACCCTGAGGACCCCACCGACGGCAGGGCGCCTCACGCGGGCTGGGCGCCCCGCACGTGGTCGCGCATGGCGTCCAGGACGGCGTCCTGTTCGCCCGTGGTGGGCCGGCGCTGCGCCGGGGTGATGCCGCCCTTGTCCCGGTCCATGAGCAGGGGGATGTCGGGCTCGTCCTCGTCGCCGACCCGCGCCATCGACCACCGTCCGAAGACCCGCTCGGTGGAGGGCACCGTCTCGAGCACCGTGACCTGCTCGTGGCGGACGTCGCGGTGGATCGTGTCGTAGAGCGCCCGGACCGCGGTCTCCTCGCCCTCGAGGGTCTGGACGACGTGATCGCCCCACACCAGGAGCGCCCCGGTGATGCCCTGGCGCTTGTTGCTCGAGCGCGCCGTGCTGAAGATCGCGCCGAGCTCGGCCTTGACCTGGTGGGCAGGGATACGGAGGCGGCTGCGGTAGACCAGGCGGAACACCGGCCCGCTGTCGTCGGCCATGTCGTCGGGCTCCTCGTCGTCGCGGATGCGTCCGTCGACCCGGGTTCGGGTCGAACGTGGTGTGCGCCGGCACGACCGTAACCGGATATGACCGTGATCACATCCCGGTCGTGGGCGGCGTCAGTGGAAGGGTTTGTGGGGGATCGCGGCGTCGTTGAGCTGCTGCTCCACGTCCACCCAGATCGCCCCGTCCTCGATCTTGCAGGCGTACGTCGGGATGGCGTCGACGGCCGGCACGCCGGTCGGGATGCCGGTGTGCAGGTCGAACCGCGAGTTGTGTGCGGGGCAGATCAGGGAGTCGTCCTCTTGCAGGTAGCCCTCGTTGAGCGGCTGCTGCTGGTGGGTGCACGTGTTGTGCACGGCGACGGCCTCGTCCTCGTAGAGGCGGACGACGCAGATGGGCTCGCCCATGTTGACGAGCAACATGTCGCCCTCCTCGAGCTGGTCGAGGTCGGCCACTGCTTCCCAGGCCATGATGGGTTCCTTTCGGGTTCACGTGCGCCGCGATCGGGGCTGGCTGCCCCGGACCTCGACCCAGCCGTTGCGGACCCGGGCCGGGAGCACCGGCTGCGGGTGGTGGGCCGGCCCGCGCACGATCGAGCCGTCGCGCAGGTCGAAGACGGACAGGTGCAGCGGGCAGATGATCGAGCAGCCGTCGACCTCGCCGCGGTGCAGCAGCGCGCCCGCGTGACTGCAGAGGTCGTCGAGCGCGTGGACCTCGCCGTCGTGCCGGAACAGCAGGACCTGGCGCCCCTCGACCTCGCAGCCGACGGGGGTGTCCTCCGGCAGGTCGCCGTCCTCGACCGCGCGCACCCAGCGGGTGGGGCCGGTCGTCGTCGCGACCCGGTTGACCATGACGGCGCGGCCCTGCACCAGGTGTCCACCGACGAAGCCCGCGGCGGCGGTGACGGCGAGGCTGCCCGCACCGAGGGTGCGGGCGGTCGAGCGGTGTCCCGAGACCCGTGCGGCCAGCGAGGCGCCCTGCAGCACCGTGCCCGCGGCGTTGAGGAGTCCGTGGAAGAGGCCGACCCGCCGGTCCTCGCCGTCGCTGACGTTCCAGTCGGCGACCCCGGTCGCGGCGGTGGCCGTCGCGGCCACCAGCCCGGCCGCGCTGAGCGTCGCGGCAGGCCCCATCCGGCGGCCGTCGGCGGGCGCGTCCTCGCCCACGAGGTCCAGCACGAACACGCTCGACCACAGGCCGATCGGGAGGTCGCTCAGCGCCGGGTGCAGCGAGTGCCCGACCCACCGGCCACCGTGCATGAGCTCGACCGCGAGCGTGCCGCGATAACGGTCGTAGACCGGATCGACCACCGCCGTCGTCCGGTCGGTCAGGTCCTGGAGCCACGACCACCGCTGGATCGCCGCGAACGCGTCCTGATGCCAGGTGGTCAACCGTCGGGCGAGGGTCACCGTCGGGCCGGACTCCTGATCAGTACTCGACATCCACGGCTCCCGCTCCTGTCGCCCGCTCGCGGCCATGGAGACGATCTCACCTCGGCTGTGACCTGCGCCATAGGTCTCGCGTCGTCGGCGCCCTCCCACCATGTCACGTAGCGGTGACGCCGATCACAGGACGACGATGTCGAGGGGTGGGAGGCCGGCTCCGTACTGCTCGTGAACGGCGCCCGACGAGCGCGTCGCCACCGGTGAGGAGAAGCCATGAAGTACCTGCTGATCATCCAGATGAACCCGGAGACCTGGGAGTCGCTCTCCGACGAGGAGCGCAACGAGATCGCCGGGGGGCAGGAGGGGTTCATGGAGACGATCACCGCCACCGGCGAGATGGTCGGCACCCACGCCCTGGCCGATCCGTCCCAGAGCGCCGTGGTCCGCGGGCGTCCCGGCGCCGCGACGGTGACCGACGGCCCGTTCCTGGAGACCAAGGAGTACATGGGCGGCTTCTACCTGGTCGACTGCGAGAACGCGGAGCGGGCACACGAGCTCGCGGCGATGATCCCGGGGACCGACCGGCTGCCGGTGGAGGTCCGACCGGTGGTCTTCACCGCCGGGTACGGGCTCGCGGAGCCGGACATCGCGTGAGGCTCGATCCCGACGCCGAGGACCTGCTGCGCCGGAGCGCGCCGCAGGTCCTCGGCGTGCTGGTCCGTCGGCACGGCGGGTTCGCCCGGTGCGAGGACGCGGTCCAGGAGGCGCTGCTCGCGGCTGCCGGCGCGTGGCCGCGGCACGGCCTCCCGGACGAGCCCGTCGCCTGGCTCGTGAGCGTCGCCGGGCGCAGGCTCACCGACCAGTGGCGCAGCGACGTCGCGCGGCGCGCCCGCGAGGACGCCGTCGTCGGGCGGGCGGAGCCCACGACTGTCGCCGCCGACGTCGAGGCGTTCTCGGGTTCCGCGGATCCGGCGGCCGACGACACGCTCGAACTGCTGCTGCTGTGCACCCACCCGTCGCTCTCGGAGCCGAGCCGGATCGCGCTGACCCTCCGCGCGGTGGGCGGGCTGACCACCGCGGAGATCGCGCGGGCGTTCCTCGTCCCCGAGGCGACGATGGCCCAGCGCATCAGCCGGGCGAAGGCGACGATCAGCGAGGCGGGCGCCACGTTCACGCTCCCCGGCCACGATCGCGACGAGCGCCTCGCCGCGGCGCTGCACGTCATCTACGTGATCTTCACCGAGGGCTACACCGCCACCGCCGGACCGGCGTTGACGCGGGTCGACCTGACCGCCGAGGC
The DNA here is from genome assembly GCF_036497245.1 of Actinomycetospora sp. Taxonomy (GTDB): domain Bacteria; phylum Actinomycetota; class Actinomycetes; order Mycobacteriales; family Pseudonocardiaceae; genus Actinomycetospora. Next base: position 845 of record NZ_DASXJS010000264.1, on the reverse strand, counting down.
GATCCGCCTGACCCGCCGTCTGCACCAGCTCCTGCCCGACGACGGCGAGATCGGCGGCCTGCTCGCCCTCATGCTCCTCACCGACGCCCGCCGCGATGCCCGCACCGGTGAGGACGGCAGCCTCGTGACGCTCGCCGATCAGGACCGGGAGCGGTGGGACCGTCCGGGCATCACCGAGGGGACCGGGCTGCTCGAGCACGCCCTGGCCACCGCGCCCCTCGGGCCCTACCAGCTGCAGGCGGCGATCGCCGCGGTGCACGCCGAGGCGGCCACCGACGCGGACACCGACTGGGCGCAGATCGTGATCCTCTACGGGCTGCTCGAGCGCCGGTCGGACAACCCGGTCGTCACCCTCAACCGGGCGGTCGCCGTCGGGATGGCCGAGGGCCCGCGCGCCGGCCTCGAGGTACTGGACACGGTCGCCGACGACCCCCGCCTGCGCCGCAGCCACCGGCCCGACGCCGTCCGGGCGCACCTCCTCGAACGACTCGGCGACCACACCGGCGCCCGGGAGCACTACGGGCGGGCGGCCCGCGCTGCGCTCAACCAGGCGGAGAAGCGCTACCTGGAGGGTCGCGCCGCCCGTGTGGACGCCGAGCGCAGGATCGTGGGGTGACCTCCGACGAGGGCTACCTCCTCGACAACCGGCAGTCCCAGGCCGGCACGCGCTTCGACGCGCTCGCCGAGCTCTTCGATCCCTCGACGTTCCGTCATCTCGCCCGGGTGGGCGTCGCGCCGGGATGGCGGTGCTGGGAGGTCGGGGCAGGCGGAGCGAGCGTGCCCTCGTGGCTGGCGGGCCGGGTCGGACCGGACGGCCTGGTGCTCGCCACCGACCTCGACACCTC
>NZ_DASXJS010000263.1:0-2203 GCF_036497245.1 Actinomycetospora sp. | reverse complement strand
TCCTGGCGCGGCTCGCGGCGCAGGCGGCCGAGATGCTGCGCCGGGCCACCGACCGGCTGCGCGCACGGCGCGCCCCGGAAGGGATCGACGAGGCGCCCGCGCCGGAGGAGATCAGCGCGCCCGAGGATCTCGACGACGGCTACGACGACGAGTACGACGACGACGTCCGCGAGGAGCGCGCGCCCGTCGGGGTCTGACGGGCCGACCCCGCCGTCGGGGGGATCGGGCATCGTGGAGCGCGAGCCCGACCCCGATGGAGGAGCCCCGCCCGGTGATCGAGTCCCCCTGGTGGCGCGACGCCGTCATCTACCAGGTCTACATCCGCAGCTTCGCCGACTCCGACGGCGACGGGATCGGGGACCTGGCGGGCCTGGCCGACCGGCTCGGGTACCTGCGCGACCTCGGTGTCGACGCACTGTGGATCAACCCCTGGTACGCCTCACCGCAGGTCGACGCCGGGTACGACGTCGCCGACTACCGCGCCATCGAGCCCGCCTACGGCTCCGTCGCGGACGCGGAGAAGCTCATCGAGGCGGCCCATGAGCACGGGCTGCGGGTGATCCCCGACCTCGTCCCGAACCACCTCTCGTCGCAGCACGCCTGGTTCCGCGCCGCGCTCGCGGCCGGGCCGGGCTCACCCGAGCGCGACCGCTTCGTCTTCCGCCCCGGGCGCGGCCGCGACGGCGAGCAGCCCCCGACGAACTGGCGGGCCCACTTCGGCGGCTCCGCCTGGACCCGCGTCGAGGACGGCGAGTGGTACCTGCACCTGTTCGACCCCGGCCAGCCCGACGTCAACTGGCGCAGCGCGGAGGTCCGCGCTGAGTTCTCCGACGTGCTGCGATTCTGGTTCGACCGGGGGGTCGACGGGTTCCGGGTCGACGTCGCGCACGGCCTGGTCAAGGACCCCGCGCTCCCGGACCTCGCCGACCCCTCCGACCTCACCGGCGCCTCGCTCGGACCGGGCGAGCACCCGTTCGCCGATCGGGACGAGGTCCAGGAGATCTACGAGTCCTGGCGCCGGATCGCGGACGCGTACCCGGGCGCGCGGATGTTCGTCGCGGAGGCCTGGGTGCCGAGCCCCGAACGCCTCGCCCGCTACGTCTCACCGGGCCGGCTGCACACCGCGTTCAACTTCGACTTCCTGCTCGCGCCCTGGGACCCGGCGGCGCTGCGGGAGGCGGTGGACGTCACGACCGGGTACCTGCAGGCGGTCGGTGCGCCCGCGACGTGGGTGCTGGAGAACCACGACGTGGTCCGCGCCCCGAGCCGCTACGGGCGACGTCCCGACGGCACCGTCGACGTCGCGCTCGGCGCGCGGCGGGCGCGCGCGGCACTGCTGCTCACGGCCGCGCTGCCCGGCGGGATGTACGTCTACCAGGGCCAGGAGCTCGGGCTGCCGCAGGTGGACGACCTCCCCGACGACGCCCTGCGCGACCCCACCTGGGAGCGCTCCGGGCACACCGAGCGCGGCCGCGACGGGTGCCGCGTGCCGATCCCGTGGACAGCGGCGTCGGCGGGCCATTTCGGGTTCGGGCCCGTCGGTGGAGCCGCACCGTGGCTGCCCCAGCCCGACCGGTTCGCCCTCTGGGCGGTGGACGTCGAGTCCGGCGAGGCCGGCTCGACCCTCGCACTGGTGCGGGCCGTCCTCGAGCGCAGGCGGGCGCTTCCCGCCCTGGGTGAGGGCACGCTCACGTGGCTGTCCGCGCCGGGGGATGCGGTGCTCGCCTTCCGCCGCGACCCCGGGTTCGTGTGCGTGGTCAACCTGTCGGACGACGCCGTCGCGCTGCCGTCGCACGAGCGGGTGCTGCTCACGAGCGGGACGCTCGAGGCGGGCCTGCTCCCGCCGGACACCGCGGTCTGGCTGGCGGTGGACTGAGCTCGCCCCGATGTCAGAAAAGTCCCGTTGCTGTCATCCAGCGTCTGGAACGGGACTTTTCTGACGTGGCGCCCGGCCCCGGCTCAGAGCGAGGCGAGAGCGACCAGCGGGACCACGGCGGCAGCCACGGCGGCCAGCCCGACGACCATCCCGGTCACGGCGGCAGCCCGGCCGCGGCGCTGGCGCCCCGTGCCGAGGGCGGCGCACGCCGTCGCGAGCAGTCCGAGGGCGAGGAGTCCGGCGAGCGCCAGCGGGGACGAACCCAGGCGGCCGATCACGGGCACGACGACGTCGGGCTCGCCGGCCGCGATCACCGCGCCGATCAGG
>NZ_DASXJS010000262.1:0-50611 GCF_036497245.1 Actinomycetospora sp. | reverse complement strand
CTCGCTGCGGTCGACCCCGAGGGTCTCGGTGGCCGAGTACAGGTAGAGCCCGTGGCCGGCCTCGTCCTGCACCTTGGCCAGCAGGATCGCCTTCCGGCGCAGGCTGGGCGCGCGGAGGATCCAGTTGCCCTCCGGCTGCATGCCGATGATCTCGGAGTGGGCGTGCTGGGCGATCTGGCGGATCAGGTTCTTCCGGTAGGCCTCGGGCATCCAGTCCCGCGGCTCGACCCGGCCCTCGGAGGCCACGGTGTGCTCGAAGGCCTCCTCGAGCTCGGCCTCCAGGTCCGCCGGTGCGCTGGATGCGCCGTCCGGCGTCGAGGCCGTGGCCGGCCTCGTCGTCTCGTCGGACATGGTCACCGTGATCACCTTCCGCCCGAATGTTCGTTCGGTTACCGATGGTGCCGCAGTCCGCGTGGGGGCGCAACCGCCGGTTGCGAACGGTGCGCTCCCGGGCGCCTCCGGGTTCGACCACGCGTGAGCCGCCCCAGGGTTCGCGGACGAGGGGCACGTGAGGCAGGACCTCGGCGCCGGCGGCCTGCCTCATGTGCTCGTGATCATGGGGGGCGGGGGCGTCGTCCGTGCGCCCAGCGACGAGGGGCACGTGAGGCAGGACCTCGGCGCCGGCGGCCTGCCTCACGTGCCCGTGATCATGGGCCTCAGTCCAGGCGGGCGAAGTCGATGATCGACGCGAAGTCCACGCCACGGAGCGTGCCGTAGCCCGGGCCCCATCCGGTGCCCAGGCGGGAGCCGACGAACGCGTCCGCGACCGCGGTCGGGGCGTGCTCGACGAGCAACGCGGCCTGCGCGGCGAGCGCGAGCCGGGTGACGAGGTAGCGACCGGTGTCCTCCGGCGTGCCCACCAGCTTCTCGATCTCGGCGACGGCGTCGGCGAGCAACGGGTGCTCGGCCGCGGCGGGCCGGATCTCGTCGAGGACCGGCTCGACGGCCTTCGGCTCCCGGGTCAGGACGCGGCCCACGTCGGAGACCATCATGTTCGAGGTGCCTTCCCAGATCGCGTTGAGCGGCGCCTCGCGGTAGTACCGCGGGCAGGGGTGCTCCTCGATGTAGGCGTTCCCGCCGATGGCCTGGATGACCTCCTCGGTCACGCCCGAGACGCGCCGGCAGTTCCAGAACTTGGCCACCGGGGTGAGCAGGCGGCTCACCAACTGCTCCGAGACGTCGTCGTGGTGGTCCTCGGCCCGCGCGAGCCGGAACCCGAGATGCGCGGCGCCCGCCCACTCCAGGGCGAGGTCGGCGAGCACGGGCGCCTGGATGGGGAGCTCGGACAGCCGGGAGCCGAACGCGGTGCGGCGGTCGTTGTAGTGCAGGGCCTGCGAGAGCGCCGCGCGCATCAGGCCCGCGGAGCCGATGGCGAAGTCGAGCCGCGTGTACTCCGCGGACGACAGGATCGTGCTCACCCCGCGCCCCTCGTCGCCGACCAGGAGGGCCTCGGCGTCGTGGTACTCGATCTCGGAGGAGGCGTTGGCGCGGTTGCCCAGCTTGTCCTTGAGCCGGTTGACCCGGATCCCGTTGAGGCTCCCGTCGGCTCGCCGGCGCGGGACGAGCAGGCACGACACCCCGCCCTCCGTCTGCGCGACCGTCAGGTAGCAGTCCGCCATCGGGACCGAGGCGAACCACTTGTGCCCGTTGACCAGGTAGGTCTCGCCCGGGCCCCGGCGCCCGACCGGGCGCGCCACGGTGATGTTCGCCCGCAGGTCGGAGCCGCCGTGCCTCTCGGTCATGAAGTAGCCGATGGTCGCGGCCGACTTCTGCTCGAGCGGGACGTCGGCCGGGTCGTAGCCCTCGACGACGATCTTCTCGGCCCACGGGGCGAGCTCGGGCCTGCTGCGCAGGATCGGGATGGAGGCGTACGCCATGCCCGTGGGGCACGCCGTCGAGCCGTCCACCTGGTTCCACAGGTACGAGAGCACCGCGCGCGCCGAGTGGGCCCCCGGCGCGTCGGCGGTCCAGGCCAGCGAGTGGACCCCGGAGCCGAACGCCAGCGACATCAGGTCGTGGTAGCTCGGGTGGAAGTCGACGTCGTGGACCTCGTGACCCAGCCGATCCAGCCGCCGCAGCTCGGGGGTGTGCCGCTGGGCGTTCCGCGCGGTCTCGAGCACCTGCGGGTCCCACACCCGGGCCCCCAGCGCCGACGCCCGCTCGCGGGCCCACGGGGCGTAGGTGTCGACGACGTGGGTGGCCACCGCGTCGCGCTCGAACGCGTTCACGTCGACGAGATCGCCGACGAGGTTCTCCGGGACCGGACCCTGCCGGGTGAAGTCGGACGCGGAATCGGTGGCGGTCACGACGTTCGGGCCTGCGGTGCCGCGGACGGGAACGACGGTGCGCGCTTCTCCCGCAGGGCCGCGACGCCCTCGAGGACGTCGGGCCCGAGGAAGGTGAGCATCTCGTAGGCGGCGGACTGGTCGAAGGTCGGCCCGGCGCTGCGCAGCCAGTTGTTGAGGGTCCGCTTGGTGAGCCGGATCGCCTGCTGGGAGCCGGTCGCGAGGCTGTCGGCGACGCGGAGCGCCTCGTCGAGCACCTGGTCGCGGGGCAGCGCCTTCGCGACCATGCCGATGCGCTCCGCCTCGGCGCCGGTGATCATCTCGCCGGTGAGGAGGTAGTAGCGGGACTTGGCCATCCCGGCGAGCAGCGGCCAGAGGATCGCGGCGTGGTCGCCCGCGGCGACCCCGAGCTTGACGTGGCCGTCGCCGATCTTCGCGTCCTCGGCGACGATCGCGACGTCGGCGAGCAGTGCGGCGACGGTGCCCGCGCCGACCGCGACCCCGTTGATGGCCGAGATGATCGGCTTGTCGCAGTTGATGATGTTGTAGACGAGCTCGGACATCTCGGTGAGCATGTGGGAGACCGCGTCGTAGTTCCCCGCCATGCGCTCGACCATCGCGAGGTCCCCGCCTGCGGAGAACGCCTTGCCCGCTCCGGTGATGACGGCGACCCGGGTCTCCGGGTCGGCCGCGACGTCCCGCCAGACCGTCGCCAACTCCGTGTGCATCCCCTCGTCGGCCGCGTTGTACTTCTCCGGCCGGTTGATGGTGATGAGCAGGACGCCGTGCTCCCGGCGCTCGAAGGTCAGTTGCTGGTAGTCCTCGAAGCCCACCGTGGTTCCTCCGGTCCGCGCGGCCCGCCGTCGGGCCCTCGTGCCTCGTCGCAGCGCCGACCCAAGCACACCTACGGATGTTCGACCACCGTGACCGGAGTTCGACCGGTCGGTTGAAGAAGCGGGGGGCGGGTCGTACCGTCCGCGGCGCAGAGCTGCGGATCCGGCGAGAGGCGACGGTCGTGAACCTCGAGAACAAGGTGGCCCTCGTGACCGGCGCCGCGTCGGGCATCGGGCGGGCGATCGCCGTCGGAATGGCCGGTGCCGGGGCGATGGTCGCCGCGGTGGACCGCGACGCCGACGGGCTCGCCTCGACCGTGGAGGCCATCGGGAGCGACCGGGCCCGCGCGCACCGGGCCGACCTCGGTGACAAGGACGCCATCCTCACCCTGCGCGACGAGGTCGTCGCCGCGCACGGGGTCCCCGACGTCATCGTGAACGCGGCCGGCTTCGACCGCGTCGAGCCGTTCATGGCCAACGACGACGCCCTGTGGGAGGCCCTGGCCACCGTGAACTTCCTCGGCCCGGTCCGGCTCACGCACGCGTTCCTCGAGTCGATCCTCGCGCAGGAGCGCCGGGTGAAGATCGTCAACATCGCGAGCGACGCCGGGCGGGTCGGCAGCATGGGGGAGACGGTCTACGCGGGGACGAAGGGCGGGCTGATCGCCTTCACCAAGTCCCTGGCCCGCGAGATGGCCCGCCACCAGATCACCGTCAACTGCGTCTGCCCGGGCCCGACCGACACCCCGCTGCTGGCGACGGTGCCCGAGAAGGTCCGCGAGGCCCTGGTCCGGGCCATCCCGTTCCGCCGCCTCGCCGCGCCCGAGGAGATCGCGGACGCCGTGCTGTTCTTCGCCTCGGACCGCGCCAACTACGTGACCGGGCAGGTCCTCTCGGTCAGCGGGGGCCTGACGATGGCGGGCTGAACATCCGCGCCGCCGTCTCGACCACGGCCTCCCGGAGCTCGGTCCGGCGCTCGGTGGACAGTGACGGACGGATCCACAGCGACGACTGGTTCAGCACGCCGTGCAGGCACTGCAGGGCGACGTCCGCGCTCGGGCAGTCGAACTCGCCCGCCGCCATACCCGCCTCGACGACCCGCCGGAAGATCGCGTCGTGGCGGCGCCTGCTGTCCTTCATCATCGGGTCGAACGACTCCGGCCACGACTTCGGCCAGGAGAAGAGCGTGGCCACCTCCGGCGCCGTGTCGGTGAGGATGCGGACCTGCTCGCGGATCAAGGAGGCGAGCTGTTCGAGGTGGCCCGCGCAGGCGACCCGGGCCAGCTCGGCCTCGAGTCGCGCGTTGACGTCGACGGTCAGCGCCTCGAGCACCGCGGCGACGAGCTCGTCCTTGCCGGAGAAGTAGTGGTAGAGCGTCGCCTTGGCGATGTCGGTCTGCTCGGCGACCTCCTCCAGGCTCATCCCCTGGTAGCCCTGCTCCGAGAGCAGCGTGGTCGCGGTCCGGACGATCTCGGCCTTGCGCCGGTCACGGCGGCGGGCGACGCGGCCCGACCCGCGGGGCTCGGTGACGACGGACTCGACCACCGATCCATTGTGACCCCGTGGTCCCGCAGTCGACCACCGACCCAACGGTTCGACCGGCGGGTCGGTCCCCGGGAACGCCTACCCGATTGCCGACCCGCCACGTCGTCGGGACGTGACGGGCCGGAGGGACGTCAGGCGGAGGAGCCGGCGATGTTGACCATCCAGTCGACGCCGAAGCGGTCGGTGCAGGCGCCGAACTCGTCGCCCCACATCTGCTTCTCGAGCGGCATGGTCACGGCGCCGCTGTCACTGAGGAGCTTGAAGTAGCCGCGGAGCTCGTCGGCCTGGTCGCCGGAGAGGCTGACGGTGATGCCGTTCCCGGTCGGGCGCGACATCCCCTCGGGGGTGTCCGACCCCATGATGAGGTAGCCGCTCGGCGTCTCGAGCTGGGCGTGCATGACCTTGGCGGCCTCCGGGCCCTCGGTGCCCATGTCGCCGAACGTCATGACGTTGAGGGTCCCGCCGAAGACCTCGCGGTAGAACTCCATCGCGGCGCGGGCGGTGTCGGTGAAGTGCAGGTAGGGGTTCAGGTTGGTGCCCATGGGGGCTCCTCCGGCCGGGTCGAGGACTGCGGATGCCTGGGCCGTCCGGTCCAGGGGCGACCATCGTGACCGCCGGTCGGGGTGCTTGACCAGGATCGGTACAGACCGTGCCGGGCCGGTGACCGGGGGCCATCAGGGCGCGGGCGGAACCGGGCGGTACGTCCCGAACGCCCAGCGGTTGCCCTCCCCGTCGGCGACGGCGAACTCCCGCGAACCGTAGGGCTGGTCGGTGAGGCCCATGACGATCTCGCCGCCTGCCGCGACGACGCGGTCGTGGTGGGCGTCCGGGTCGTCGACGACGAGGTAGGTCACCGCGCGACCGGTGTCCCACGCGTCGTCGCGGTGCCGCGGGCCGAGCAGGAGCGCGCCGTCGCCCCAGAAGAGCTCGGCGTGGCCCTCGGACAGATGCCCGGGGACCAGGCCCAGGACGTCGGTGAGGAAACGGGCGTGCGCGAGGACGTCATCGCTGCGCAGCGTGGTCACGATCATGGTGTCCATGGTGGTCACCCCCCGCCGCGCTGTCTTGGACGTCGGGGACCTCAGTCGCGGACGACGTCGGCGGGGTCGACCCCGACGGCCGCCCACCCGGAGACGTAGTCCTGCGGGGTGCACCCGGCCAGGGTGCGGAACTCGCGGTCGAGGTGGGCGTGGTCGGCGTAGCCGCAGTCCTGCGCGACGTCGGCGATCCGCCGCGGCGGGCCGGCGACCGCGCCGGGTCCGGGCACGAGCAGGTCCGCCGCGCGCCGGAAGCGCAGGACGCGGGCGGTCGTCGTCGGGGCGAGTCCGACCTGGGAGGAGAAGCGGCGCGAGAGGTGGCGCCTGCTCCAGCCGACCTCGGCGGCCAGCTCCGGGACGGGGACCCGGCCCTCGACGGCGGTGAGGCGCCGCCAGCAGTGGGCGACCTCGGGGTCGGGCGCGACGGTGGAGCCCACCAGCAGGGCGGCCAGGGTGTCGGTGACGAGCCGTAGGCGCTCCGGCCAGCACCCGAGGTCGGCGAGCCGTTCGGGCAGGGCGGCGAGGGTGCGACCGGCCGGGGAGACACCGACCAGGTCCCCGGTGGCGACCGGGGACCCGGTCACCTCGGATCCCGGCGCGCCGAGCAGCCGCAGCAGGCCGAGCGGGGCGAGGTCGACCTGCACGCCGGCCTGGTGGCCCCGGAACTCGGTGAGGGCGGCGGAGTCGGCCAGGCCGCCGAGGAAGGAGTCCAGCTCCCGGTCGTCGACCCGCAGCGGCTCACCCAGGCCGAGGATCAGGGTGCACGTGGCACCGGGGGCCTGCCGGCGGCGCACCGGGGCCGCGCTGTGCTCCTCGTAGGCCGCGAGCCTGCGCACCACGCCCCGCAACGGCGGCGGGACACGCGCGAGCAGGAACACGGGCTCGATGATGCCGCTAGCGTGCGCCGCTGTGGAGCAGGACGCGTCGTCGGCGGAGCGGACCCGGGTGGCCCTGGGCCGGGCCCACGACGTCGCGCCGCCGCTGCGGGCCTTCGTCGAGATCGACGACGAGGCCGCGCAGGCCGCGGCCCGCGAGGCCGACCGCAGGCGCGCGGCTGGGGAGCACTCGCCGCTGCTCGGGATGCCGATCGCGGTCAAGGACGACGTCGACGCGGCGGGGCACGTCACGGCACTCGGCGGCCGGGCGTTCACCCGACCCGCGAGCGCCGACGGGGAGCTGGTCGCCGCGCTGCGCCGGGTCGGTCTCGTCCCGATCGGGCGGACCGCGCTGCCCGAGCTCGCGGCGTTCGGCGTGACCGACTCGGCCCGCTACGGCATCACCCGCAACCCGCTCGCCCTCGGGCGCACCCCCGGCGGGTCGTCGGGCGGGTCGGCGGCCGCCGTCGCCGCGGGCGTCGTGCCGATCGCCACGGCGAGCGACGGCGCCGGTTCGATCCGCATCCCGGCCGCGTGCTGCGGCCTGCCCGGCTTCAAGCCGACGCACGGGACGATGCCCTCCTCGGGCGGGTGGCACGGGCTGGCCACGCAGGGGTGCCTGACCCGGGAGCTCGGGCTCGCCGCGGACTACCTCGACGCGATCGGCTCCTTCCCCGAGTCGCTGCGGGACGCGCTGGACGCCGAGCCCGGCCGGCTGCGGGTCGGCGTCACCGTGGACCCGCTGCCCCTGGCCCCGCCGCTCGCGCTCGACCCGCACGTCGCGGGCGCGGTGCGCCTCGTCGCGGACCGGCTGGCCGAGGCCGGTCACCGGGTCCGCCCGGTGCGGATCCGCACCGACCGTGCCCAGGCCGCCGCGCTCGGTGTCACCACCCGGATCCTGGCCGGCCTCCACGACACGGCGGCCGGGGCCGACCGTCCGGAGCTGCTCGAGGACCGCATCCGGGACCTGGCGCGCGCCGGGGCCCTGATCCCACCGGTCGCGGTCCGGGCGGCGGTCGCGCACGGGCGGCGGTGGGGCGCGCGGGTGCTGGACGAGCTCGGGGTGGACGTGCTCCTCACCCCGACGATGCGCGGCCCGGCGCCGCGGGTGGACCGCTGGGGCGGGCCGGCGCACGGCACCCGCGTCGGCGGGGTCACGACGCTGACCTCGATGGGCCGCTTCTACGCGCACACCCCGCTCTGGAACCACACCGGCCAGCCCGCGGTCACGCTGCCTGTCGACACCGGGGCGGGGCTGCCGCGCGCGGTCCAGCTCGTGGCGGCACGGGACCGGGACGCGCTGCTGATGTCGGTGGCAGGCCAGGTCGTGTCAGCCGTGGCGCATCGCTGACATCTCGACGGCGGAGTCGGGGGAGCTCGCCGGCAGGGCCGTGCTCACGAGGGATGGCACGCCCCGGGATGCGACCGGCAGTACGGCGTCATCCCCGGGAAGCGGCCGCGGTGGTCGGCCACCCACCGGTAGGCGCGCTCCTGGACGCGCGCGGTGACCCGGTAGAGCCCCGACGGGATCCGGGTGCCGGTCACGGTGTCGAGCACGGCATTGACGGCGGCGGCCCCCGCGAGCCGCCCGCCGTCGGGCCCGCGCCACTGCACCGCGTCCGCGCAGGTCGCCGCGTCCGTCCCGATCGACCCGGGCACCCCCGGCTCCTGGTACGGGCGGATCTCGATGCGCCCCCGACGGTCCATCGCGCGGACCCATCCGACGCTGCGGGTGCAGAACCCGCAGTCGCCGTCGAACACGAGTACCCGATCAGCCACGTCTCCAGGGTGCCGTTAGGTTCCGGGGATGACCAGGCGCGTGGTGATCATCGGCGCCGGGTTCGGCGGCATCGGGGCGGCCATCGAACTGCGGGCGCACGGCTATACGGACGTGACCATCCTCGACGCGGCCCCGGGCGTCGGCGGGACGTGGCTCGCGAACTCCTACCCGGGCGCCGCGTGCGACGTCCCCAGCCACCTGTACTCGTACTCGTACGCCCAGCGCCGGACCTGGTCACGGCTGTGCTCGCCGCAGTCGGAGATCCTGGACTACCTGCGCACCGTCGCCCGCGAGCACGGCGTGGCGGACCTCGTCGTGCCGGACACCCGGGTCGGCGAGTGCCGGTGGGACGACGGGGCGCGGCACTGGCGGATCGAGGCCGAGACCGCAGGCGAGGCCCGGACCTGGATCGCGGACGCCGTCGTCGTCGCGACCGGGCAGCTGGCCCAGCCGTCGATCCCGAACATCCCGGGGCGTGAGGACTTCGCCGGGCACACCTTCCACTCGGCGCAGTGGGACCACGACCACGACCTCACCGGACGGCGGGTCGGCGTCATCGGCACCGGCGCGAGCGCGGTGCAGTTCGTGCCCGAGATCGCCCCGGAGGTCGGGCGGCTGTCGGTGTTCCACCGCTCCGGGAACTGGTTCCTGCCGCGCCGCAACGTGCTCTACCCCCGGGCGGTCCGGGCGCTGATGAAGGTTCCGTACCTGCAGCGGATCCGCCGCTGGGGCCTGAAGAACATCTACCTCGAGTCGCTCACCGTGGCGATCCGGACGCCGCGGAGCTTCGGGTGGCTGCTGTCCTTCCGCTCCTCGTGGTTCATGCGCCGCCAGTTGCGCGACCCCGAGGTGCGCCGGAAGGTCTGGCCGGACTACACGTTCGGCTGCAAGCGGGTGCTGTTCAGCTCCTACTGGCTGCCCGCCCTGCAGCGCGACAACGTCGACGTGGTGACCGACTCGGTCGAGCGCATCGAGGCCGACGGCGTGCGGACCGCGGACGGGACGCTGCACCGCGTCGACACCATCATCTGGGGCACGGGGTTCCAGACGAACCGGTTCATGTTCCCGATGGAGATCGTCGGGCGCGAGGGGGCGTCGCTGCGCGATGCGTGGGCCGACGGACCGCACGCCCACCTGGGGATGACGGTGCCCGGGTTCCCGTCGATGTTCGTGCTCTACGGCCCGAACACCAACACCTCGGGCGGCTCGATCATCGTCTACCTCGAGGCGCAGGCGCGGTACGTGCGCACCGCGCTCGAGGAGGCCGACCGGCGCGGGGCCGCCGCGGTGGACGTGCGCGCCGACGTCGAGGCGGAGTACGACCGCGAGGTCCAGGAGCGTTTTGCCGGCACGGCCTGGCTCGAGTGCGACTCCTGGTACCGCGACGCGTCCGGCCGCATCATCACCAACTGGCCGGGCTACATGGTCGAGTACGAGAAGGCGACCCAGCGGCTCGATCCCTCGGAGTACGACTTCCTCTAGGTGCGCTGGTCACGAGGGCTTCGCCCACCTACATCCGCGGCTGGCCGTTCGAGGCGCCGAGCCCGCCGTCGACGGGCAGGTGCGCGCCGCTGACGAACCGGGCGTCGTCGCCGGCCAGGAACGCGATCACGTCGCCCACCTCGTCCGGCTCGGCGGGGCGACCCATCGGGATCCGGTCGCGGAAGCGCGCCAGGGTGTCGTCGTCCTCGCGGATGCCTGCGCTCATGTCGGTCACGGTGAGGCTGGGGTGCACGGCGTTGACGCGCACGCCGTCGGGCCCGTGGTCGAGGGCCATCGCGTTGGTCAGGTTGACCACGGCGCCCTTCGCGGCGTTGTAGGCCGCCATGCCCCAGTCGCCGCCGAGCCCGGAGACCGACCCGACGTTGACGATGCTGCCGCGGGTCGCGGTGAGGTGCGGGAGCGCGGCCTTCGAGGCGTAGAACACGCCGTCGACGTCGATCGACATGACCTGCCGCCAGGTGTCGGCGTCCAGGTCGGTGACGGTGCCCGGCCGGGCGACGGCGGCGTTGTTGACCAGCGTGTCGAGCCTCCCGTGCTCGCGGGCGACCTCGTCGACGAGGTGGGTGATCGCCTGCTCGTCGGAGGTGTCGGCCTGCCGGGCGATCACGGTCGAGCCGGCGGGTGCGTCGGCGACGGTCTTGTCGAGCTTGTCCGGCGAGCGGCCGGTGACGACGACGGTCGCCCCGTCCGCGGCGAAGCGGTGCGCCGTGGCGGCACCGATACCGGAACCGCCACCGGTCACGATGACGACCTTCCCGCTGAAGCGGCCTGCGGGCACGGGGTCCTCCTGGAGGCTCGGGAGCGACGGACCCGGGCGGATACCCGGGGCGCCGCGGCGTCACGGGACGATCCGGTCACACGTGGCCCGGGAGTTGTCCACAAGCACCGTCCACAGTGTGGAAGAACTACACCGATGTCATTCGCCGTCGTCGCGGCGACTCGAAGCCCTCCGGCGCGGCGACTACTGTCGCGACGGTGAGGCGCCGCGCGACGATCGAGCTGAAGACCCCCGCGGAGATCGACGTGATGCGGGAGGCGGGTCGCGTCGTCGCGCGCTGCCTGGAGGCCGTGCGCGCCGCCAGCGCGCCCGGTGTGTCGCTCAAGGAGCTCGACACCGTGGCACACGACGTCATGCGCGAACACGACGCCACGCCGGCCTTCCTCGACTACCACCCGCCCTTCGCCCCCTCGCCCTATCCGGGGGTGATCTGCGCGAGCGTCAACGACGCCGTCGTCCACGCCATCCCCGGCGCCTACCGGCTCGCCGAGGGCGACCTGGTGAGCGTCGACATCGGAGCCTTCGTCGACGGGTGGTGCGGCGACGCGGCGATCAGCTACGTCACCGGTCCCGCCGAGGCGGCCGCCCCGGCCGACCTCGCGCTGATCGACACCACCGAGCGCGCCCTGTACGCCGGCATCGCGGCCGCGCAGCGTGGCAACACCCTCGGCGACATCGGAGCGGCCGTCGCGGGGGTCGCCCGCCCGGCCGGCTACGGGATGCTCGCCGACCACGGCGGTCACGGCGTCGGGCGCGCGATGCACGAGCAGCCGCACGTCGCGAACGAGGGCAGGCCGGGCAAGGGGCTGCGCCTGCAGACCGGCCTCGTGATCGCGATCGAGCCGATGCTGCACGCCGGCGGGGGCGACGACTACCGCCACGACCCCGACGGCTGGACGCTGCGCACGGCCGACGGCAGCCGCGCCGCCCACGCCGAGCACACCATCGCGATCACCCCGGACGGGCCGCGCATCCTCACGGAGTCATGACGGCGCCCGGTCGTCCCTGGTTCCACGTCCGCCCGGTCGCGCCCGGGGCCTGGCTCGTCGCGGAGCCGTCGCACGTCAACAGCTGGCTCGTCGCCGGCCGCGATCGCGCCGTGCTCGTGGACACCGGCCTGGGGATCGAGCCGATCCGGCCGGTCGCCGAGGCCACGTCGGGGCTGCCCGTCGAGGCGGTCAACACCCACCACCACTTCGACCACGCCGGCGGCAACGCCGAGTTCGACGCCGTCGCCGTCCACGAACGCGGGGTCGGGCTGCTCGCCGCGGGTGCCCCGCCGTCCGAGCGGGCGGCCTACCTCGCCCACACCCGCGCCCTGCTCGCCGCCGCCGGCAGCTACCGCGCGCTCGACCAGCGGTTCTTCCACCTGCTCACCGACGACGCCGACCCGCGCCCGCTGCCCCCGGCCTTCGACGCCGAGGCCTGGGTGCGGTCCGGTCCGCCTGCCGGCCCGACCCCCCGTGCCCTGCACGACGGCGACGTGATCGACCTCGGTGGGCGCACCCTCACGGTGCTCCACACGCCGGGCCACAGCCCGGACTCGCTGTGCCTGTTCGACGACCGCGACGGCCTGCTGCTCGGCGGCGACACCCTGAACTCCGGGCCGATCTACGCCCAGGGGCCGGAGTCGGACCTCGAGGACTTCGCCCGCTCGACGGCACGGCTCGCCGGACTGGCCCGCGACGTCTCGCTCGTCTGCATGGGCCACTTCGGGCGCGGGGTCGCCGAACCGCGCTACCTCGCCGACGTCGCGGAGGCCTTCGAGCGGCTCGTCTCCGGCGACCGGTCCGTCGAGTTCCGGGTCCAGCGTGACTGTGACGACGTGGAGGTCCGCGAGGCGGTCTTCGGGCAGCTCTCGATCCTCGTGGGCGCCGATCCTCCCGCGGCCGATCCCGTGCGCTGACGCGTGCGCCCGCTCCGGACGACCCACGCGTGGTCCTGCCCGGCGGGGAGGGCCGCACTAGGGTCGGTGACCATGCCCCCCAGCGTGTCCGCAGGCCCGCCCGCGCCGACACCGCCCGGGTCGCAGGCGTCGCCGGGCCAGGTGATGCGCTGGATGTTCGACGTGCTCAACACCCACCACGCCGCGCCGCTGCGGGCCGTGCTGACGGCGGGGTCCCGGACGCGGCTGCCGGTCGGGACCTACCGCGGCGTCGACGACATCCTCGGATTCTGGGACGGGGTGCTCGCCGCCGTCCCCGATCTGACGATGACGATGCAGGCGATGGCCGAGCAGGACGACACGGTCTTCGTGCGCTGGACGCTGACCGGGACCCACACCGGCGCGGACCTGGCGGGCATCGCGCCGACCGGGGCGCGTATCGATCTCGACGGCGTCGACCACGCGACGGTGCGGGGCGGCGTGATCGTCGCGAACTTCGTGATCTTCGACGAGGTGCAGGTCGCGCGGCAGCTCGGGCTGGCACCCGGCGACGGGAGCCGCCTGGACGTGGCCCTGCGGCGCGGCGCGGGTCTGCTCACCCGCCTGCGCCACTGAAGCCCGCTCGCGCGGGGCCTCCTCGAGCGGGTCAGTCGGCCTTCTTGCGGATCCGTCCGTGGGTCCCGCCGCGACCGCGGAACTCGACGCCTGCGTCGACGAGGAGTCGTCGGACGCGGCCGATGCTGTAGCCGGTCTCGGAGCAGATCTCACGGATGCTCTGGCCCCGCTGGTACCGCTTGAGGAGCTCCCCGGAGAGCTTCTCGCGGTCGGGACCCGTCACCCGCTGGTTCCGCGCCAGGTCGGGGGTCTTCGCCATGTGCACATTATCACCAAGAGTGGTCGACGAGCGCCACTACCCGGGGTTACTTGGCGGTCAAGCGGTCAGATCTCGCGTCCAAACGACGCTGCGTGGTCACTCTCGCCTGCATCGGAGTGACTATGCGTGCCCGGTTCGTGTGGAGCGCCGCCTCCGTAGGTCGGATACTGCTTGCCGCGGGGCGTCACGTCCGTCTCCGACTCCGCCCCCCAGGCCGACCAGCCCTCGCGGGGATAGCGCGCGAACATCTCGAGGTAGGGGCCGGGAGAGCAGGCCTCGATGAGGTCGTACGCCTCGTCGGGCTTGCGGGAGTGCTCCCGCTTCACGGTCTCGATCATGTTCACCTGGCGGCGTGCCGGGTCGAGCGTCCGCATCGACCCGCGCACGCCGAACAGGATCAGCTCCGTGACGTTGCGGAAGTAGAACCCCACGCCCCGCCCGTCCGGGCCGCCGTCCTTGCGGCGCTTGGCCCACACGAGGTTGGAGACGTAGCGGAACCCCCAGCCCTGCATGACGGCGAGCCCCTCGGGGAGCAGCGCGTTCGGGACCCAGAGGTAGAGGTGCGCGTTGTCCGCCGCGACGTCCGCCACGGGCAGGGCCGCGATCTCGGCCGCGGTCATGGTGTCGTACCGGTCCAGCCGGCGATGTTCCGGCGCGACCTTCCCGGTGCGGTTGGTGAACCGCCACGGCGGGTCCGCGTACACGCACGACCACCCGCCCCCGGTGCGCGGCAGCGGAGTCGCCTCGAGCGGGGAGACGTCGACCCGCAGCGGGTCGACCCGGGCCGGGCGGCGGGTCCGCCGCGCGGCGACCCCCCGGCCGGGCTCGGGCTGGGCCGGGCCCGGATCGGCGGCACTCGGGTCGGCAGCGGCGGCGGCGGTCACGGGAGCGACGGTAGCCGGGGGGTCCGACAGCCCCGGGCCGGCGGCGGCCGGGCGCGGTGCGCCGTCCGCGGCGCTCATCCCGACCACCCGTCGAGCACCGGCTGCTCCGCCGCGGGCTGCCGGGCCGACACCTCGGAGCCGGGCACCGCCTCGTCGGGGCCCCAGCAGCGGGCGGTGACCGCGACGGCGAGCAACGGGCACCCGCCGGCGTCGCCCCGGGTCATCCGGGACTCGAGCTTGCCCAGGTGGGTCGTGGTGGAGGTCGAGAACCGGCTGCGGATCTGCTCGTCGGTGTGGCCCGCGTCCCGGGAGAGACGCCGCGCGATCTCGCGCATGTCGTCGTGGGTGCGGGTGAGCAGGACGGCGCCGTCGATGAGCCCGGCGTCGTAGAGGCTGCGGTAGGCCCCGATGTCCCGGTCGAGGTTGCCGTCCTTGGCGTTCCACTCCACGTCGAGCGCGACCCGGCCCTTCACGTTGTCGACCTTGTAGCCCTCGTTGCGCACCTCGTTGCGCCGTTCGACGACGTCCCGCTCCCCGGCCGGCGCCCACGGCTGCACCTGGAGCACCGACCGCACCACGGTGTCCACGCGGCCCTCCCGCCAGCCCCGGACCCGGAAGTCGTCGTTGAGCCGGTGGGCCAGCCGGGACTCGTTCCCGCCCGCCTCGATGAGGTCCGCGGTGTGCAGCACGAAGGCGTCGAGCACCGCGCACAGCTCGGCGAACTCGCCGGGCGCAGTCGCGGCGAGGACCGCGGCGGCGTTGCGGGTCTCCCGCAGCTCGTACCGGTCCTCCAGCGCCGCGAGCCGCGCCAGCGGAGCGGTGGCGGGGTCCGCACCGCACGCGCGGGACCAGCTGTCGGTGAGCTCCATCGCGGGGCAGTCTCCCAGGCCGGGCCCCTGACCCCCGCGAACCTCCGGGGAAGTGCGGTGCGGTTTGCTGGACCCGAGACCTGTCCGCGCCGAGCGTGGGCGCGGACGAGGAGGACGGGGGCCGATGACCACGACGCCTGCCCGGGGCCTCACCGCCCTCACCCCGCCGCCCGCTCCGCCCGACCGGGCGCCCGTGGCGTGGTGGCCGGTGCTCGGCGTCGCGGCCGCGCTGGGCCTCGTCCTGGGTGTCCTCTCCTCGCGCTACGGCTACTTCGGGGACGAGTACTACTTCATCTCCGCCGGGGCCCGGCCCGCCGCCGGGTACGCCGACCAGCCGCCGCTGCTCCCGTTCCTGGCGTCCGCCCTGGCGCACCTGGCGCCCGGGAACCTCGTCGTCCTGCGGCTGCCCGCGACGCTGCTCACCGCGGCCGGGGTCGTCGTCGCCGCCCTGATCGCCGCGGAGCTGGGCGGCGCCCGCCGCGCCCAGGTGCTCGCCGCCGTCGCCACCGGGGCCAGCCCCTACCTGCTCCAGACCGGCCACTTCCTCGCGACGTCGACCGTCGACCCCGTCTGCTGGTCGGTCGTGCTGCTGCTGCTCGTGCGGTGGTTGCGGCTCGAGAACCGTCCGGACTCGCGCGGGGCGCCGACCCGGGACCGGCTCCTGCTGGCGCTCGGCCTCGTGGTCGCCGTGGCGCTGTTCGACAAGATCCTCATCCCGGTGCTGCTCCTGGGCCTCGCGATCGGGATCTGGTTCGCCGGCCCGCGGCGGCTGCTGCACCGCCCGATGCTGTGGGTCGGGCTCGCCCTCGCCGCGGCCTCGACGGTGCCGACGCTGGTCTGGCAGGCGCATCACGGGTGGCCGCAGCTGCGGATGGGCTCGGTGGTCGCGGGCGAGTCGTCGCTGTTCGGCAACCGGTGGGAGTTCCTGCCCTTCGCGCTCTACTACGCGGGTGTGCTGCCCGGCGCGGTGCTCGTCGTGCTGGGGCTGTGGGCGCTGCTGCGGACCGAGCGGCTGCGTCCCTGGCGCGCCCTGGGGATCGCCTGCGCGTTCGTGACCGTGGCGCTGCTCGCGGCGGGCGGGCGGCCGTACTACCTGTCGGGGGTCTACGGCCTGGTCCTCGCGGCGGGTGCGGTGGCGGCGGGCACGCTGCCGGATCGGCCCTGGCACCGGTGCTGGCGCTGGACGCTGCGACCCGCGGCGGTCGCGGTCGGCGCGGTCCTGGCGCTGGCCTGGGTGCTGCCGGTGGGGCCGTCGTCGTGGCGGGCGCCGACGGAGTTCGCGACGATGGGCCAGGTCGGCTGGCCGGAGTTCACCGCCGGGGTGGCCCAGCGGTTCCGGGCGCTGCCGCCGGGGCAGCAGGAGCACACCGCGGTCGTGGCGTACTCGTACTGGTACGCGGCCGCGCTCGAGCACGAGGGCCCGTCCCGCGGGCTGCCCTCGACGATCTACTCCACCCACCGCGCGTTCGGGTACTTCGACGTCCCGCCCGGCTCGGAGGACGCGCTGCTGGTCGGCGAGGTGAAGTGGGCACCACGGTTCTGCGCGCGGCTGGTCACGCTGCCGCCGGTCGCCGGGGCCGAGTTCGCCCCGATCAACGACGACGTCCCGATGGCCCTGTGCACGCCGCGCACACCCTGGGCCCAGGCGTGGCCGTCGCTGCGGAACCTCGCGTAGGTGCGCTTCGCGCTTGTGAGCACTTTCGGGTGCTATACACCCTGAAAGTGCTCACCAGGCGAAGCCACCTCCTCGTCGCGACCCTCGTCGTGCTGCTGACGGCGTGCGCCGGGCCGACGGCGCCCACGGGTCCCGGTGACGCCTCGGCGTCCGCTCCGCTCGGCACCGACGGCGCGAAGGCCCCACGCATCGACTGGCGCCCGTGCGGCGGCGCGTTCCAGTGCGCGACCGTCCCGGTCCCCCTCGACTACCGGAACCCCACGGGGCCGACGATCCCGCTCGGGATGGTGCGGCTGCCCGCGCTCGACCCGGCCGCGCGGATCGGCACCCTGGCGGTGAACTACGGCGGCCCCGGCACGCCGGGGGTGTCGAGCCTGCGGCGGCTCGCGTCCCGGTTCGACGGGGTCCGGGCGCGGATGGATGTGCTCGCCGTGGACCCGCGCGGCGTCGGGCAGAGCAGCCCGGTGCGCTGCGGAGGGCTCGACGGGCAGCCGGTGCACCCGGCCGGTTCCCCGCTCGCCGACCCGGCGGGGTTCTGGACGTCGGCCCGCGCGGCCGGCCAGGCGTGCTCCGCCGCCTCGGGGGAGCTGCTGCGCCACCTGTCCACCGCGAACGCCGCCCGCGACCTCGACCTGATCCGGCAGTCCCTCGGCGACCCGGAGATCAGCGTCTACGGCTACTCCTACGGGACCGTGCTCGGCGCGACGTACGCGAACCTGTTCCCCGACCACCTGCGGGCCCTCGTCGTCGACGGCACCCTCGACCTCGCCGCCAACGCGGGGACCGCCGACCCCGGTCGGCCGGTCGACGTGCGTGCCGGGGTCGCCGCCGCCCGTGAGGGATCCGTGCAGGCCTTCCTGGCCGACTGCGGGGCGGCCGGACCCGGGCGCTGTGCGCTGGCCGCGCCGCCCGGCGCCGACCCGCGCGCCCGGGTGGACGCGGCCGTCGCCGGCGCCACCCGCGCGGGCGCCTCCGCCGATCTCGCCGACCGGGTCGCGACCGCGCTCGAGTCCGGCGGCAGGCTCGCCTCCCTCGCCCGCTCCCTCGCCGCCCGCGCCCCGGCGGGCGTCCCGCCCGGCCCCGTCGTGCCCGACCCGGCCGCGGGCGCCCCCGCCCACTCGACGGCCTTCCTCGCGGTCCAGTGCACCGACGTCGTCACGCCGACGGCGGACCAGGTCACCGCGCTGCTGCCCGGCGAGCAGGCCGCGCACCCGCTGTTCGGGGTGCCCGCGGCGCTGAACACCGCGGCCTGCGTCGACTGGCCCGCCGTCGATCCCGACCGCTACCTCGGTCCCTGGAACGCCCCGCTGCGCGCCCCGGCGCTCGTGATCAACGCCCGCGAGGACCCGGACACGCCGCTCGCGAACGCCCGCGCCACCGCGTCGCAGCTCGCCGCCGCCCGGCTCCTCGTCGTCGACGGGTTCGGGCACACCACGCTCGACCTCCCGAGCCACTGCGCGCAGGACGCCGCGGCCGCCTACCTGCTGGACCCGAACCGGCCGCCCGCCGAGGGCACGGTGTGCCCGCCCGACCCGGGCGCGGTGGCCTTCGCCGGATAGGCGCGCGACCACACGTACCCGTCGGGCCGGATGACGACGACCTCGCCGTCGCCCGCGCCGTACGCCTCGCGCAGCACGGCGTCGGCGGCGAGCGCGTCGGCCTCGAGGACCTGCACCGTGCTCGGCAGCTCGGGGGCCGTGACCTCCGCGCCGCCGAACGTCAGCACCGTCCAGTCCGCCCGCCGCCGCTGGGCGAAGAGGTCGGTGGCCGCCCCGTCGACGACCAGCGGGGCGTTCGGGGCCCGGTCGCCCGGCCGGGGCCCGGGCCCGTCGTCGTCGTCGGAGGCCGCCAGGGGGCCGCCGCGGTAGCTCGTGCCGAACCCGAGCGCGTCGCGGACCTGCTCGGAGGTGCGCTGCCAGAACCGGCGGCCGGTGAGCGCGCTCGAGAGGCCGAGCACGCCGGCGGCGATCGGGAGACGCTCGGCGGAGTAGGTGTCGAGCAGCGACTCGACCGCCGTGCCGGAGGCGACCGCCGCGAGCTTCCAGCCGAGGTTGATCGCGTCGCTGATCCCGGTGTTCATGCCCTGTCCGCCCGCGGGGGAGTGCACGTGGGCGGCGTCGCCGGCGAGGAGGACCCGCCCGACGCGGTACTCGTCGGCCATGCGGACGTTGAGCCGCCAGTCCCCCGAGGTCACCACCCGGCGCACCCGGATCCGGGGGGCGAGCGCGTCGACGAACTCCCGCAGCACCGGCTCGCTCGCGTGCACCTCCGGGTCGGAGTGCCCGATCTGGACCTGCCAGGTCGACGTGGCGGGCAGCGGGCACAGCGCGAAGTACGCCGCCCCGGCCCCGGAGAACATGTGCCAGTGGTCGCGGTCGAGCCCGTCGAGCTCCACGTCCCCGAGCAGCAACCGGATCTCCTCGTGGGTCTCACCGAGGAACCCGACGCCGAGCTCGCGGCGCACGGTGCTGGACCCGCCGTCGGCGCCGACCACCCACGCCGCCCGCAGCTCCTGGCCGTCCTCCAGCGCGATCCGCACCCCGCTCTCGTCCTGGGACAGCGAGGCGACGCGCCGCCCGTACTCGACCTCGAGCCCCTCCTCGCCGAGCCGCTCGCGCAGCACCTGCTCGGTGCGCCACTGCGGGATGATCAGCGAGCGCGCCCACGGCGTCGTCGCGTCGGGCACCCCGGCCGGGTTCAGCTCCACGTCCTGCACCGACCCGTCCGGGTCGTGGCGACGGATCGGCAGCTCGAAGCGCCCGAGCGACACCAGCCGGTCGGCCACCCCCATCGCGTCGAGCAGCTCCAGAGTCCGCGGCTGCATCCCCTTGCCGCGTGACCCGCGGTGCGGCCCGTCGGCCGCGTCGAGCACCCGGACCCGCACACCCCGCCGCGCCAGCTCGATCGCCGCCGTGAGCCCGGTCGGCCCCGCTCCCACCACCACCACGTCGTCCATGGAAGTGAGACTACAACTCAACTAGAACTCAGTGTCAAAAGATTTCCCGTGCCACAATCGGCGTGTGGGCCTGAGGGAACGGAAGAAGGAGCGCACGCGCGCCGACCTGCAGCGCCATGCGCTGCGGCTGTTCCGGGACCACGGATACGCCGAGACCACGGTCGACGACATCGCGGCGGCCGCCGAGGTCAGCCGCAGCACCTTCTTCCGGTACTTCGGGACGAAGGAGGACGTCGTCCTCTTCGACGACGTCGACCCGGTCATGGACCGCATGATGGCCGCAGTGCCCGAAGGCACGCCCCTGCTGCAGGCCCTGCGCACGGTGCTGCGCGACTCGTTCGCGTCGCTCGACGACGAGGCCCGCGCCCTCGAGGAGGTCCGCATGGAGCTCGCGCGGACGATCCCCGAGGTCGCCGCGATCCTGCGCGAGCGCAACCCGTTCGGGCTCGAGCAGGTCGCCGGGATGGTCGGGCCCGCAACGCATCGGGCCTCCGACGATCCCGAGGTGCTCCTCTTCAGCGGCATCGTGCTCGGCGCGCGACGGGCCGCGCAGGCGGCGGTCGATGCCGGGCGCGCGACGAGCTACGTCGACGCGCTGGACGCCATGCTGGGACGTCTCGGTGACGGTGTCCCACTCGCCGACGAACCGGTCCGGGCTCCCGGCCGGATCGCGTCTCACTCCTCCTGACGCCCGAGCACCAGCTCGGGCAGGAAGCCGTGCTGGTAGAGCCGCTTCTCCCGGATCATCGGCGAGAAGATCGCGGCCATCAGCAGCGCCGAGAACAGCACGAAGCACGGCAGCGCCACCCGCAGCCAGGCCGGTCCCGGCAGCAGCGCGAGCAGCGCCGCGGGGACGCACTGCACCGTCGTGCGGGCGAGCTGGCGCAGGAACCAGGTCCGGGCCGTGAGGTCGTGCAGCACCCAGTCGCCGTAGGTCACCGGCAGCCGGGCCCCGAACGCGTAGGCGAGCCAGCGCAGCACGCCCGGTCGGGGGGTCCTAGCCACGCGTCCCCGGGCGCAGACCCAGCGCCTGCGCCGCGAGCCGGGCCAGGTGGGTGGGCTCGTGGCCGCCGTTGTCGAGCTGCCGGATCTGGGTGCGGCACGAGTAGCCGTCGGCGAGCACCGTCGTCCCGTCCGACGCCGCCCGGACCGCGGGCATGAGACCCCGCTCCGCGCAGGCCGTCGACACCTCGTAGTGCCCGTCCTCGAAGCCGAAGTTGCCCGCCAGCCCGCAGCAGCCCTCGTCGAGCACGTCCGCGGTCACACCCAGCGCCGAGAGCACCGCGCGGTCGGCGTCGGTGCCCAGTTCGGCGTACTGGTGGCAGTGGATCTGGACCAGTGCTGTGCGCTCGGCACCGTCGCCCAGGGCCGCCAGCTCGTCGGTGTGCCCGGCCAGGACCTCGGCGAACGTCCGGATCGACGCGGCCGCGGTCTGCGCCAGCTCGTCGTCGCGGCCCAGCACCTTCAGCGAGTCGCTGCGCAGCGCCGCCGTGCACGAGGGCTCCAGCCCGACGACGGGCACTCCGTCCTCCAGCCACGGCCGGATGCGCTCCAGGCTCCGCGCGATGACCTTCCGGGCGGCGCCGACCTGCCCGGTGGTGACCCAGGTCAGACCGCAGCAGACGGCGGCGTCCGGGAGCTCCACCCGGTAGCCCAGCGCCTCGAGCACCGCGATCGCGTCCAGCGCGAGCTCGGGGTCGAACGCCTCGGTGAAGGTGTCCGGCCAGAGCAGCACGCGCTTCGCGGCGTCGGGTCGTGGGGCGTGGTCGGTCTTCCCGAGCAGCCGCCGCAACGGCTTGGCCGCCAGCGGGGGGATCGAGCGCTGCGGCGCGATCCCGCCGACCCGTTTCGCGACCCCGGCGAGCGCGGGACGGCGCGCGAGCGCGTTCGCCAGCCGCGGGGCGCCCGGGATCGACCCCGCGAGGCGCAGCCACGCCGGCAGCCAGCCCATCGACCAGTGCGAGCGCGGCCGGTCCCGGGCCCGGCCCGCGTAGTGCTGGGCGAGGAACTCGCTCTTGTAGGTCGCCATGTCGACGCCCACCGGGCAGTCGCGCGAGCAGCCCTTGCAGCTCAGGCACAGGTCGAGGGCGTCGCGGACCTCGGTGGAGCGCCAGCCGTCGGGGACCAGCTGACCCGAGGCCATCTCGAACAGCAGCCGGGCGCGGCCGCGGGTGGAGTGCTTCTCCTCGCCGGTCACCCGGTAGCTCGGGCACATCACGCCGCCCTGCGCGGTGACGCACTTGGCCACGCCGATGCACCGCCGGGTCGCGGACGCGAAGCCGGTCTCCGGGGCGCCGTCGTGGGTGAGGTCCAGCTGGGTGCGGGTGCCGATCGTCGGCTGCCCGAGGAAGACGCGGACGTCGTCGTCGATGCGCGGCGGGTCGACGACGCGATGCGGGTTCATCCGGCCGTCGGGGTCCCACGCCCGCTTGAAGTCGCCGAACGTCTCGATCATCCGCGGCGAGTACATCCGCGAGAGCAGTTCCGCGCGTGCCTGCCCGTCCCCGTGCTCCCCGGACAGCGACCCGCCGTGCGCGACGGCGAGGTCGGCGGCGTCCTCGAGGAACGCCCGGAAGTTCTTGAGGCCCGCGGTCGTCAGCAGCTCGAAGTCGATCCGCACGTGCAGGCAGCCGTCGCCGAAGTGCCCGTAGTAGGCGCCGCTGCGGCCGTGCTTGGAGAGCAGGGAGTCGAACTCACGCAGGTAGCTGCCGAACTGGGCGGGCTGGACCGCGGCGTCCTCCCAGCCGGGCCACGCCTCGACGCCGCCGGGCCCGCGGGTGACGATGCCCGACCCGTCCTCACGGATCTTCCACAGCCCGCGCATGGCCTTCGGGTCGCTGACGACCTTGGACTCGACCGTCGCGAAGGCCATCTCCCGCGCGATGGCCTCGGCCTTCGCGAGGGCCTCCTCGCGGGTCGCTCCGCCGGTCTCGACGTAGAGCCAGCCCTTCCCACGGGGGAGTGCCTCGTGGGTGCGGTCGTCGGGGCGGGCCGCGCGCAGGGCGCCGATCACCCCGACGTCCATGCCCTCGATGGTCAGCGGGGCGTGGTCCCGGATCGGGACGACGTGGTCGGCGGCGGTGTAGGCGTCGGCGAACCCGAGGACGGCGAGCGCGCGCACCGGCGGCGACTCGACGAGGTCGACCGTCGCCTCGAGCAGCGTCACGCAGGTGCCCTCGGTGCCGACGAGCGCCTTGGCCAGGTCGAACCCCTGCTCGGGGAGGAGCTGGTCCACGTTGTAGCCACTGACACGCCGTGTCAGGTCCGGGGTGTCGGTGCGGACGAAGTCGGCGGTCCGGTCCCGCAGGGCACGCAGGTCCCGGTAGACCCGGCCCTCGGAGCCGGGGCGCGTCGTCGCGGCCTCGAGGGCGGCATCGTCCATCGGTCCGCCGACGTGCATGCGGGTGCCGTCGGCGAGCAGGACGTCGAGCTCGCGGACGTTGTCGACGGTCTTGCCCCAGGCCACCGAGTGCGACCCGCACGCGTTGTTGCCGATCATCCCGCCGAGCGTGCAGCGGTTGTGCGTGGACGGGTCGGGCCCGAAGGTCAGGCCGTGCGGGCGGGCCGCGTCGCGCAGGTCGTCGAGGACGGCGCCGGGCTGGACACGGGCGGTGCGCGCCTCGGGGTCGATCTCCAGCACGCGGTGCATGTGCCGGTGGAAGTCGACGACCACCGCCTCGTTCACCGACTGCCCGCAGATGCTCGTGCGCGCGCCGAGCGGGAGCAGTGGAATCCCGTGACGGCGGGTGATCTCGACCGCACGCTCGACGTCGCCGCCGTCGACGGGCTGCACGACGCCGAGCGGGACGTGCCGGTAGTTCGACGCGTCGGCCGACCACATCGCCCGCGTGGCCGTGTCGAACCGGACCGCTCCCCGCATCGCGCCCGCGAGCTCCTCGGCCAGCAGGGAGTTCGCGGTGCCCGGGCGGGACGGAGCGGTCGTCATGACCCCATCCTGCTTGGCGATCATCGGGCGTGCAGCACCGTGTCCGTCACGTCGGGCCGAGCAGCCACGAGAGGTCGGTCCCGACGGCGAGCTCGGCCGGCTCCCGGCCCTGGCGGAACAGGCGGGCGGTGTGGCCGCCGAGGGTCAGCGCGTCTCCGGTCGGGATGGTCGAGCTCCGGTGCGCTTCGTCTCCGGCCCCGATGGTCGAGCTCCGCTGCGCTTCGTCTCCGGTCCGGTGCAGCCACGCGCCCTCCCGGAGCCCGACGACGGGGACGGCGTTCATCTCGTGGAACTCGAGGATCCGCTCCTCCCGGGTCTCGCCCTGGTGGGTGCTCGCCGGGTCCGGGTCGAGGTAGTGCGGGTTGACCTGGAACGGGACGCGCCCGAGGGCGTCGAGGCCGCCGGGATCGACGATCGGCATGTCGTTGGTGGTGCGGATGGTCGGGCAGCCGAGGTTCGTGCCGGCGGAGCTCCCCGTGTAGCGACAGTCGGGGTTCGCGTGCAGGGCGTCGAGCAGCCCGAGTCCGCGCGTGTCGTGGAGCAGGCGGAAGGTGTTGCCGCCGCCGACGAACACGGCCCGCGCGTCGGACAGCGTCGCCGCGGGGTCGTTCTCGCGGTGCAGCGGCCGGAGGTCGATGCCCTCGCCGAGGGCGCGGCTCACCCAGGCGAAGTAGTCGTCGTGGTCGGCGCGCGCGTAGGGCACGAACCACACCGGCCTGCCGCCGAGATGGCTCGCCAGGACCTCCCGGGCGTGCGCGAACGGCGCGGCCCCGCCCGGTGGGCGCGAGTTGGACAGCAGCAGGACGTCACCGGGCACGCCCGGCAGCGTGGCACGCCGGGCCGTCGGATCGCGGGTCCCGGGCACCGTTGCCCTGCCGCCCCCCGCCGTCGCCTTGTCGCTGTGAATCACAACGACAGGGCGGTGCCGGAACCGCGGGAGCCCGCGACAAGCCGGCCCGGGCGCACGCTCAGGGACCGGTGACGACCTCGGCGCGCGGGGGCACGACCGGCACCGGCAGCGTCACCCGCAGCGCGCCCGGCGCGTCGGCCGGCACCACGGGGGCGGTCGGGGCCACCGGGGCGAGCCGCTCGTACGCCGACCCCAGCGGCGGGCGCGGATCGGCCTCACCCTTGTTCGGCCAGAACGCCATCGCCCGCTCCGCCTGCGCGGTGATCGTCAGGGACGGGTTCACGCCGAGGTTCGCCGAGAGCGCTGATCCGTCGACGACGTGCAGCCCGGGGTGCCCGTAGAGCCGCTGGTACGCGTCGATCACGCCGGAGTCGGCCGACGATCCGATCGCGCAGCCGCCGATGAAGTGCGCGGTCATCGGCATGTTGGCCGCCTCGCCCCACGTGCCGCCTGCGTCACCGTCGATGAGCTCGGCCATCCGTCGCGTGGTCGCGTTGGCGGCGGGGATCCACGTCGGGTTCGGTGTCCCGTGGCCCTTCCCGGACACGAGCCGCCCGAACCGTCGCCGCACCGTGATCGAGTTGTCCAGCGACTGCATGACCAGCGCGATCACGGTGCGCTCGGACCACCGCCGCTTGTCCAGCGACCGTGCCAGCGACCGCGGGTGCCGCACCATCGCGCCGAGCAGCTTCGCGAGCCTCGGCACCTTCCCGCCACCGTCGGTCATCAGCGTGGTGAGCAGTCCCATCGCGTTCGATCCGCGGCCGTAGCGACACGGCTCGATGTGGGTGTCGGAGTCGGGGTGCCAGGACGAGGTGATGGCCACGCCCTGCGAGAAGTCCCGCGGCCCGCCGCGCTCGGGCGCCCGCCGCGACATCGCCCCGACGAGGGCCTCCGAGTTCGTGCGGGTGAGGTGGCCCAACCGCGCCGAGATACGCGGCAGCGTCCCGGAGTCGCGGAGCCGGTGCAGCAGCGACTGCGTGCCCCACGTCCCGGCGGAGAACACCACCTCGTCCGCCGTGAACACGGTCCGCTGCCTCCGGTGGCGCCGCGTCGGCCGCGTCGTCACCTCGTATCCCCCCCTATCGGCGTGCTCCCCCTTTCCGCGGGACCGCACCGACAGCACCGTCGTCTCCGGGTGGACGGTGGCCCCGGCGCGCTCGGCGAGCCCGAGGTAGTTGCGGTCGAGGGTGTTCTTCGCCCCGTGCCGGCACCCGGTCATGCACTCGCCGCACTCCAGGCAGCCGACCCGGTCGGGGCCTGCGCCGCCGAAGAACGGGTCGGGCACGGTCTCGCCCGGTTCCTTCGCCCCGTCGCGCCCGAAGAACACCCCGACCTGCGTCGGGGTCACGGTGTCCTCCCGGCCCCACTCGCGGGCGACCCGGCGCATGACCTCGTCCGACGGCGTCACCGTCGGCTGCGTCACGACGCCGAGCATCCGCTGCGCCTGGTCGTAGAAGGGATCCAGCTCCGCGCGCCAGTCGGTGATCGAGGCCCACTGCGGATCGCCGTAGAACGCGGGCGACGACGGCTGGTAGAGCGTGTTCGCGTAGTTCAGCGACCCGCCACCGACGCCCGCCCCGGCGAGCACGACGACGTCGCGCAGCACGTGGATGCGCTGGATCCCGTAGCACCCGAGCGCGGGCGCCCACAGGAAGTTCCGGACGTTCCACGACGTCGAGGGCAGCGTCTCCGGGGTGAACCGGCGTCCCGCCTCGAGGACCCCGACCGCGTAGCCCTTCTCGGTCAGGCGCAGCGCCGAGACGCTGCCGCCGAAGCCGGACCCGATGACGAGGACGTCGTAGTGGCGGGGCGAAGCAGCAGGGTGGTGGGACGACACCAGCGCACATTAACCGCCGAGTAGCTGTGACGGAAGGTCACAGGTACACGGTGTCAGCCACACCGAGCGGGGCTCAGCGCGCGGCCATGCCCCGGGCGTCGCGGGCGATCCACCGTGCCGTCTCGGCGTCGACGAGCCCGCGCAGCACCGCCGCGTTGGCCGGCGAGACCGGCGCCCCGTCCTTGAACTGGCGTCCGCGCACTCCGACGTACGGCGCGCTCGGCTTCCAGTCGGGGTGGGCCATGATCGTCTCCGCGGTCACGCGGTCCTCGGGCGGGATCACGCCGACGATGCCGTCGGCGTACCAGCTGACCTCGTTGGCCGACTCGGTCCGGCTGTACGGGTTGCTGTCGAAGACCATCACGGCCGCGAGCCTGCCGCGCCCGTTCCACTCGTGGATCCAGCCGACGGTCCCCGGGCCGACCCGCTTCTCGCGGGAGTGCGAGCAGGCGAGGTGCCAGGCGGTGCGCGTCCCCGCCCAGTCACCGTCGCGATCCCACCGCGCTCCCGCTGAGCGGATCCACGCCGGGTCGTCCTCGGGGTTCTCCGCCGGGGTCCACGCGAGCATGACGTCGGGGAGGATCTCGAAGCGGTCGGAACGGCTGGTCACAGGCTGACTCCCAGGGTCGGTGGTCGGCTCCATTGTCCCCGGACGGCGTCAGCCGCTCCGAGGCGCCCCCCAACGGGTCACGGGACGAGCACGACCTTTCCGACGGCGCCGTTCTCCACCGCCTCCTGGGCGGCGACCACATCGTCGAGTCGGTAGGGCGACATCGGCAGCGGAGTGAGGGCCCCGGCACCCACCGCGCCGCGGACCCAGGCGACGTCCGCGGCCAGGTCGGCCGGGCGGATGCCGTAGAGCAGGACGAAGCGCAGCGTGGCGTTGGTGGCCATGAAACGGCGCACGGGAAGGACCGGGTCGTTCGGCTCGTTGGCGTACACCGCGATCTCCGTGCCGGCCCCGGAGACGGCGAGGTCCAGGTCCAGGTTCGCCCCGAGCGCGACCTCGACGATCCGGTCCACCCGCTCGGCGTACCCGCGCACGCGCTCGATCGCGCCGTTCTCACGGTAGTTCACGACGAGGTCGGCGCCCGCCGCCCGCGCGAGCTCGGCCTTCTCCTCCGAGCTCACCGTCGTGATGACGCGCGCCCCGGCGTGCTTGGCCAGCTCGATCGCGTAGTGCCCGACCGCCCCGGCCCCGCCGGCGACCAGCACCGTCCCGCCGTCGAGGGCGTCGGGATCCGCCCGCAGGCAGTGCGCCGCGGTGACGGCGGGGACGCCGAGGCAGGCGCCCAGGTCGTCCGAGGCCCCGTCAGGCAGCGGGACGGCGCGCTCGGCGGGCAGCACGCAGTACTCGGCGGCCGTGCCGAAGCGGTTGCCGAAGGCGGCGAGGAGGAGCCAGACGTGCTGGCCGGTCTCGCGGTCGGTCACGTCCGGGCCCACAGCGTCGATCACGCCCGCGCCGTCCTGGTGCGGGATCTGGAAGTCGTCGGGATCGCGGCCGGTCATCCCGGCGCGGGTCTTCCAGTCGGTCGGGTTGATCGCGGACCGCGTGACGCGCACCCGGACCTCGCCCGGCCCGGGGTCGGGGACGGCGATCTCCTCGACGGCGAGGACCTCCGAGGCGGGTCCGGTCTTCCGGTACACGGCAGCCTTCATGTCCCCAGGGTTCCCCGGTGACGGCGGTGGCGCACCCGCGGTCGTCGGAGTGATGTCAGCCGGCCCGCAGCTTCTGCTCGTCGTCCGGGAACGCACCGCCGTCGCGCAGGGCCCGTGACCAGCCGGTGCAGCGCTCGACCACGCGGTCCAGGCCGTGCTCCATCCCCTCGAGCACCGGGTCGAGCGCCGCCTCGGTCACGTCCTCGATCTCCCGGCGCAGCGCGACACCCCGCTCGGTGAGGACGGCCGAGCCGTGCTCGAGCACCAGGAGCCTGCGGTCGATCAGGTCGTCCAGCGCCGCGGTGATGTCCGCCTCGGCCCAGGAGCGGGTGCGGGTGTAATCGCGGGTGGTGATCCCGACGTGCGCCTCGGTCAGCAGGTTGGCCTCGACCGGCCCGATCCCCGCACCGACCAGCGCGGCGAGGTGGGCGTCGCCGCGGAACTCCCGCAGCAGGTTCGTCGCGTGCCAGAGCCGGCCCCAGGCGTCGCCGGGCCAGTCGAGCGACCGGTGACCCGCGAACAGCGGCTTGCCGAGCAGCGGCGCGCGATCCAGGCCGCCGCGCAGCACGGTGACGACCTCCTCGACGTCGCGGCCCGCGTCCCCGAGCACCCGGTGCAGGCACCGCACCGCGCCCGCCTGCTTGGCGGCGAGCACGTCCGGGACCGTGGCGGTCGTCAGCGCGCTCTCGTAGATCCCGGTGAGCATCTCCGGCTCGAACACCCCGAAGCTCGCGACGACCAGCGGGGCCGGTGGGAGGCCGAGCGTGCCCGCCCGGCCGAGCACGTAGCCCGCGAAGCGCGCGAGCCCGAGCGCCGCGTACTGCTCGCGGGCCTCCTCGGAGTGCACGTGCACCATCGCGACCGGCTCGATCGCGTCGCGCAGCCGCCGGGCGGGGGTCGGTTCGTCGCTCACCTGCGGGCGGTACCCCGCCGAGTCCGCGCTCATCCCGCGGCGCGCTTGTACGGGTCGGGCGGGAACCAGCCGGCGTCGACCACCCGGTCCGCCCAGCCGCCGAGGGTGCCGACCAGCTCGTCGAGCCCGGAGGCGAGCGTGTCGAGGACCCGCGCCTGCGCGAGGTCGGTCGCCGCCTCGATGTCGTCACGGGCCACGCGGCCGGCCGGGGTCAGGGCACCGTCGGCCATCCACCCCCGCGCCGCGAGCCGCGCGACCGCGGCGTCCATGGCCTCCGGTGACCAGCCCCGGGTCCCGGTGTACTCGTAGAGCTCGAACCCGATCCGCAGCTCGGTGAGCACGTTCGCCTCGAGCCCGTCGACGCCTGCCGCGACGCACGCGCCGAGGTGGGCGTCGCCCCGGTGCTCGCGGTGGAGCGTGGCCGCGTGCCACAGCGCGGCGTGCGGGTCGGAGGGCCAGGGGAGGTCGCGCAGCCCGGCGTAGAGCGGGCGACCGGCGCTCTCGGCGGGCCCGGCCGCGTCGAGGGCCTCCCGCAGCGCCCGCGTCACCCGCCCGATCTCGGCGATGTCGACCCCCTCGAGGGCGGCTCGCAGGCTCTCCCCACCGCCGAGCTCCCGGACCGCCCGGAGCTCGGAGACCGAGCACGCCGCCCGGGCCCCGCGCCACAGCTCGCCCGCGAGGCCGGGCTCGAACACCGCGAAGGTCGCGGCCACGACGCCGGGCGACGGGTCGCCGAGCACGCAGGCCCGTCCCCCGACGTAGCCGGTGAGGAAGTCCAGCCCGGCCTTCGCCAGGTGCTCGTGGGCGGGCGCACCCCACACGCTGACCATCGCGAGCGGCTCGAGCACGTGGCGCAGCCGCAGGGCCGGGGTCCCCGTCACGGGGGCGGCGGCCCCGGCGCGGGGTCGGAAGAAGGTCTGCCGGGCCTCGGCGAAGTCCACGGTCCGGCCCCGCTAACCCAGGGTGAACGGGTCGCGGGTACCGCCGGTGAGCTCGACCCAGACGGACTTGTCCTCGAGGTAGGCGTCGACGGCGGCGGCGCCGTTCTCGCGGCCGAGCCCGGAGGCCTTGTAGCCGCCGAAGGGCACGTTCGGGGCGACCACCCGGTAGGCGTTGATCCACACCGTGCCCGCCCTGATGCGCGCGGCGATCCGGTGGGCGCGGTGCACGTCCTTGGTCCAGACCGCGCCGGCGAGACCGTAGGGGGTGTCGTTGGCGAGCTTGATCGCCTCGTCCTCGTCGGTGAACGTCGTCGCGGCGAGCACCGGCCCGAAGACCTCCTCGCGGAACACCGTGTCGGTGGGCTTGACCGAGAGCACGGTCGGCTTCACGAAGTAGCCGCCGAGGCCCTCGTCGGCGGCTCCGCCGTAGGCGATGGTCGCGCCCTCGTCGCGTGCGGTCTGCAGGTAGCCGACGACTTTCTCGTACTGCATCCCGTTGGCCACGGGACCCATCTCGGTGTCCTCGGCGAAGGGGTCGCCGAGCTTGATCTGGGCGGCGCGCTCGGCAACCAGGCGGATCAGCTCGTCGTGGACGTCGGCGTGGACGATCAGCCGCGAGCCGGCCATGCAGGTCTGGCCGGTGGCGGCGAAGACCCCGGCGACCAGGCCGTTGGCGGCGGCCTGCAGGTCGGCGTCGGGGAACACCACCTGCGGCGACTTCCCGCCCAGCTCGAGCGTGGCCGGGTTGAGGTTCTCCGCCGCCGCGACGGCGACCTTGCGCCCGGTGGCGGTGGACCCGGTGAAGGCGACCTTGTCGACGCCGGGGTGGGCGGCCAGGTGGGCCCCCGGTGCGCCGGACGACGAGGTCACGACGTTGACGACGCCCGCGGGGATCCCGGCCTCGGCGATCAGTTCGGCGAACCCGAGGGTCGAGCCCGGGGCGTGCTCCGAGGGCTTGACGACGAGGGTGCACCCCGCGGCGAGGGCGGGTGCGACCTTCCAGCTCATCAGCAGCAGCGGGGAGTTCCACGGCGTGATGGCGGCGACGACGCCGACCGGCTCGCGGCGGGTGTAGACGAGGTAGTTCGGGTTGGGCGCGGGGATCTGGCGTCCCTCGAGGGTGGCGGCGATCCCGGCGTAGTAGTGGTACCAGCCGCCGAGCCCGTTGAGCTGCCCGAGCATCTCGCGGTAGAGCTTGCCCGAGTCGTTGACCTCGAGCCGGGCCAGCCGTTCGGCGTTCTCGGTGATGAGGTCCGCGAGGCGACGCAGGCACGCCGCCCGGGCGAACCCGGTCATCTGCCCCCACTCGCCGTCGAGGGCGGCGCGGGCCGCGGCCACAGCGGCGTCGATGTCCTCGTCGGAACCGTCGGGGATCAGCGCCCACGACTGCCCGGTGTAGGGGTTCTGCGACTCGAAGGTCTTCCCGGACACCGCTGCGACGGCCTTGCCGCCGATCACCATCGAGAGCTGCTCGAGCTCGCCCACGTCGTCCTCTTCCCTGCTGGTCAGTCGATGATGATCATGCCCCGCCCGCGGCACCGCCGTGGCTGTGCCCGTGGCCATGACCGTGCCCGTGGGACTGGCCGCCCTCGGGCGCCGCGGCCGGCGTGATCATCGGCTCGCCGGCCCGGAGCGGGACCTGTTCGTAGCGGCCCTCGTGCGCGGCGACCGGTCGGGTGTCGCCGGCGAGCTCGGGGTGCCTGTCCTCGAGGCGCTGGCGCTGGTCCCATTTCCGCTGCATCGCGGTCAGGTACTCGCGGTTGCCGTTGTAGGTGCCCCGCCAGGTCTGGGGCATCTGCTCCCGTGACAGCCCGGCGTCGGCCTGGCCGTGCAGCGCGGGGCGCGACGGCACCTTGCGGGTGGCCTCGCCGCACTCCGGGCAGGCGGGCGCGGGCGCGTTCAGGCCCATCAGCCGTTCGAAGCGCAGCCCGCAGTCACAGCGGTAGTCGTAGATCGGCACGCAGGCACCTACCAGTTGGTGATCGACTTGGCGAAGATGTCGGCGATGTCGTCCTCGGTCGGCATGCGCGGGCACGTCGCGAGGAGGCGCTGCTGCTTCATCGTCCCGTCGACGAGGTCGGGGATGTCCGACTCGCCGAACCCGACGGCGCCGATGCCGTTCGGGATGTCGATGTCGCGCATCAGCTCGGTCACCACGTGCGGGAGCTGCTCGGACGCAGTGTTCTGCGTGTCGGCGTTCGGGCCGAGCATCCGCGCCGCGGCCATGTGCCGGTCGGGGGCGGACTCGAACGAGAACCGGAACGCCTCCGGTGCCGTCAGGGACACCGACATCCCGTGCGGCACCATCGCCTCGTCCGAGGGGTAGCCCGCCGGGTGGAAGTCCCGGACCTGCCCGGCGATGGGGTAGGCGTTGGCGTGCGGGATGTGGACGCCCGAGTTCCCGAAGCCCATCCCCGCGAACGTCGCCGCCATCATCATGTCCATCCGCGCGTCGACGTCCTCGTCGCCCCGCTCCACGGCGGTGCGGAACGAGCGGGCCAACAGCGACATCGACTTCTCGCACCAGAGGTCCGAGACCGGGTTCGACCCGCAGTAGGTCACCCGCTCCTCGGGCTTCTTGCGGTCGAACGTCGTGTACCAGCGCGCCGTGTAGCTCTCCAGGGCGTGGCAGACGATGTCCATCCCGGCCGCCGCGGTGACCTGTGGCGGAAGCGTCATCGTCAGCAGCGGGTCCACGACGGCCAGGGTGGGTCGCAGCCGCCAGTGGCTGATGCCGGTCTTCACCCGCAGCGAGAGCACGTCGAGGATGCACATCGCCGTCGACTCGGAACCGGTGCCCGCCGTCGTCGGGACCGCGATGAGCGGCTTGAGCGCCCCGGGCGGGGCCTGCGCGCTGCCCACCGGCTTGTTGATGTAGTCCATCAGCTCGCCGGGGAAGGTCGTCAGGAGGTTGACGGCCTTCGCGGTGTCGATGGACGAGCCGCCGCCGACCGCGACGAACCCGTCCCACGGGCCCTGCTGAGTGGCGTAGCCGATGGCCTTGTTCATCGAATCGTCGGTGGGCTCGACGTGCACGCCGTCGAAGATCTCGACGGTCATGTCGAAGCGCCGGATGCCGTCCGCGATCCGGTCCGGCAGCCCGGTCTGCTGCATGCCCGGGTCGGTGATGAGCAGGATGCGCCTGGCGCCGTACTGGGCGAGGTCGAACCCGATCTCGTCGGCCGCGCCCGCGCCGAACTTCAGGGGTGGTGCTCCCCAGGTGAAGACGGATTCGTCGGTGGGGATCGGCGGGACGGTCACGTGTAGGAGCCCCCGTTCGAGACGGTCTTCAGCTGGTGGATCTGCTCGGCGTCGTGGCCGAAGACGACGGTGGCGTCCTTCTTCTCGGCGATGCCGCGGATCTTCTCGACCGACGAGTAGAACTGGCCCATGTCGTTGACGATCGCGGCGGGCGTGGTCGGCGGCCCGTAGGACTCGCCCATGTACACGGCGTCCGACGTGAAGATCATCGTCCCGGTGTCGGGCAGGTCGACCTGCATCGACATGGTGCCCGGGGTGTGGCCGGGGGTCTGGAGCAGCGTGACCCCGGGGAGGAACTCGGTGTCGCCGGAGACGGTGTCCCAGTTCAGGCCCTCGTAGTCGGTCTTGAGGTGCGCCCCGGTGAACAGGCCGTCGAACCCGAAGGCGAACTCCTTCTCCTTCTCGCTGCAGATCAGCTTGGCCGACGAGTCCTTGAACAGGTCGGCGTTGCCGCAGTGGTCGAAGTGGAGGTGGCTGAGCACGACGTAGTCGATCTGGTTGACCCCGACGCCGATCTGCTTGAGGCGCGAGTCCAGGTACTCGTCCTCGCTGACCTTCTCGTAGGGGAAGAAGTCCTGCAGGCCCGTCGGACCCCAGCGGTCCTCCCAGTCCCGGGGGCAGCTGGTGTCCCAGAGGATGGTGCCGTCGGGCGTCTCGACGAGGACGCAGTGCGTGGGCACCGTGGCCCACTCGGTCGGCTCGTCGCGCTGCTGGCGGGCGCGGATCGACCGCCCCGGCTTCAGCAGCAACCACGTCAGGTCCGCGGTCATCGCCCCGCAGTCGAGGATGCTCACCTTGATGTCGCCACTGGCCACAGCCGACCTCCGCGTCGAGTCCGATCTCCCGTGAGCTGACCCTGGCCTGTGACCGGTGCCACCGTCAACAGGCTTGTATGCATCAGGGCGGGTCGGGTTTCTCGACGGCTCGGTGCAGTGCGGCGAAGGCCTCGCCGAGAGCAGCCGGCGTGTAGTGCGCGTTGAGCCCGCTGGGGTTCGGCAGCACCCAGATCCGGGTGTCGCCGACCCGGCGCTCCTGGGGTCCGACGACGGCCGTGCGCTCGGTGAAGGCGACCCGGTAGGCGACGATCCCGACGACGGCGAGCCAGCGCGGCGCTCGTCCGGCGACCAGCGCGCGCAGCCGCTCGCCGCCGGCAACCATCTCGGCGTCGGAGAGCTCGTCGGCCCGCGCGGTGGCCCGCGGCGCGACGTTCGTGATCCCGAGCCCGAGGCCCGGCAGCAGGTTCTGCTCGGCGGGCGCGAACACCCGCGGGGTGAAACCGCCGGCGTGCAGGGCGGGCCAGAACCGGTTGCCGGGGCGCGCGAAATGGTGGCCGGTGTGGGCGGAGACGAGTCCGGGGTTGATCCCGCTGAAGAGCACGCGCAGCGGGGGGTCACCGGGGCCGGGCAGGACGTCGGGGAGGAGCTCGCCCCGCGCCGCCTCGAGCTGGGCGCGGGTGGGGCCGGGTCTCCTGCGCGCGCCGCTGTTCGCCTTGTCGCGGTCTCCTGCGGAAGCCCCGGCCACTTGTCGCAGTGAATCACAACGACAGGGCGGGTCCGTGGCCGCGGAATCCCGCGACAAGGTGGGCCGTACCGGTCGGCTGGGACGGGGTGGACGTGGGCGGCGGGCGACCAGCGCTGGCGAGGGGCACGTGGCGCAGGTTCAGCGGCGCTGTGGGGTGCGTGGTGTGCCCCTCGTGGGACGGCGCGGCGGCGGCAGGCCCAGCGGCGACGGGGGCCCGTCGGGCGTGACGGAGGTGAGGCGGCGTCGGGCTGGGGCGCACGCCCGAGGGTTCCGCAGGACGGAGCAGCGAGGCGTCCCCACCGGCACCGCGGACCCGGTTGTCCCCAGGCCCGGCGAGCCCGCGGAACCGGGAGCGGGTCCGCGGACGTCCGACGGGCATGAACGGATTCACGAACCCCACGGACGCGGTGCGCGACGCCGTCGAGGAGATCGAGGAGGCGGTCGGTGAGGCGGGGACCGCGGCGCGCGGGATGGTCACCGCCCTCCGGGCGCTCGCGGCGGCCGTGCCCGGGACCCGGGCGGCGGAGCACGCCACCGCGCTGGCCGCGACCTGGGCCGCCGACGCCGCCAGGTGGACCGACACCGCGCGAAAGCTCGGCGACGCCCTCGAGGCCGGGGCCGCCGACCAGGAGGTCGCGGAGGAGGCACTGGCGGCCTCCTTCGGCCGGTGACGACCCCGCTCGCCGGACCCGCCCGCGACCTCGAGGTCGCGGTGGCGGGCTGGGAGCGGGCGGTGTTCGCCGTCGCGTTGCCCGACGGCTGGTCCGGGGCGGCCGCCGACGCGGCCCGAGGAGCGCACGCCCGGCTCGTCGACCGCGGCGCAGCCCTGCTCGACCGGGCCCGGCGCCTGTCCGCGGTGCTCACCGACGTGGCGCTCACCGCGACCCTCCCGCTCGACGCGGCGCTCGACGCCCGGCTGGTGGGGGCACTCGTCGCGGCAGGCAGGGTCGGGCCCGGGCCGGTGGGCGCGCCCGTCGACGGTCCCGTCCCGATCGCCGTGGCGCACTGGTGGGGATCGCTGCGCCGGGAGGAGCGCGACCGGTTGACGGCCGGGCGTCCCGACCTCGTCGGCGCGCTCGACGGCATCCCGGCGCGCGACCGCGACCGGGCGAACCGGATCCGCCTCGCGACGGCCCGGCGCGACGGCGAGGCCGAGGAGGCGGCCCTGGACCTCGCGCGGGACGGGGCGAGCGGGTTCGCCGCCCTGCAGGACGTCGAGGCCCGTCTCGCCGAGGTCCGGGCCCGTCTGGGCCGCCTCGCCGCGGTCGACGCCGCCGCCGCGGCCCCGGGGCACGAGCTGCTCGCCCTCGACCCCGTGAGCGGTCGCGCGGCGGTGGCCACCGGGGACACCGACGACGCCCGGCACGTGGGGGTGTTCGTCCCGGGATTCACCGCGCGGGCCGAGGACCTCCCCGGGCGGATCGCGGAGCTCGACGCCGTCGCGGCCCGCGCGGGCCCGGACGCCGCGATGGTGGCCTGGTACGACTACGCGGCGCCGCAGTGGTCCGAGGTCGCCGATCCGCCGCGGTCGGTACTGGGGACGGGGCCCGCGTCGGTCGGCGCGACGCGGCTCGCGTCGTTCGTGGCCGGCCTCGACGCGGCCCGCCCCGACGACCCGGCGCACGTGACGGTGCTGGGCCACTCCTACGGGTCGGTCACCGTCGCGCAGGCCCTGCCCGCCGCGCACGGGGTCGACGACGTGGTCCTGCTCGGCTCGCCGGGCGTCACGCCCGCGCCGGTGCGCCCCGGCCACGTCTGGGTCGCGGAGGCCCGCGGCGACCCGGTCGCCGACGCGGGCTGGTTCGGACCGGACACGAACTCCTCGCCGGAGGTCCGCGGGATGTCGACGACGCCACAGCCCGCCCGCGGCGGGGCGTCCGGGAGCGCGCTCCCGGCGAGCGACGGCTCCCGGGGGCACGGGGAGTACCTGCGCCCGGGCACGACGAGTGCCGAAGGGGTCGCCGCGGTCGTCGGCGGGCGGGGGGCGGACGTCGCCCCGGACCGCACCGTGGGGGCCGGGGACCGGCTGCGGGCGATCCTCGGCCCGGACCGGGCGCTACGGCCCGGCGGGTGAGCGGAGGAACCCCGGACACACCCGCGGCCGGTCAGGACCCGTCGTCCGGGACCTGACCGGCCGCGAGGAGGACCGGGTGCGGTGCGTCAGTTCTTCGCGCCGCCCGCCGGCTTGCTGCTTCCGGTGGTGCCGTTCGTGCTCGGCTTCGGCGAGACCGCGTCGGTCGGCGCCTTCGGCGGGACGATGCCGCCGTCCTCCGACGGGTCCGGCACGGCGCCTGCCTTGGCCGCCGGAGTGTCCTTCGAGGCACCCGGCGTCGGGCTCGGCTTCGGCCGCGGCGCCGGCGGGGGCGGCGGCGGGAGCTCGGGTGCCTTGCGGGTCGCGACCACCGCAATGCCGGCACCCAGGATTCCGAGCACCAGCCAGAGGCCCCAGCGACGGCGCTTCTTCTTCGGCTCCTCGGGCTCGATACGCGCCGCGAGGTCCTTGCGGGCGGTGGTCAGGCCCTCCTCGAGGGAGCCCCGGACCGAGTCGCCGAGGTCGCGCAGCTCGCCGACGCTGCTCGGCAGCGACGAGGACTCGAGCGCCTTGCGCGCGTCCTTGGCGTAGACCTTGGCCTGCTTGCGGGCCACCTTGCCGGCCTGGTTCGCGCGGCGACGGGTCTCCGCGCGGGCCTCGTGGGCGCGCTTGCGCGCCTCACCCTGCGCCTCCTCGGCCCGCTTGCGGGCGTCGGCGCGGGCGTCGAGGACGCGCTGGCGGGCGTCGTCGGCGGCCTTGCGGACGTCCTTGCGGACGTCGGCGCGCTTCTTCGCGCCCTCCTTCCGCGCCTTCTCACGGTCCTTGCGGGCCTGGGCGGCGGCCTTCTCGGCGTGCTTGGCCGCCTTCTTGCGCGCGCGGCGACCTTCCTTGCGCAGATCGTCCAGGTCTTCCCTGGCTCCGATCACGGTCTTGCTGCTCAACGGCGACACCTCACTCCTCGGTGGCGGCTCACTATGCCCGCCATTCCCCTGTCTGCAAGTGCCCGACCCGCCGGTGCGTCACACCCGCTACACCGACGGTGGCACCATGACGCCCGTGACGAATGCCGAGAACGGGCCGACCGCGACGCTGCACACCTCGAACGGCGACATCAGCGTCAACCTCTTCCCCGATCAGGCCCCGAAGACCGTGGCGAACTTCGTGGGACTCGCGACCGGTGAAGGTCAGTACAGCGAGCCGAACGCGAAGGGCTCGTCGAACGGGCCGTTCTACGACGGCACGATCTTCCACCGCGTGATCGCGGGCTTCATGCTCCAGACCGGGGATCCCACCGGAACGGGTCGCGGGGGACCGGGCTACAAGTTCGCCGACGAGTTCCACCCGGACCTGCGCTTCGACCGCCCCTACCTGCTCGCGATGGCGAACGCCGGGCCCGGCACCAACGGTTCGCAGTTCTTCATCACCGTCGCGCCGACCACCTGGCTGAACCGCAAGCACACCATCTTCGGTGAGGTCGCGGACCAGACCTCGCGCGACGTCGTCGACGCCATCGCGGCCGCCGCGACGGGCCCGGGGGACCGCCCGGTGTCCGACATCGTGATCGAGACCGTCGAGATCACCCGCTGAGTACGGGGACACGACGGATCCGACGGCACCGTCACCGGATGGTCCGGACAATGGGGGCATGACCGTTCCCGCGGCCGGGCCGCCGCACCAGGCGGACACGCAGGTCTGCGTCCGCCATCCCGACCGCCCGACGGGCCTGCGCTGCACCCGCTGCGACCGACCGGCGTGCCCGCAGTGCCTCCGCGAGGCCGCCGTGGGCATGCAGTGCGTGGACTGCGTGTCCGCGGGCGCGCGCAGCACACCGCGGGCCCGGCGGCGGGTCGGCAGTGCGACCCCGGTCGTCGTCCCCGCGCTCATCGCGGTCAACGTCGCGGTCTTCCTGCTGACCGCGATCGACGCAGGCAGCGTGGCGGACAACGC
Source organism: Actinomycetospora sp. (assembly GCF_036497245.1). Taxonomy (GTDB): domain Bacteria; phylum Actinomycetota; class Actinomycetes; order Mycobacteriales; family Pseudonocardiaceae; genus Actinomycetospora. The sequence goes on along the minus strand of NZ_DASXJS010000262.1, from coordinate 11,862 downwards.
CTCGGGTGCGGTCTTCGACGCCACCGCCCTCGCCCCGATCCAGGTGGCGGGCGGCGGTTGGTGGCGCCTGGTGACCTCCGGCTTCCTGCACATCGGACCGCTGCACCTGCTGTTCAACATGATCGCGCTGTGGTTCATCGGCCGGGACATCGAACTGGTGCTGGGCCGGTTGCGCTTCTCGGTGCTCTACGGCGCGTCGCTGCTGGGCGGCTCGGCGGCCGTGATGCTGTTCGGCAGCCCCACCGGTGCCGTCGCCGGGGCGTCGGGCGCGATCTTCGGGCTGATGGGGGCACTCATCGTGCTGCTCCGGCGCCTGCAGCTCCCGATGACCTCCGCGCTCGTCATCGTGGGCCTCAACGTCGTGTTCTCGCTGACGTTCCCCGGCATCTCGCTGCTCGGTCACCTCGGCGGGCTCGTGGTCGGCGCGGTCGTGGCCGCGGGGATGGTGCACGGCCCGGCCCGGTCACGACCCTCGGTGGGGCTCGCCGTCGCCGGTGGGGTCGTCGCCGTCCTGCTCGTCGCGATCGTCCTGCGGGACCTGTCCTTCGGCTCGATCGTCTGCGACGCGGGCACCCTCTGCCGCGGCGGTTCCTGAGCGCACCCGCCCGGCGTCGGCCCGGTGGGCCTGGAGCGCCTCGGCGACGTCGACCGGGTCCGTGCCGAGCTCGAGCCGGCCGAGCACCAGCAGCCGCTCGCTGCCGTCGTCGTCACGGGCGTCGATCTCGAGGTAGGCGGCGGGCAGGCCGAGGCGGCGCATCCGCACCACCCGTACGGCGTCGACGCGCGCCCAGGGCCAGCTCCGGGTCGTCAGCACGCCGCGCAGCACGAGGGCGTCCTCGTCGGCGGCCAGCCGCGGTCGCGCGCGCAGGCCGACCAGCGCCGCTGCGCCGACCGCGACCCCGGCCACCCCGAGCAGCAGGCGGCCCGGCCCGTCGAGGGAGCCGGTGCGCACGCCGAGCGCGACCCACGCCAGCAGGCCGACGCCCGCCAGCAGCCCCACGACGACGGCGGGCACCGGGGCGGCCCACCGGCGAGCGGGCGCGTCGTCAGAGTTGTCCACAGGGTCCGTCCACAGTGGGGACGAATGACATTCGTGTAGTTCGCGGACCGTGCCGGGCCGGAGTCAGCGCCACTTCATCGTCATGAGCAGCGCGACCACGACGAGCCCGAACCCGATGAGGAAGTTGTAGCCCCCCAGCTCGGCCATGAAGGGGATCTTCTCGCCGGCGAGGTAGTTGACGACGAGCCAGGCGAGCCCGAGCAGGCCGATTCCGAGCATGATGAAGACGTAGGCCGGGTGCGAGGGGCCGGTGGACGTCGTGGCTGCGGCCTGCGGCGGCGGGGTGTAGGCCGGCTTGCGGCGGACCTTCGACTTGGGCACGGGATGCTCCGCTCGGGGACGGGGATGCGGTCTCGTCCGGCACGGGACGCGGGGTGCCCTCGGGCACGGCCCGCGCACCCGGGGACGTGGCGTGTGTCGGATTCCACGGTAGCCCAGGCGCCGAAGCGGCCGGACCCGCGTCGCCCGGGTGGACCGTAGGCTGGGCGTCGTGCGGGTCCTCGTCGTCGACAACTACGACAGCTTCGTCTACAACCTCGTCCAGTACCTGGCCCAGCTGGGGGCGGAGCCCGTGGTGCGTCGCAACGACGCCGCGGACGTCCTCGACCTCGCCGACGAGGTGGACGGCGTGCTCGTGAGCCCCGGACCGGGGACCCCGCGCGAGGCCGGACGCAGCATCGAGGTCATCAGGCGCTGTGCCGCGGCCGGTCGCCCGATGCTCGGTGTCTGCCTCGGGCACCAGGCCCTCGGCGAGGCCTTCGGCGCCGTGGTCGAGCGCGCGCCGGAACTGCGCCACGGCAAGACCTCGAGCGTGCACCACGGCGGGGCGGGGGTGCTGGCGGGACTGCCCGACCCCTTCACCGCGACGCGGTACCACTCGCTCACCGTGCGGCCCGACTCGGTGCCCGACGAGCTGGAGGCCACCGGCTGGACCTCCGACGGCGTGCTCATGGCGATGCGGCACCGCACGCTGTCGCTCGAGGGCGTGCAGTTCCACCCGGAGTCGGTCCTCACCGAGGACGGGCACCGGATGCTGGCCTCGTGGATGGCCGTCTGCGGTCATCCGGTGGCCGACACGCTCGTCGAGGACCTGGTGCGCGACGTCCGCGCCCTGGCCCTCGCCGCCGCGCCCCCCGCGTAGGGGGCGCCGCGGCGAGCTAGTTGCCCGGGAAGAGGCCGCCGCCGCTGCCGGTCCCGTCGCCGCCGGTGTTCCCGCCGAAGACCCCGCCGTTGCCGTTGCCGTTCCCGTTGCCCCCGTTGCCGCCGCCGTTGAAGCGGCCGACGGTCACCGTGATCGTGTCCTTGGCGCTGGCCTGGGTGCCCGCCGTCGGGCTCTGGCTCAGGACCTTGCCGTCCTGGCTCGGGTCCTCGATGTCGGTCGGGTTGGTCTGGAGGTTCCCGCTGAAACCGGCCGCGGCCAGCGCGGACAGCGCCTCGGCCTGCGACTTCCCGACGATGGACGGCACCTGCAGCTGGTTGCCCTTCGAGACCGACAGCGTGACCTTCGATCCCTGCGCCACGGTCGAGCCGGCCGACGGCGAGGTGGAGATGACCGTGCCCGGCTTGCCGCCGCCGTCGACCTGGGTGGCGGTGACGTCCAGCCCGACCCCCTCGAGGGTCTGCGTCGCGGTCGCCTGGTCCTGGTTGGTGACGTCGGGCAGGCGCAGGGTGGGACGCGCCTGGCCGAGGGTGAGCTGGATGGGGGTGCCCGGCGCCACGGGGGTCTGGGGCGTCGGGTCCTGCGCGAGGACCTTGCCCACCTGCGACGGATCGTCGACCTGGCGTTGCTGCGGCACCGAGGTGAGGGTCAGCCCGGCCGCCTGGGCCATCTGCTGGGCCTGGTCGGCGGTCTGCCCCACCAGTTGCGGCGTGGGGACCCGGTCGGGCCCGCGGCCGACCCGCAGGGCGACGACGGTGTCCGGCTGCACCTGGGTGCCCGCCCCCGGATCGGTGCCGAGCACCCGACCCACCTGCCCCTGATCCGAGGCGACCTGGACCAGGTTGGGCCGCAGGCCCGCCCCGGTCAGGGTCCGGAGGGCGACGTCCTGGGGCTGGTTGGTGACGTCGGGGATCGCGAACTGTCGGTTGGACGGCGACGTCAGCCAGAACAGCCCGCCCAGCACGGCGGCGAGCAGCACGATGCCGCCGATGATCGCGTTGCGCTTCCGGCGCCGCGAGCGCCGGACCTCCTCCTGCTCGGCCTGCCACGCGGCGAAGTCGCCCGCGTCGGTCGCGGGTCCGGTGGCGTACGCCGGGCCGACCGCCTGCGTCGGGCCGGTCTGGTTCATGTAGTCGGTGCGCTCGTCGTCCGACATGACGAGCGGGGCCTCGACGGGCTCGCCCTGCAGCGCCCGGATCAGGTCGTCGCGCATCTCGCCCGCGGTCTGGTACCGGTTGTACGGGTTCTTCGCGAGCGCCTTGAGCGTGATCGCGTCGAGGGCCGCGGGCACCGCGGGATTGACCTCCGACGGCGCCTTGGGGTCCTCGCGGACGTGCTGGTAGGCCACCGCGACCGGCGAGTCCCCGGTGAACGGGGGGTTCCCGGTGAGCAGCTCGAAGATCACGCACCCGGTGGCGTAGACGTCCGAGCGGGCGTCCACCGACTCACCGCGGGCCTGCTCCGGCGAGAGGTACTGCGCGGTGCCGATGACCGCGGCGGTCTGGGTCACCGCGGGCTGGGCGTCCGAGAGCGCCCGCGCGATGCCGAAGTCCATCACCTTGACCGCCCCGGCCGGGGTGATCATGACGTTGGCCGGCTTCACGTCGCGGTGGATGATCCCGTAGCGGTGGGAGAAGTCGAGCGCCGAGCACACGTCGGCGATGACCTCGCAGACCCGGTGCGGTTCCATCGGGCCACCGGTCTTGACGATGTCGCGCAGCGTCCGGCCTGCGACGTACTCCATGACGATGTAGGGCAGCGGGATGTCGTCCGCCCAGGTCTCGCCGGTGTCGTACACCGCGACGATCGCCGGGTGGTTGAGCGCCGCCGAGTTCTGGGCCTCGCGCTGGAAGCGGATCTGGAACTGTGGGTCGCGGGCGAGGTCGGCGCGCAGCACCTTGATGGCCACGTCGCGACCCAGGCGCACGTCCCGGCCGCCGTGGACCTCGGACATCCCGCCGTAGCCCAGCGCGGGCCCGAGCTCGTAGCGGTCGGACAGGAGGCGGGGAGTGGTCATCCGAACTCCTGACAGGTCACGGTGACGGTGTCCCCGCGGCGAACCTCGCCGGTGGGGGACACGTAGAGGACCCGGCAGGCTGACGGGTCGCTCGGCTTCGAGCCCAGGACGGTCCGGACGTCGGAGTCGAGGCCGTCCTGTCGCAGTGCGGCGACCGCCACCGAGGCGGGCCGCCCCACGTAATCGATGTTGCTGACCGTGATCGTGTTGCCCGACGCCGAACTCGTGGCCGTCGTCGTGCGGCTCGCCCGCGTGGTCGTGGTCGGCGCCGGGGTGGTCGTCGTCGTGGTCGGGGTGGCGACGGGAGCGGGCGGCGCGCTGGTCTCGGTGTTCGAGAGCAGCACGTAGCCCGCGACGGCGAGCAGCGCGACGACCAGGGCGATCGCGGCGACCGCGCCCCACGGGCCGCGGCGCCGCTGCGGCTGCTGGTCCTCCCAGCGGTCGCGGCGGGGCGGCGACGGCTGGGGCTCCCGCGTGGTGGCCGGGGCGATCCGCGTGGACGGGTTCACGGCCTCGGTCGCGGCCGTCGCCGCCCCCGGCCGGGGGAGCGGTTCGCCGCGGCGCACCGCGGACACGGCGCGCGCGAACTCGCCGCCGGTGGCGTAGCGACCGCGCGGGTCCTTCGTGAGGGTCAGCTCGATGAGCTGGCGCACCACCGGGGGCACGTCCGGCGGCAGCGGCGGCAGCGGGTCGCGGATGTGCATCATCGCGACCGTGACCGCGTTCTCGGAGAGGTAGGGCCGGCGGCCCGCGAGGCACTCGTAGCCGACGACGCCGAGGGAGTACACGTCCGACGCCGGGCCCGCGTCACCCCCGCCCGCCTGCTCGGGGGCGATGTAGTGCGCGGTGCCCATGACCATGCCGGAGCGGGTCACCGGGGCGGCGTCGACGGCCTTCGCGATCCCGAAGTCGGTGATCTTCACCTGGTTGCTCGGGGTCACCAGGATGTTGCCGGGCTTGACGTCACGGTGGACCAGCCCGCGCTCGTGCGCCGCGTCGAGCGCGTAGCCCGACTGCTCGAGGATGTCGAGGGTGAAGTCCACCCCGAGACGGCCGTGCACCGAGAGGAGCTGCGCGAGCGGGTCGCCCCGCACCAGCTCCATCACGAGGTAGGCCACCGGGACCTGGACGGTGCCGTTGGCCGTCGTCCAGTCGGTGGTGGTCTCGCCGTAGTCGTGGACCTGGGTGATGCCGGGGTTGTTCAGCGACGCGGCCGTGCGGGCCTCGGTGCGGAAGCGGTGCAGGAACTCCGGGTCCCCGGACAGCTCGGCTTTGAGGATCTTGACGGCGACGGTGCGGTCCAGGCGCGAGTCCTGGGCCTCCCAGACCTCGCCCATGCCACCGATCGCGATGCGGCGGCCGATCCGGTAGCGGTCGGCGAGCAAGGTGCCCGTGGTCGGAGCCATGGAGCTACCTCCCTCCCTGCTGCAGAGCGGCGGCGACGACCGCGCGACCGACCGGGCCCGCGACGGAGGAGCCGGTGGCGTCATCCCCGCGGTTCCCGCCCTTCTCGACGATCACCGAGACCGCGACCTGCGGGTCGGGCACGGGCCCGAACGCGTCGTACCAGGTGTGCGGCGGGCTGATCTTGGGGGTGGAGCCCCACTCGGCGGTGCCGGTCTTCGACGCGAGCTGGATGCCCGGGATCTTCCCGCCGCTGGTGCCGCCGTTCTCCGAGCCGATCATCAGCTGGGTCAGCGTCGAGGCGGTGTTCGTGGAGAACGCGCGTGACCCGCGGTCGGGATCGGTGGTGTCGACGACCGAGAGGTCCTGGCCCTGGATCTGGCTGACCAGGTGCGGCTGCATCGGGACTCCGCCGTTCGCGATGGTGCTCGTGATCATCGCGTTCTGGAGCGGGGTCATGCGGACGTCGCGCTGCCCGATCCCGGACTGCGCCAACGCGGCGCCGTCGCCGAGCTCGCCGACCGAGGACTCGGCGACCGGCATGGGCACGGTGAGGCCGGTGTTCTCCATGCCGAGTGCCGTGCCCATGGCCCGCAGCTTGTCCGCGCCGATCTGGTCGGCCAGCTGCGCGAACGGGCCGTTGCAGGACTTCGCGAACGCGACCGAGAACGGCACCGTCGGGCCCGAGCCGCAGGCCTCGCCGTTGTAGTTCTCCAGCGTGGTCACGCTGTCGGGCAGCGTGATCCGGGGCGCCGCGGTCACCGGCGACTGCGGCGTGATCGCGTTCGCCTCGAGCGCGGCGGCCGTGTTGACCAGCTTGAACGTCGACCCCGGGGGATACGTCGCGCTGATCGCCTTGTTGATCAGCGGGGAGTCCGAGCTGTTCGGGTCGAGCGCGTTCCAGGCGGCCTTCTGCGTCGGGCCGTCGTGGCTGGCGAGCGGGTTGGGGTCGAACGAGGGGGTCGACACCATCGCGAGGATCTCGCCGGTCTGCGGCCGGATCGCGACGACGCTGCCGCTGTAGCCCTTGGAGGTCATCGCGTCGTACGCGGCCTTCTGCACCTTCGGGTCGATCGTCAGCGCGACGTTGCCGCCCGCGGGCGCCCGGCCCGTCACCACGTCGGAGATGCGACGCACGAAGAGGCGGTCGTCCGAGCCGTTGAGCACCGAGTCCAGGGCGCGCTCGACGCCGGTCGTGCCGTAGACCTGGGAGTAGTAGCCGGTGATGGGCGCGTACATCGGGCCGTCGGAGTACTGACGCAGGTACTTCAGGCGGTCGTCGGTCGGCACGCTGGCCGCGAGCACGTCGCCGCCCGCGCTGATCTGACCGCGCTGGCGCGAGTACTCGTCGAGCAGGACGCGCTGGTTGTAGGGGTTCGCCTTGTAGTCGTCGGCCTTGACGACCTGGACCCAGGTGGCCTGGCCCAGCAGCAGCACGATCAGGCCCATGACCACGAGGGAGACCCGACGCAGCGGGGTGTTCACTCTCGGGTCCTCCTCCCGTCGTTGCGCTCGCTCGAGCGGGTCCTCCCGCGTGACGGCGGGGGAACGGCGCCGGGCCGGTGGGCCCCGGGTCCGGGCGGGACCTGGCCGGCCGGGCCGGGCGGGTTCTGGCCGGCCGGATGCGGGCCGGAGGGCATGAGCGGGCCACCCCGGGGCGGCGTGCTCCCCTCGGGCGGCGACGTCGTCCCGCCGTAGGGCGCACCCGCGGCCTCGTGCGGAGTGGCCGGGGAGCCCTGCGGCGGCGTGGCCGCCTCGCCCCGCGACACCATCTCGGTGTGCGCCTCGGCGAGCGGCTTGCGCGGAGCCTCCGGGGCGGCCCCGGGTTCCGGCTTCGCCTTGTCGCCGCCCGCGGGCTGGCGGGCGGCGTTGGACACCCGCAGCACGAGGGCCACGAGCGCGTAGTTCGCCACCAGCGACGACCCGCCGTAGGACATGAACGGCGCGGCCTGGCCGGTGTTCGGGATGAGGTCGATGACGCCGCCGCAGACCACGAACACCTGGATCATCAGGGCGAAGCCCAGGCCCGCGGCGAGGAGCTTGCCGAACGTGTCACGCACGGCGAGCGCGGTCCGCAGCGCGCGGGTCGAGATCAGCCCGTAGAGCAGCAGCAGCGCCATGAGCCCGACGAGGCCGAGCTCCTCACCCATGGACGTGAAGATGAAGTCGGTGCTCGACAGCGGCACGAGGTCCGGCCGCCCGGCGCCGAGGCCGGTGCCGAGCATGCCGCCGGTCGCGAGGCCGAACAGTCCCTGGGCGACCTGGAAGCTCGTGTTGGCCGGGTCGCCCAGCGGGTTGAGCCACACGTCGACGCGCAGCTGCACGCGGGACACGAACGTCCACGCCGCGAATGCGCCCGCCCCGAAGATGACCAGGCCGATGAGGACCCAGGACGACCGCTCGGTGGCCACGTAGATCATCGCGAGGACGATCCCGAAGAACATCAGCGAGGTGCCGAGGTCGGACTCGAAGACCAGGACGCCCATGGCCACGGCCCACGCGATGAGCAGCGGAGCGAGGTCGCGCGGGCGGGGGAAGGTCATGCCCAGGAAGTGCTTGCCCGCCGTCGTGAACAGCTCGCGCTTGGAGACGAGGAACCCCGCGAAGAAGACCGTCAGCAGGATCTTGGCGAACTCACCGGGCTGGATACCGACGCCGCCGATCCGGATCCAGATCTTCGCGCCGTTCACCTCGGACAGGGCCGAGGGCAGGATCGCGGGGAGCCCCAGCAGGATCAGGCCGACGAACCCGGCCGTGTAGCCGTACCGCGCGAGCGCGCGGTGGTCGTTCACCTTCCACATGACGACCACGAAGATCACCAGGCCGAGCGCGAGCCACTCGATCTGCTTCAGCGCGTCGGCGTCCGGGACCGGGTTGCCCAGCTGGATGGCCTTGGCGGCCTTGGCCAGGTCGATCCGGTGGATCATCACGAGGCCGAGCCCGTTGAGCAGGGCCGCGCACGGCAGCATCACCGGGTCCGCGTAGGGCGCGAACTTGCGGACGGCGATGTGCGCGGCGGCGAACAGCCCCAGGTAGGCCGCACCCAGGTACAGCAGGGTGAGCGTGAGCTCCTGGTTCTGGTTCGCCTCGACGAGGACGAGCGCGCCGGTCGTGATGACCGCGGCGAAGGCGAGCAGCGCCAGCTCGATCCCACGCCGGGTGGAGACGGCGGCGGCGACGATCGGGCGCAGGGCGGTGCGGTCCGCGGGCGCCTCGACGGCGGGGCGGGCGCTGCCGCTCCGTCCGCTGCCGGGCGCGGCCTGGGCGGGGCGGGCCATTACTGCACCCGGCGACAGTCGCGTCCCGGGACCTGCGGGGACGTGGACACGGTCGGCGGTGCCGCGGTGACGGCCGCGGGCGCCTGGGCTCCCGGTGCCGCGGCGGTCGTGGGGGCAGCGGCCTGCCCGGGTACCGCGGGGGTGCCCGGGGCGCCCGGGACCGCGGCGGGTGCCGGCGGCTTGCACGCCGGCAGCAGTTCGTCGGTGCGCAGGCGCTCGACGGTGCGGTGCGCGGAGTCGAGGTCGGAGGTCGGCAGCGAGTCGCCCTGGACGGACATCCGACCCACCTGGGTCAGGTCCCCGACCCGCAGACCGGTCTGCTCCGTCACGTCCTGGAGTTGCACGCCGAGCGCGCTGCCGCGCACGCCCTGGTAGATGACGACCTGATCCCCCGAGGCGCCGACGTAGTACTGCTGCGAGATCCAGAGGCGGGTGACGAGCAGCGCGAGGCCGGCCAGCACGATCACGCCGACGACGGCGAGCACCACCGCGAGCCGGGAGCGGCGCGGCTTGTTCCGGCTGCGCGCGGCGTCGCTGCGGGTGGGCAGCGGATCGGGGCGCGGGGTGGCCTCGGACCGGGTGAGGGTCGCCGCCGACGCACGCGCCGCGGCGGAGTCCCCGGGCGGTGGGTCCGCGCGGCCGTCGCCCGCGGCGCCGCCGTAGATCGGCTCGTCCTCGCCGTAGTCGACGTCGACGACGTCGGCGACGATGCACGTGACGTTGTCCGGCCCGCCGCCCTTGAGCGCGAGCTCGATGAGCCGGTCCGCGCAGCCCTGCGGGTCCCGGATGGTGAGCGCCTCCGCGATCGTCTCCGCGCTCACGACGCCGGAGAGGCCGTCGGAGCAGAGCAGGTAGCGGTCGCCGGAGCGCGCCTCGCGCACCGTCAGGGAGGGCTCGACGTCGTGGCCGGTGAGCGCGCGCAGCAGCAGCGAGCGCTGCGGGTGGCTCGCGGCCTCGTCCTCGGTGATCCGGCCCTCGTCGATGAGCGACTGCACGAAGGTGTCGTCGCGCGTGATCTGGGTGAGGACGCCGTCGCGGAAGAGATAGGCCCGCGAGTCGCCCACGTGGACCATGCCGAGCCTGGTGCCCGCGAACAGGACGGCGGTGAGCGTGGTGCCCATCCCGTCGAGGTCGGGCTCCTCGTTGACCAGCTCGGTGATGGCGTCGTTGCCCTGGGCGGTCGCCTCGGCGAGCTCGCCGAGCAGGTCGTCTCCCGGCTCGTCGTCGTCGAGGGGCACGAGCGCGGCGATGACCAGCTTGGAGGCCACCTCACCGGCCGCGTGGCCTCCCATGCCGTCCGCGAGCGCGAGGAGGCGAGGGCCCGCGTAGACCGAGTCCTGGTTGTTCTGCCGGACCAGGCCCCGGTCGCTGCGGGCGGAGTAGCGCAGCACCAGGGTCACGGGACGATCCTGCACTCACGGGCACGGACGACCTGCACCCGGGTCCGTGCGACGGGCGCGCTCGGAGCGCGGGCGGCGTGCGGGCGCCGATGCCCGCGTGCGGTGTCAGCCATCATGTACGGAGCTCGATCACGGTCTTGCCGATACGGATCGGCGTGCCCGGGGGCACCTTGGTGGGACCGGTCACCTTGGCGCGGTCGAGATAGGTGCCGTTGGTCGATCCGAGGTCCTCGACGTACCAGTCGTCACCGGACTGGGAGATGCGGGCGTGCCGGGTCGACGCGTAGTCGTCGTCGAGCACCAGCGTCGAGTCGTCAGCACGACCCAGCATGATCGGGCGACCGTCGAGTGCGATGCGGGTGCCCGCCAGCGCGCCCGCCGTCACGATCAACGCCTTCGGCCCGTTCGACCGACCCCCGCCGCGGCCCGGTTTCGCCGTCCCTCCTCCCTTGGAGGGTCGTCGGCCGGGCGCCGCGGCGCGCAGTCCGGACGCCGCGTACAGGTCCGAGCGCACGACCCGTAGCGCGGCGAAGACGAACAGCCAGAGCAGCGCGAGGAACGCGGCTCGGGTGAGCTGGAGGACGAGTTCGGGCACGAGGAGAGCGCGTCAGCCCTGGGCGCGGAACAGCAGCGCCGAGTGTCCGACCCGGATCGTGTCGCCGTCGGCGAGCTGCCAGGTCTGCACCGGGGTGCCGTTGACCGTCGTCCCGTTGGTGGACCCGAGGTCGGACAGGGTGGCCTGCTGGCCGTCCCAGCTGATCTCGAGGTGCCGGCGGGAGACCCCGGTGTCGGCGAGACGGAACTGCGCGTCCTGGCCGCGGCCGATGACGTTGGCGCCCGCGACGAGCTGGTACGAGCGGTTCGAGCCGTCGTCGAGGGTCAGGCTCGCCGTCATCTGGCGGGTCTGGACGCCGCCGTACCCGGGCTGCTGGCCGTACTGGTCGTAGCCCGGCTGCTGGCCGTACGGGTCGTACCCGCCCTGGCCGTACTGGCCGCCGTACTGGTCGTAGCCCTGCGGCTGGCCGTAGCCCGGCTGCGCGTAGCCCTGCTGCTGGCCGTAGGGGTCGTAGCCCTGCGGCTGGCCGTAGCCCTGCTGCTGGCCGTACGGGTCCTGCTGCTGGCCGTACGGGTCCTGCCCGTAGCCCTGCTGCGGGTAGCCCTGCTGCTGGCCGTACGGGTCCTGCCCGTAGCCCTGCTGCGGGTAACCCTGCTGCGGGTAGCCCTGCTGCTGGCCGTACGGGTCCTGCCCGTAGCCCTGCGGGGGATAGCCGCCCTGCTGCGGGTAACCCGGCTGCTGGGCGTACGGGTCCTGCGCGTAGCCCTGCTGCGGGTAGCCCTGCTGCTGGCCGTAGGGGTCCGGCTGGCCGTAGCCGCGCTGGTCCTGCTCTTCCGGGTAGCGACCGGGTGCCTGGCTCATGGGGTGCTCTCCTGCGGTTCGGGGGCTCGCGGTCCGCTGCCGCGACGCGTCGGGGTCAACGGACGACTTGGTGCGGAACTGTCCCGTGTGCAGCGCGTCGGAACGCTCCAGAGAGACTACGACCTCA
>NZ_DASXJS010000261.1:0-6369 GCF_036497245.1 Actinomycetospora sp. | reverse complement strand
CGCTGGACCCTCCACGGTGACGGCCGCGCCCCCGGGCCCGGCGAGGTGGTGCGGCCCGACGAGCGGATGAGCTGGGGCCGCACCGTCGGGCTCGGGATGCAGCACGTGCTCGCGATGTTCGGGGCGACCTTCGTCTTCCCGGTCCTCATGGGGCTCGACCCGAACCTCGCGATCCTGCTCTCGGGTCTCGCGACGATGCTCTTCCTGCTCATGACCCGCGGGCGCGTGCCCAGCTACCTCGGGACGAGCGCCTCGTTCGTCGGGGTGGTCGCGGCGGTCCGGGCCGACGGCGGGACCAGCGCGGAGGTCACCGGCGCGATCGCGGTCACCGGGGTGGTGCTCGCGCTCGTCGGGCTCGCGGTGCACGTCGGCGGGGCGCGGGCGATCTCGGCGATCCTGCCGCCCGCGGTGACCGGCGCCGTCGTCCTGCTCATCGGCTTCAACCTGGCGCCGGTGGTGGCGGGGACGTACTGGCCGCAGGACCAGGGTGTCGCGCTGCTGACGATGCTGGTCGTGATGGTGGTCGCCGTCGCCGGGCGGGGGATGTTCGGGCGGCTCGCGGTGCTCGTCGGGCTGGTCGTCGGGTACGTGCTCTCGGCGGTGCTCGACGCGACGATCGGCCCGATCACGGCGCCGAACGCCTCCGGGGTGGTCTCCACCCACCCGCGCCTCGACCTCTCGGCGGTCTCCGACGCCCCGTGGATCGGCCTGCCGTTCGGGACGCCCGACGCCCCGGGCCTGCACCTGCCCGCGTTCAGCGCCTCGGCGATCATCGTCGTCGTCCCGGTCGTGGTCGCGCTCATCGCGGAGAACACCGGGCACGTGAAGGCCGTCGCGTCGATGACCCGGGAGAACCTCGACCCCTACCTCGGGCGGGCGCTGGCCGCGGACGGCATCGCCACGGCCGTCGCGGGCGGGGTCGGCGGATCCCCGACGACGACGTACGCCGAGAACATCGGCGTCATGGCCGCCACGCGGGTGTACTCGACGGCGGCCTACTGGGTCGCCGCCCTCGTGGCCGTGCTGATCGGGTTCTGCCCCAAGTTCGGCGCCGTCGTGGCGGCGACGCCTGGCGGGGTGCTCGGCGGGATCACCGTCGTGCTCTACGGGATGATCGGCCTGCTCGGGGCGCGGATCTGGGTGGAGAACCACGTCGACTTCTCCCGGCCCGAGGTCCTCGTCCCGCTCGCGGCGGGAATCGTCATCGGGGTCGGCGACGTGGCCTACACGTTCTCCGGTGGAGAGCTCGGCGGGATCGCGCTGGGCACCGTCGTCGTCGTGGTCGGGTACCACGCGCTGCGCCGGATCGCGCCGGACCGCGGAGGTCCCACCGCGGTCGATCCCACCGCCGCCGACCCGACGCCCGCCGTCACGGGGGAGCAGGCCGGCCCGGGGGAGGACCCTCCAGGCCGCGCAGCAGAGCGGTGAGGGTCCGGCCGAACAGATCGTCGGCCACGCTCTCCGGCCGCAGCCGGCGCTGCTGGACGAGCCCCTGGTAGAGGGCGTTGACGACGCCGGCCACCTCGGCGTCGTCGAGCGTCCACGTCACCCCGCGGCGCTGCCGCTCGGCGGCGACGAGACCGGAGACGACCCGCTCGACGCGGGCCTGGTGTGCCGCCAGCCCTTCGCCGAACTCGGGGGAACGCACCGCGTAGAGCCAGGCCTCCGCGCCGAGCAGCGCGAGGTGGTCGGAGTCCGCCTCCTCGCGCAGCCGACGGTCGAGTGCGGGCAGGACGGCGTCGAAGCCGGCGGCGAGCTCGGTCTCGGCGGCCGCGAACTCGCGGTCGGCACGCCGCTCGAGCAGGGCGAGGAAGAGCTTCTCCTTGCTGGTGAAGTGCGCGTACACCGAGCCGACCGAGACGCCGGCCCGACGGGCGATCTCCTCGACCGAGGCGGCGCCGTAGCCACGGTCGGCGAACACCGCGAGACCCGCGTCGAGAAGGTTCTCGTGGGTGCGGGCCTTGGCGGCCGCCCGCGAACCGGCGCGTCGAGGGTGCTCGCCCTCGGGAGCGGCGCTGGACATGCGCCCATTGTCCCGACGAGCGCCAGGGTCACCGCGCACGCCGGGCCGTGCTGGTCAGGGAGGATGACGACGCGGGTGGGTGATGGTTCCAGCATCACCCACCCGCGCCGCCTCGTCGGCGCGACCACGTCCCCGACGGTCGTGCGTCGCGCCGTCAGACGCCGAGCGGGGCTCCCCGTCCCACTGGCGCGTCGTGGATCCTGCTCAGAGCAGTCCGTCGGCGATGCTGCCGACGGTGTCGTTGCCGAGGATGCCGTTGACGGCTCCGCCGACGCCGCCGACGAGGCCGCCGACGCCCTGTGCGAGCTCGCCGCCCGCACCGACGACGCCGCCCACGAGTCCCTTGTGGTGGGACGACGTGTGGTGGGACGAGGCGTGGTCGGTGCCGTGCGAGTGCGACTCGGTGGCGTTGGCCGCGCCGGCCATCGCCACCGAGCCGACGCCCGCGAGCATCGTCGCGGCGGCCACACGGCGGGTGGTGGACATGGTCATCCAGTGCTCCTTCTGTCGTGACGCCGGGGACGTCCGTTCCCTCGCGTCCCTGGCGTCGTTGTGCTGGACGAGCGGAATTCTCACGGGAACCTGAGAACGCCTCTCATCTCGGGTCCGTTCACTGAGCGGACCCTCACTGAACCGTTCGGCCTCACGGCGTCGACCGGTTGGGCTGTTCGGACGCGGCAGGCGGCCGCTGCACCCGCTCGACCGGGTGACGCCTGCTCTCTTCGGGTGATACTTCCCCGTACGCGTAACAGTTCGTGATCCCTCCACCTCTCGGTGTTGATCGTTGACATCTGCTTCCGGCGAGTCCTAAGTTCGTACTCAACCGGAACGTTGAATACGAGGGAGGTGAAGGTCGTGGAGGACTCGCTCTCCCGGGCCTTCGCCGCCCTCGCCGACCCCATCCGGCGCGACATCGTCGCCCGCCTCACCGCGGACGACGCGACCGTGACGGAGCTCGCGGAGCCCTACGACGTGAGTCTCCAGGCCGTCTCGAAGCACCTCGGCGTGCTCGAGGCGGCGGGCCTGATCAGCCGCCGCCGGGACGGCCAGCAGCGCTGGGCGCACCTCGAGGTCGACGTGTTCGACCTGCTCACCGGCTGGATCGACCACCACCGCCGCCGTGCCGAACTGCGCTACCAGCGGCTCGACGCCGTCCTCGCCGAGATGTCAGCGACCGACCCCGAGACTCCGGAGTGACCCGTGAACACCACGCTCGCCACCACCATCACCGCCGACCCGACCCTTCCCGCCATCCGGATCACCCGGGAGTTCGACGCCCCTCGCGCGGCCGTCTACCGAGCGCACGTCGACCCCGACCTCGTCGTCCGGTGGCTCGGCCCGCGCCGGCTGACCATGACCGTCCAGGGCTGGGATGCCCGGACCGGCGGCGGCTACCGGTACACCCACGCCGGCGAGGACGGCACCGAGCACAGGTTCTTCGGCTCGTTCCACGAGCTCCGCGAGAATGAGCGCATCGTCCAGACCTTCACCTACGAGGGCTTCCCGGACGGCGTCGCGGTGGAGACGTTGACGCTTGTCGAGCTCCCCGGCGGGCGCACGCGCCTGGAGATCTTCTCGATCGGCGAGTCCTTCGAGGCGCGCGACGCGATGATCGAGAGCGGCATGGAGGAGGGCGTCGTGGAGGGCTACGAGCGGCTCGACGAAGTGCTGGGGGCCGACGCCTCCTAGCGTGCGGCCCCGTGTGGGGTCCGCTCAGACGCCCGTACGGCCGTCGATCCGCTCGCGGAGGAGGTCGGCGTGACCGTTGTGACGCGCGTACTCGCCGATCATGTGCGCGTAGATTCACCGCAGCGTGACCTCGCCGTCCCCGAGCGGGCAGGTGTGGTCGAGGTCGCGGTCGCCGCAGTGGCGCCGCGCGACGTCGACCTCCCGTCGCCACGTGGCGAGCCCGTCGCACTTCCCGATGAGCGTGGCGCGGTAGAAGTCGAGCCAGCCGGCCGGTGTGGCGCGTTCGTCGGCGTTCGTCGGGGGCACGGCGCGCTCGGGGACGACACGCCGGTCACCTTCCCAGCAGAGGCCGACAGCGTCGGCGGGAGCTCCGCGGCCCTCAGTGCACGCGACCGAGGACCGTCGCGAGGTCCTCGGGCATCAAGAGCATGGGCTAGCTCTCGCACATCACCACCGAGACGGTTCGGCAGTGGCGGACCCGTCTCCTGCGGGACCGACGCGCTCCGAGGATCGCGCCACCGAGGCGTACAGCCTGCTGCACGCGACGATGAACACGGCCGTGGATGACGAGCCGATCAAGCGGAACCCATGCCGCGTCAAGAGCGCCGGCCAGCATCGGACCCCCGAGCGGCCGGTGGCGACGGTGCCGCAGGTGTTCGCCCTCGCGGATGCAGTCCCGCCAGGTTCCGCGGGCTCATCCTTTCGGCGACGTTCACGGGTCTGCGCTGGGGCGAACCTATCGCTCTGCGCCGTCGCGACGTCCGACTGGACGCTCGCGTCCTCGTGGTCGGTCGACGAATCGCGGAGAGCCGCGGGGGAGTGATGGGGGAAGGGCCACCCAAGTCCCGCCGGCTTCCACTGCCACGATCTCCGGCACACCGGCAACCAGCTCGTGGCGGCGGCCGGTGCGAGCACACGCGAGCTGATGCACCGCATGGGGCATGGCTCGATGCGCGCGGCGCTGATCGACCAGCACGCCACGAACCAGCGTGACCGCGTGCTCGCCGACGGCCTGAGCGACCTCGTGCAGACGGCCCGCGGCACGTCAACGGAGGCGTCCCCGCCGCCATCTACCGCGCTCAAAGCGTCCACCGAGGAGGATCGCTAGCTAGACTCACCCCAGCGCGAGGCTCCCCACGTCCGGCCGTTTACACCGCACGTGAGACGTGAACCGCTCGCTTTCACCAGTTCCAGGCTGCGTCTGAGAAGGAATGCCGTGAACGCGCTCCAGATGGCGACGGCCGAGCGGACCGACCTGGCGAATCTTCTGGCGACGCTGAGGCCCGAGCAGTGGGAAGCCCCTTCGTTGTGCGAGGGCTGGCATGTCCGCGACGTGGTCGCGCACGTGATGAGCTTCGACGTCAGTCCACTTGGGATGTTTCGCCGTGCCATCCGCGGTCGGATAGTCCACATCAACCAGGTCGGCGTCGACGAACTGGCCCTGCTGAGTACCGACCAGCTCCTCGACAAGCTGCGGGCTCACCTGAGGCCACAGAGGCTGGCCGCGATCTTCGGAGGACGGCTCGCCCTGCTCGATGTCACCATTCATCATCAAGACATCCGCCGGCCACTCGGTCTGCCACGCGAGATTCCGGCTGAACGGCTGCGCCTGGTCCTGGACTCCAGCGTGCGCAGCGTGGAGTTGCCGACGTGGCGCATCGCCCGGGGTGTACACCTGGTCACGTCCGATCTGGACTGGAGCCACGGCTCAGGGCCAGAGGTTTCAGGGCCGGCGGAGGCCATGCTGATGACGATCACCGGTCGGCCATGCGCCGTCGGTGAGCTGACCGGTCCAGGGCAGCCGGTGGTGGCCGCCCGGCTTGCCCGCTGACTTCATCGGCGCACCGTCCGTCCCGATCACCCCGCTCTGGCGCCGTCACGGACCCCGCCCTCGGCGTCCAGCGCCGGCGGCCACGCCTGCTGGGGGAGCTTCGCGAGCAGGTCGGCGGTGTGATCGGGCAGGCCGAACCCCACCGAGTAGGACAACTTGCCTGCGGTGAGCCAGCCCAGCAGTTCGCGGGTCGACCCCGGCCCCGTCGACGCGGATCAGCACCGAGCGCTAGCTAGTGGCACGTGGCGACGCACTCTCGTGGCGATGGAAGCCAGGGTAAGCCCGCTGACCTGCATGAACGCTGTGGAGCGGGCGACGGGAATCGAACCCGCGTAGCCAGTTTGGAAGACTGGGGCTCTACCATTGAGCTACGCCCGCGCGGCCCGTTCCCGGGTCGACTCCACCGTATCCGATCCCTGATGGACGGCGTGATTCCGGGCGGCACTCCTCCTCGCTGCTCCGTTCGAGTACGCCGCCGAGGTTGCCTGGACTTTCTTCTGGATCGTTAAGTAGACGCTCTGTCACGGTTTAGTCCTTCACTAACGTCTTGTGAACGGGTACACAAGCACGATCCGCGGCAGTCAAGAGTTCCTCGGGGACTCGATCTGTGACCCTCACCTGGTACTTCACGGTAGGGCCGCCGACGCGTCGAGGATGGACATCGGGCCAGAGCAGCAGCCGGAAGGGAGCCCACGATGGACACGGAGCGCGACATGACGATCAACTCGGACGAAGACCACATCGTTCGCGGTCTGGACTGACGCGTCGGACGGGTGCGGACGACGGCGTCCGTACACCCGTCGACATCCATCTCTCGGCTTCGGCC
>NZ_DASXJS010000260.1:0-8482 GCF_036497245.1 Actinomycetospora sp. | reverse complement strand
CCCCAGATCTGGGGCATTCCGCGACACGACTCGTGATCACCGGCCGCCGCGGCGGCGCGAGCGACCCCCTGGTTCGATGCCGGGGACCCGTCCGCCGCTCCCGGAGGCACCATGGATCCGCTGCTCGTCACCGTCGACGGTCACACCCCGCAGGTCGATCCCACCGCCTGGATCGCCCCGGGCGCCGTCGTCGCCGGCCGCGTGACCCTGGGGCCGGAGGTCGGCATCTGGTACTCGGCGGTCGTGCGCGCGGACAACGACACCATCTCGATCGGCGCCGGCTCGAACATCCAGGACGGCTCGGTGCTGCACGCCGACCCCGGCTTCCCCTGCTCGGTGGGGGAGAACGTCACCGTGGGGCACCGCGCGGTCGTGCACGGGTGCACGGTCGAGGACGAGGTCCTCGTCGGCATGGGCGCGGTGATCATGAACGGGGCGACGGTCGGGCGGGGCTCGGTCGTCGCCGCGGGCGCGGTGATCTCGCAGGGCGTGACCGTCCCGCCCGGGTCCCTCGTGGCCGGGGTGCCGGGCAAGGTCCGGCGCGAGACGACCGCGGACGAGCAGGGCTTCAACGGGATGAGCGCCGCGGCCTACCGGCACCTGCTCGGCGTGCACCGGGATGCCACGTCGGCGCAGCGGTGACCCGCTAGTCCGAGCCGGTCCCGGCGCGCGTCATCGCGTCGAGGATGAGCTGCTCGCCGTGCTCGGCGTGGCGCCGGGAGAGCGCCTCGGCCGCGTCGCCGTCGCGGTCGCGGATGGCCTCGAGGATCGCGGTGTGGTCCTCCCACACCCAGGCCGGGGCGCCGCCCTGGAAGAGGACCTCACCCATCACCCGCTGCACGTTGCGCCACATGACGCCTGCGCTCTCGACCAGCAGCGGGTTGCCGGAGGCGTCGACGACGGTGCGGTGGAACTCGACGTCGCCGCGGATCATCTGCGCGAACGCGCGGTCGGCGAACGCCTGGTTGCCCATGGCGACCACCTCGTCCGCGTGCTGCAGCCAGTCGTCGGTGCGCCGGGCCGCCGCGAGGCGGGCCGCCTGCCCGTCGAGCAGGGCCCGCAGTTCGTAGAGGTGGCTGACGAAGTCGGGCTCGAGCGGTGCCACCTCGAGGCCGCGCCGTCCGAACTCGCGGACCAGACCCTGGTTGCGCAGCAGGAGGAGCGCCTGCTGGATCGGCTGCCGGGACACGTTGAACCGTTCGGCCAGCTGTTCCTGGCGCAGCGGCGTCCCGGGAGCGAGCTTCCCGGTGCAGATGTCGTCGACGATCGCCTCGAAGACCTGGTCGGTCCGTGAAGGCATCTGCGGTAGTGCGCTCATTCCACCCCTTGAAGCCCGCATCCCGGGCCGTTGCCTGCCGCCGCCGGCACACGTGGCGTGCTTCACACCCGGGTGACGGGGTAGCCCACGGTATCGCGACGCGTCGTCGCCGCCAGTAGCGACTGGATCACTCTCGCGTATTGACTTCTGAATTCAGAATACGTCATGGTGGCGTGACAGCGGTCACTCGAGATCAGGTGTCTGCAGTCACTCGACGGGGAGGGTCCATGGCGGACGCGGGTCCGGTGGGACAGCCGGTGCAGGTCGCCGAGGTGGTGGCGACGTTCCTGCAGGAGCACGGCGTCGATCGGGTGTTCGGCCTCCAGGGCGGTCACATCCAGCCGATCTGGGACCGGCTCGCCCGGCGCGGTGTCCGCATCGTCGACGTCCGCGACGAGGGCTCCGCGGTGCACATGGCCCACGCCCACTCCGAGCTCACCGGGCAGACCGCCGTCGCGATGGTGACCGCCGGGCCCGGCGTCACCAACACCGTCACCGCGGTCGCGAACGCCTCGATCTCGCGGATCCCGCTGATGGTGATCGGCGGCTGCCCGCCGATCCCGCAGTCGAACATGGGGCCGCTGCAGGACATCCCGCACACCGCGATCCTCGAGCCGGTCACCCGGCTCTCGCGCACGTTGCGCTCGTCCGACCAGGTACTGCGTGAGCTCGACGAGGCCTGGGCGCGGGCCGCGGGCGATCGCGGCGAGCCGGGCCCCGTCTACGTCGAGATCCCCACCGATGTGCTGCGCCGCGAGGTGCCTCCCGCCCTCGTCACCGAGGAGCACCTGCGGGCGAAGCCGCGCCGTCGTCCCCAGCCCCACCCCGTCGACGTCGCCGCCGCGGCCGACCTGCTCCGGCACGCGAAGCGACCCGCGGTCATCAGTGGTCGCGGCGCCCGGTCGGTTCAGGGCGAGCGGAGCGACGGGATCGGGGGCGGAGCCGGCACGGAGCTGGTCCGCCTGCTCGACGCGTCCGGCGCGGCCTACCTGGACACCCAGGAGAGCCGCGGCCTGGTGCCCGAGGACCACCCGGGAGCGGTCGGCTCGGCGCGCTCCGCGGTCATGCGCGACACCGACCTGCTCATCACCGTCGGACGCCAGCTGGACTTCCAGCTCGGGTTCGGCTCGCCCGCGGTGTTCCCGAACGCGACGGTCGTGCGCATCGCGGACACCGCGAGCGAGCTGATCGACAACCGGCGCGGCGAGGTGGAGATCCTCGCCGAGCCCGGCGCGGCGCTGGCCGCCCTCGCCGACGCCCTCAAGGACCACACCCCGGACACCGCCTGGCGCGACGAGCTGCGGGGCAAGCACCTGAAGCGGGCCGCGGAGTACCGGCAGGCGCTCGCCACCACAGAGAACGGTCCCGACGGGTTCATCCACCCGAACCGCATCTTCGGCGCGCTGGACGCCCTGGACCGGGACGGCACCGTCGATCTCGGTGAGGCGGTCATGATCGCCGACGGCGGCGACCTGCTCTCGTTCGCGCGGCTGGGCATCACCCGGTGCTCCCGCTACCTCGACGCGGGGGCGTTCGGCTGCCTCGGCGTCGCGACCCCGTTCGCGATCGCGGCCTCGCTGGCCTACCCCGACAGGCCGGTCATCGCGGTGACCGGCGACGGCGCCTTCGGCATCACCGCGACGGAGATCGACACCGCGGTGCGGCACGGCGCGAAGATCGTCGTCATCGTCTCCAACAACCGCGCCTGGAACATCGAGCGCTACGACCAGGCCGAGAACTACGGCCTCGTCGTCGGGACCGATCTCGCCGACTCCGACTACGCGGGCATGGCGCGGGCGTTCGGCGCCCACGGCGAACGGGTGACCGACCCGGCCGAGATGGAGGGCGCGATCCGGCGCGCCCTGGAGAGCGCACCCGCCGTCGTCGACGTGGTGACGACGCAGGACGCGCCCTCGCCGGACGCCGGGAAGGGCCTCGGCTTCGTGCCCGACTATCAGGCCCTGACCCCGTGGAACGACGCCGAGGTCGAGCGGAGGAAGTCCTGATGGCCGGCATGGAGGAGTGGGCGTTCCCCACGAAGTACGACCAGGACTACCTGCCCGACCCCGGGTCGCCGTACTGGTTCCCGCACCGGGAGACGATGGACCCCACCGAGCGGGACGCGGCGGTGCTGGTCCGGCTGCGCGAGGTGATGGAGTACGCCTACTCGACGTCGTCGTTCTACCGGAACACGTGGGACGCGGTGGACCTCAAGCCCGCGGACATCACCTCGTTCGAGGCGTTCGAGCAGGTCCCGGTGGTGACGAAGGCCGAGATGCGCCGGTCCCAGGCGGACCACCCGCCGTTCGGGGACTACCTGTGCTGCGACGAGTCCGAGGTCCACCACATCCACGGGACGTCCGGCACCACGGGCGCGCCGACCGCGTTCGCGCTCGGTCGTCGCGACTGGGAGGTCATCGCCGACAACCACGCCCGCATCCTGTGGGGGATGGGCGTGCGGCCCGGCGACACCGTGTTCGTCGCGGCGCTCTTCTCCCTGTACCTGGGCTCGTGGGGCGCCATGTCCGGCGCCGAGCGGCTGCGCTGCCGGGTGCTCCCCTTCGGTGCGGGCGCCCAGGGCATGACGGCGCGGGCGGTGACCTGGCTGGCGCGGGTGAAGCCGGCGGCGTTCTACGCGACACCGTCCTACGCGCTGCGTCTGGCGGAGGTGTCCCAGCAGGAGGGGATCGACCCCCGCGAGTTCGGTCTGAAGGTCATGTTCTTCTCCGGCGAGCCCGGCGCCTCGGTGCCCGCGGTCCGCCAGGCGATCGAGGAGGCCTTCGGCGCCACGGTGATCGACTGCGGGACGATGGCCGAGATGACGCCGTTCATGTCGGCGTCGGCCACCGCCGGGACCCCCGACGGGATGCTGCTCTGGCAGGACATCGTCTGGCACGAGGTGTGCGACCCGTCGTCGTTCCGGACGGTGCCCTACGGCTCCGAGGGCACGCCGGTCTACACCCACCTCGAGCGCACCTCGCAGCCGATGATCCGGCTGGCCTCCGACGACCTCACGCGCTGGGTCATGGAGGACAACCCCTGCGGGCGGACGTATCCGAAGCTGCCCGAGGGCGTCTACGGCCGCATCGACGACATGATCCACATCCGCGGCGAGAACGTGTACCCGACCGAGGTCGACAACTTCCTGCGGGGAGTCGCGCACTACGGCGGGGAGCACCAGATCGTCGTCCGCCGGACCGGGTCGATGGACGAGATGATCGTCCGGGCCGAGACGACGCTCGGAGCGGGGGAGCGGGACTCCTTCGACCGCGACACCGGGGCCGGCCTGCAGTCCCTGCTCGGCGTCCGCGTGACCTTCGAGTCGGTCGACGCCAACACCCTCGAGCGCGCCGAGCACAAGTCGCGGCGGGTGGTCGACGAGCGCCAGCTCCGATGAAGCGGAGCGGAATCGGGCCATCGGCTCCAGTCACGAAGCTCTGGCGCCCAGGTGAGCGAAGCCCCAAGGAGGACACCGAGCATGGACAACGCTCTGGGCGAGAAGCCCGCGCCGTTCGGCGCGCCGGAGACGACCGCCACCCCGGGGGAGGCCGGTGGCTACTTCGAGACCGGCCGCCCGCGCCTGGGCGGGCTGCAGAACCCGCTCCGGTTCACCGACACCCAGGCCGCGGTCATCAACGCGGCCGCCGACACGATCGTCCCGCCGCACCCGGACTGGCCGACCGCGAGCGACCTGGACCTGGTGACGTTCGTCGGGCGCTACGTGACGCCGAGCGGCTACCGGAACAAGCACTTCCCGTTCGCGACCCAGGACGAGTTCACGGCCGGTCTCGACCGGCTGGGGCAGGCCTTCGTGGACGGCTCCGTCGCCGACCGGACGTCGGCGATCGCCGCGCTGGAGAAGGCCGAGGACCCGCTGTTCGAGCAGCTGCGGGCGCTCGTCTACTACGGCTACTACTCGCGCCCGGTCGTGACGCAGGCGATCCAGCGCAATCTCCCGGCCGGTCGTGACTACCACGGCCCGCCGTTGCCCTACGGCTACCTGCAGACCACGGAGCCCTGGGACGAGGAACTGCTGACGCAGGCGCAGGAGAACGGTTCCTATCTCGAGACCGACGAGGTCACCCGCGTCGACCTGTCCCAGCTGTCCTGGACGAAGTGAGGAGCGCGCCATGGCTGCATACGAGGAGACCGACGTCCTGATCATCGGTGCGGGCCCCGGCGGGGCGGGCATCGCGCTCAAGGCGGCGAAGGCCGGCATGAACGTGGTGTGCCTGGAGCAGGGCCCGTGGGTCAAGCCGACCGACCACCCGCACTATCACGACGAGTGGGAGCTGGAGAAGCAGCGCGGGTGGGCCTACGACCCGAACGTCCGCCAGCTGCCCGAGGACTATCCGGTCACCGGCACCACGACGCCGTACATGATGAACAACGTGGGTGGGTCGACGGTCCACTACGCGGGCCACTGGCCGCGGTACAAGCCGGTCGACTTCCGCAAGGGCACCGAGCACGGCCTCGAGGGCACGATCGACTGGCCGATCTCCTACGAGGACCTGGCCCCGTTCTACGACGAGAACGACGAGATCTACGGCATCTCCGGCCGGATCGGCGACCCGTCCTACCCGGACCGGAAGCGGGCCGTCCGTGACCCGGAGGTGCTGCCCGGCAAGCTGGGCCTGAAGTACGCGAAGGCGTCCAAGGACCTGGGCTGGCACTGGTGGCCCTCGGACAACGCCGTCATCACGGTCCCGCGGGAGAACCGCGAGGCCGACCAGGCGATGGGCAACGAGCTCTCCGGCAGCCCGACGGGATCGCTGTCCACACCGGCGAACGCGCACTGGCCGTACGCCATCCGGTACGGGGCGGACCTGCGCACGATGGCCCGCGTCGAGACGATCAACGCCGACGGCGGCAAGGCCACCGGCGCGACCTACATCGACCGCAACACCGGCGAGCGTCACGAGATCCGGGCGAAGATCGTGGTGCTCGCAGCCAACGGCATCGGGTCCCCGCGCCTGCTCCTGCAGAGCGCGCAGAAGGGGCACGAGGACGGGCTCGCGAACGCGAACGGGATCGTCGGCAAGTACCTGATGCACCACGTGTTCGCGTTCTGCGACTCGTGGTTCGAGGAGCCGATCGAGGGCTTCAAGGGCTCGTTCGGCGCGCCGCTGTACTCGCACGAGTTCTACCACACCGACATGAGCCGCGGATTCGTCAACGGTTTCGGTATGCAGGTGGCGCGCAGTTTCGGGCCCGCCTACGCCGCGATGGGCACGCACACCGGATACACGGCACCGTGGGGCGAGAAGCACCGCGAGTTCTTCGACGGCCATTTCGCCAACCACCTCATGGTGTTCATGTTCGGCGAGGACCTGCCGGTGGACACGAACCGGGTCACGCTCGACCCGGACGTCAAGGACTCCTCGGGTCTGCCGGCCGCGCACGTGAACTACGAGCTGCACCACAACGACATCGCGCTCGCGCAGTACGGCATCGACAAGATCTTCGAGGCCACCCGCGCGGTCGGGGCGACCGAGACCAACGACACCGGCGTGCTCTACCCGCCGCCGGGTTGGCACCTCATGGGGACCTGCCGGATGGGCAACAACCCGGGTGACTCGGTGCTCAACAAGTGGAACCAGACCTGGGACCTGCCGAACCTCTTCGTGGTCGACGGCAGTTCGCTGACCACGGGAGCGGCGGTCAACCCGACGTCGACGATCGGTGCGCTCGCCTGCCGGGCCGGTGAGTACATCACGCGGAACTTCCACGACATCACGTCGCAGAAGACGACGCCGAGCAACGCCGACGCTCCGACCATGTAGGTGCCTCCGGCTCGTGAGCACTTTCTGGTGCCATAGCACCAGAAAGTGCTCACAAGGCGCAGCCACCTATGATGCCGCGATGCTCCACGACGTGACCGACGAGGACACCGCCATCGCCCTGGGCAGCGGCGACGTGCCCGTGCTGGGCACCCCGCGCCTGGTGGCCTGGCTGGAGGCCGCGACGCTGGCGACGGCGGCGTCGCTGCTCGAGGACGGCCGCACCACGGTCGGGACGGCGGTCCGGGTCGAGCACCGCAGGCCGACCCCGGTCGGCGGCACGCTCGGGTGCTCCGCCGAGGTCTCCTCCGGGCCGGACGAGAAGGGCCGGATCACCTTCGCGGTGCGCGCCGTCGACGGCAACGGCGACGTGGCGGGCGAGGGCGAGATCGACCGGGTCGTCGTCGAGCGCGAGGGCTTCGGCGCGTAGGTGGGCTTCCGCCCCCGTGAGCACTTTCCGGTGCTATCACCCCCGAAAGTGCTCACGAGCGCGAAGCGCACCTCCGGGCCGTCCCGGCCAGGCTCTCCGTCGCCTCCTGGGCCCCATCCCGCGGAGCGGACCGTCGAGGTGCTCGGCCGCTTCCTCGCGGCCCACGACGGAGCATGATCAACGGGTACGTGCCGGGGTCATGGGCCGCTCCGGGCCCCGTGGGTGCCCGTTGATCACCGTCGGCCGGGCGAGTTGCCGGACGCGTCCTCGACGCCCACACCCGGCGTCGTAAACTCGGGCCCGTGGCAGGGCGGATCCGGGACTCCGACATCGCGGAGGTGCGCGACCGGAACCGGATCGAAGAGGTCGTCGGCGACTACGTGGCCCTGCGTCCCGCCGGCCCCGGCTCGATGAAGGGCCTCTGCCCGTTCCACGACGAGAAGTCCCCGTCGTTCAACGTCCGCCCCACCCACAACACCTGCCACTGCTTCGGCTGCGGCGAGGGCGGCAGCGTCATCGACTTCGTCATGAAGATCGAGCAGCTCGGGTTCGTGGAGGCCGTCGAGAAGCTGGCCGACCGGGTCGGGTTCCGCCTGACCTACGAGGGCGGCGGGTCGAGCGTGCAGCGCGACCGCGGCACGCGCTCCCGTCTGCTGGCCGCCAACAAGCTGGCGGCCGAGTTCTACGCCGAGCAGCTGCGGACCCCGGGGGAGGCGCAGACGGCCCGGGAGTTCCTCGCCGAGCGCGGGTTCGACCAGGCGGCCGCGGAGTCGTTCGGCTGCGGGTTCGCGCCCGGCGGGTGGGAGAAGCTGACCAAGCACCTGCTCGCGCAGGGCTACACGCTCGACGAGCTGGAGAAGGCCGGCCTCTCGGTCCCCGGCCAGCGGGGTCATCGCGACCGGTTCCAGCGCCGGTTGCTGTGGCCGATCCGCGACCTCGGCGGCGACGTCGTCG
>NZ_DASXJS010000259.1:0-7125 GCF_036497245.1 Actinomycetospora sp. | reverse complement strand
TCGACGAACGTGCGGTCGGGCAGCGACACGGCCATCGCGTTGGCGGTGAAGTCACGCCGGACGAGGTCGCCCTCCACGGAGTCCCCGAACGCGACGACCGGGTTGCGGGTGACCCCGTCGTAGCTGTCCGCGCGGAACGTCGTGACCTCGAGGGTCACCCCGTGGCGGGCGAGGCCGATCGTGCCGAACTCGATCCCGGTCTCCCAGACCGCCTCCGCCCAGCCTGAGATGATCTTCTTGACGGCGGGCGGGCGGGCGTCGGTGGTGAAGTCGAGGTCGCTGGAGAGCCGTCCGAGCAGGGCGTCCCGGACGCTGCCGCCCACCAGGTACAGCCGGTGACCGGCCTCGGCGAACCGGTGGCCGAGCTCGTCGGCGACGGGGGAGTACCGCAGGAGCTCCACCACCGCAGTCTGACCGCCGTCCTGGGTCGCGCGCTGCTCATTCCCGGGCGCTGCGGGGGCGGACGACGATGTCGGCGAGGCGGTCTGGGTGGCTCCGGGCACGGCGAGACAGCGTAACCCGGACACGGCGCCCGTCCTGGTCACCACCCCGGCGCCGTGCTGCTCACCACCCGGCCCGCCCCGCCCCGCCCACGACCGTGCGAGGGACCCGCCGCTCGGTCGTCCGCCGTACGATCGCGGCATGCCCCCGTCGTCGCGACGCTCGGCCGACCGCCGTCGGCGCGGCCCGCGGCGGCGCATGCGCACGGTCGACGAGTACTCGGCGGGCGGCCTCGTCGTGGACACCGGACGCGGCTGTGCCGCGCTGATCGGGCGCCTGGACCGGCGCGGGCGGCTGCTGTGGTCGCTGCCCAAGGGCCACATCGAGGAGGGTGAGACCGCGGAGCAGGCTGCCGTGCGTGAGGTCGAGGAGGAGACCGGCATCATCGCGGCCGTGCAGGCCCCGCTCGGCAGCATCGACTACTGGTTCGTCGCCGAGGACCGGCGCGTGCACAAGACGGTGCAGCACTTCCTGCTCGCGGCGCACGGCGGCGAGCTCTCCGACGAGGACGTCGAGGTCACCGAGGTCGCCTGGGTGCCCCTGACCGAGCTCGGCTCCCGGCTGGCCTACGCCGACGAACGGCGGCTGGTGCGGCTCGCCGCGGAGATCCTGGAGGAGTCCGCGTGATCCCTCGAGGACCCGCGGCGGGGGCCGACCGGGTCCTCCTCCGGGCGGACCGGTTCCTCGCCCGGGGCCGGGCCGTCCTGCTCGCAGGCGTGGTCGCCGCGCTGGCGGTGCTCTTCCCGGGGGTCGGGTCCGCCCAGGACGTCACCCCGGGCTCGCTGACCCTCGACCTCGACGGCGCCGTCCCGCGGATCGTGACCTCGGACGGCCCGCCCGAGCTCGTCGTCACCGGCCACCTCACCAACCGTGGCGCGGTGCCGGTCCGCGACGTCGGGGTGAGGGTGCAGCGCGGCGCCTCGGTCGCCACCGACCGCGAGGTCGGGCGCGCCCTCGACGGCTCGGTGTCCGCGGACGGGCCCGGCGGGGCGGCCCCGGCGTTCGCCCCGGTCACCCAGGACCTCGACCCCGCGGCCGACGTGCCGTTCACCGTCCGGGTCCCGCTGCGCGGCGCGGCCGACTCCTCGCTGGCCCTCACGACGCCCGGTGTCTATCCCCTCGTCGTCGACGTCAACGGCACGCCCGGCACGGCGGGCGCGCCCGCCCGCGTCGCGTCCGCGCAGATGCTGCTGCCCGTGACCGGGGTGCCCGGCGGCGCCGGGGCGCCTGCCCCCGCGCCGGGCCGGGCCCCCACGGTGTCGGTGCTCTGGCCGCTGGCCGACCGCCCGCGGCGCCTCGCGGTGCCGCCGGGTGCCCCTCCACTGCTCGCCGACGACAGCCTCGCCACGTCGTTCGCCCCCGGCGGCCGTCTCGCCGGCCTGGTGGATGCTCTCGACCGGTCCGCCCCGCCCGGCAGTCCCGCCGCGGCGTCGGTCTGCCTCACGGTCGACGCCGACCTGCTCGAGACCGCCGCGGGCATGAGCGGCGGCTACCAGGTCCGGACCCCGACCGGCTCGCGGCCGGGCACCGGAGCGGCGGCCGCGGGCGCGTGGCTCGCCTCGGTCCGCGACGCCGCGCGCGGCCGCTGCGTGCTGGCGCTGCCCTATGCCGATGCCGACCTGCTGGCGACCTCGCGCGGCAACATGAGCGACCTCACGACGGCGGCCCGCACGCTCGGCGAGCGCCGGGTCGCGGACCTGCTCGGCACGCCACCCGTCCCGGACGCCACCGTCCCCGCGGACGGCCTGGTCGACGAGCGCAGCCTCGCCGACCTCGCGGGCGGCGGCGCGCGGTCGCTCGTCGTCGACGGCACGATGCTCGCGGGCGGGGTCCCCCCGGGATCGGTCGGGCGCTTCGCGGGCGAGAGCGGCACCGCCCCGCTCGCGCTGGCCACCGACCCGCTCGCCCGGCAGGCCCTCGCGCCCCGGCCTGCCGCCTCCGACGGCTCGACGAGCCCCGCGGGCACGGGCGCCGGGCTCGCGACGCAGGACGCACTCGGCGTCGTCGCCCTGCGCGCCCTGGCCCCGACCCCGGCCCCTGCCACCAGCGTGCTCGCCCCGCCCACCGACTGGGCCGCCGACGCGGCCGAGGCCGGCGCCCTGCTCACCGGGGTCGGCGACCTCGCCCGCCGCGGCCTGGTGGCCCCCGTCGACGCCGGGACCCTGCTGGCGACCGGAGCGGCGCGCGGGGCCGCGCTCCCGACCGTGGCCCTGGGCTCGGGCGACCGGGCGGCGGTCTCGGACCAGTCCCCGGCCGTCCTCGACGAGATCCGCGGGGTCCGCGACGACCAGCGCGACCTGCTCGCCGCGAGCCGCCAGGACCACAGCGGGGCACCCACGCCGTCGGACTACGTCGAGCCGCTGACCGGCGCGCTGCTGCGCAGCCTGTCCGCCGCCGGCCGGGGGGATCCGGGCCTGCAGCGGGCCGCCGCGGACGACGTCGCCGCCCAGATGCGCACCCTGCGCGGGATGGTGCGGGTGGTGCAGCCCGCGGGCAGCTACGCGCTCGGGTCGAGTGACGCGCCGCTGCTGCTCACCGTCGAGAACCAGCTGCCCGTCGCCGTGGACGTCACCGTCGCGCTCGAGCCGACACCGGGCGTCCGGGTGTCCCCCGTGCCGGTGCGCCGGGTGCCCGCGTTCGGGAGCGTGCAGTTCCAGGTGGCCCTCGACGTCGGGCGGTCCGGGCAGTTCACGGTCGACGCCACGGCCCGCACACCGGGGGGTGATTCACTCGGGCCGACGAGTCGTCTGCTGCTGCGATCCACCGCCTACGGCACCATCACGGTGTGGTTGACCGCGTCCGCAGCCGTCGTGCTGGTGACCCTGGCGAGCCTGCGGGTGGCTCGCCGGGTACGCCGGGCACGGCAGGACCGGCGGTCCCGGCCCAGCCCGCGGCACGCGACCGGTCCGATCCCGACGGTGGATCCGGACGCCCGGGCGACGACGGACGGGTCGACGACGGACGAGACGCAGGGCGGGGACCCGTCGACGGGCGGACCGGGCCGCCAGCTCCAGGACCGATGACCACGCGCCCCGACCGCGGCGCGCCCCCCGGGGCGCGGCCGGGTCCCGACGACGGCCCCGTCCGGCCGGACGACCGCGACCCCGACGACCGGGGGACCGACGGCCGCCGTCCGCCACGGGCGGGCGACCGGGACGACCGCACCGTCGTCCCGCCCCCACCGCCTCCCGCGGACGGCATCGTGCCGCCGCCTCCCGCACCCGAGCACCCGGTCATGCCGGCCTCCGGGCCCCCCGCCGACCACGCACCCGAGCAGCGGCCGCGGGCCGCCCGCGGGCCGCTCCCGCCGCGGGGCGGCCCCGCCGGACCCACACCCGGGCCGCCACCGCCCGGACCACCCGCCGGGCGTGCCCCGGGCCGTCCCGCCGGACCGCCGCCCGGCCGGGCTCCCGGTCACGGACCGACCGGTCCGGCTCCCGGACAGGGACCGCCAGCGGGCCGCGGACCAGCGGCGCCGCCCCGCGCGCCCGGTCCGCCCGGACCGGGACAGCCCGGTCCCGCCACGCGAGGTCCCGCCGGGCCCGTGGGACCTCCGCCCGGAGCCCCACCGGGGCCCTCGGCACCACCCCAGGCGGGCGGACGCACGGCCGACCCCCGGATGCCACGACCGCTCGCGGCCGAAGGACCGGAGGAGATGACGGTCCCGGGCCGCGCGGTCCCGGGCCACGGGCCGGTGCCGCCGACCGACCGGACGACCGAGACCGACCTCGTCCCGGCCCGCGTCGAGGAGGCGACGGCGCGGATGGCCGCCCTCGCCACGCAGGGCGGGACCGACCGGTCGGCACCGCTCTCGTCGTGGACCGTCGGCGACTCCCAGGACGAGACCGTCCTGCTCCCGCGGCCGCCGCTGGAGCAGGACGCCTCGGCGGTACCCGCGCCGCGCACCCCCAGCGACGACCGGAACGACTCCTCGCTGGTGAAGGCCTCCAGCGGGATGGCGGTGGCGACGCTCGTCAGCCGCCTCACCGGCTTCCTGCGGACACTCGCGCTGGCGGCGACCATCGGGCTCGGGCTGGTCGGCAGCTCGTTCAACATCGCGAACACGCTGCCCAACATCATCTTCGAGCTGCTGCTCGGCGGGGTGCTGACCAGCGTCGTCATCCCCGTGCTGGTCCGTGCCGCGAAGGAGGACGGCGACGACGGCGACGGGTTCGCCCAGAAGCTGCTCACCGGGGCCGCGGTGGTGCTCCTCGCCGCGACCGTGATCGCGGTGCTCGCGGCGCCGCTGCTGATCCTGCCGTACATCGAGAACGAGGCGAACCGGCCGCTCGCCACCGACTTCGCGTACCTCCTGCTGCCCCAGATCTTCTTCTACGGGATGGGTGCGCTGTTCGGCGCGATCCTCAACGCGCGGGCGGTCTTCGGGCCCGCGGCGTGGGCGCCAGTGCTCAACAACGTCGTCGTGCTCATCGCGCTGGCGATCTACTGGATGCTGCCCGGCGCCACCGACGGCAGCCCGATCAGCACCACGCAGCTGCTCGTCGTGGGGATCGGCAGCACCCTGGGCATCATCCTGCAGGCCCTGGTGATGCTGCCCGCGATGCGGCGCACCGGGTTCCGCTGGCGCTGGCGGTTCGGGTGGGACCCGCGGCTGTCGTCGTTCGGCGGGCTGGCCGCGTGGGTGGTCGCCTACGTGATCATCAGCCAGATCGGGCTCACCGCGATCCTGCGGGTGGCGTTCACCGCCAGCGACGGCGGACCCTCGATCTACTCCAACGCCTGGCTGCTCATCCAGGTCCCCTACGGCGTGCTCGGGGTGTCGTTGCTGACCGCCCTCATGCCGCGGATGAGCGCGGCCGCGGCGAACGGGCGCCTCGACCAGGTGGTCGACGACCTCTCGCTCGGGTCGCGGCTCTCGACGGTCACCTTGCTCCCGGTCAGCGTGATCCTGACGGTCTTCGGCTCCCAGCTCGGCGTCGCCATGTTCTCGGTCGGCCGCGCGGGCGGGCAGTCCGCGGAGGCCCTCGGCGCCGCACTGTCCGCGTCCGCGTTCGGTCTGCTGCCGATGGCCGTGGTCATGCTGCAGCTGCGCGTGTTCTACGCGATGGCGGACGCCCGCACACCCACGCTGATCATGGTGATCATGACCGCGGTGAAGGTGCCGCTCGCGTATCTGTGCCCCGTGCTGCTGCCGCCCGACAAGGTCGTGCTCGGTCTGGCCGCGGTCAATGCGTTCGGTTTCGTGGTCGGCCTCGTGGTCGGCGACGTGTGGCTGCGGCACCGGATCGGGCGGCTCGACACCCGCCGGGTCCTGCGCACCGTGCTGCTGACCGGGATCGCCTCGGTGGTCTCGGTGCTGACCGCCGTCGTGCTCGTCACCCTGCTCGAGCGCGTCCTCGGAGGCGCCGGGCTCGTCGCGAAGGCCTGGCTGTCCGTCGGTGTCGGCGGCCTGGTCTCGCTCGCCGTCGTCGTGGTCGCGATGCGCCTGCTGCGCGTGCCCGAGCTCGACCCGGTGGTCTCGCGCCTGCGCCGGCTCGTCGGACGCTGATCGCGGCGGCCACGACCATCCGGGTTGCCCCGTGGTGACGGGTGTCGCGGGACGCGCCGGGTCCACGACGGGCAGGCCGGTGTCCCGTAGGCTCGGACTCCGCACGGGGGCGTGCGGTCGGAGGGTCCGAGGCCGCGCGGGGGGTGTGGTGAATGCGCCGGAGGTGAGGGGTGGACGACGCGATGGCCGGCCGCCGCGCGCCAGGGGCACCACGAGGCGCCGTCGCCGAGACGTCCGGCCCGGTCGACGCCGCCGACGAGGACGAGACGCCGCCCGCGCCCGATAGTGACGGCACGCCGCCTGCCGACGACCACGCCGGGGACGCCGCGGGCCAGCAGCCCGCTCCCGACGCCGCCGACGAGTCGGCCACGACCGCGGTCCCGCCGGTGACGGGCGGCCCCGGGATCGACGGCCCGACGACCTTCCTGCCCGAGGGCAGCCGCCGTGGCGGCACCGGGACCCGGCCCAGCCCTGGACGCCGTGGCGACGCCGGGCGGGGCGAGAGCTCCCCGGGCGGCGCACCGCGCGGTCGCCGTCCCGCGCCGTGGGGTCCCCGCGCGCCCGCCTCCGGCCCGATCCCCGTCGGACCGGGCGGGGCGATCGTGCCCGGCACCGTCATCGCCGACCGCTACCGGCTGGTCGCCGAGGTCGGTCGTGACCGCTCGGCGGACGCCGTGCTGTGGAAGGCCCGCGACACGACGCTGGAGCGCGACGTCGCGATGACGCTGCTGGTCGGGGGCTGGCAGGCCGACGCCCGCGCGTCGTCGGCACTCTCCCGGGCGACCCGCTCCGCGCACTTCTCCCACCGCCACGCCGCCCGCGTGCTCGACGTCATCCAGCCAGGGTCCACCCGGCTGCCCGGCGGCGTGCTCGGCGCCGCGGTCGCGGAGTGGACCCCCGGGCGGGATCTCGCCGAGCTCGTCGCGGGCGGCCCGCTCAGTCCCAGCGCCGCGCTGCGGGTGGTCGAGCCGCTCGCGCAGGCGGTCGCCGACGCCCCCCGCGCCGGCCTGGTCCTCGGGATCGACCACCCGCAGCGCGTCCGGGTCACCGCGCGCGCGAACGCCCGGCTCGCGTTCCCGATGCCGCGCGGCGAGGCGGCGGTCGACGACGACGTC
>NZ_DASXJS010000258.1:0-3382 GCF_036497245.1 Actinomycetospora sp. | reverse complement strand
ATGCAGCCGGAGGGCAACTGGATCCTCCGCGCGCCCAGCCTGCGCCGGAAGGCGATCCTGCTGGCCAAGGTGCAGGACGAGGCCGGCCACGGGCTCTACCTGTACTCGGCCACCGAGACCCTCGGGGTCGACCGCAGCGAGCTCACCGAGAAGCTGATCGACTCGCGGCAGAAGTACTCGTCGATCTTCAACTACCCGACGCTGACGTTCGCCGACATCGGCGTCATCGGGTGGCTGGTCGACGGCGCCGCGATCTGCAACCAGGTGCCGCTGTGCCGGTCGAGCTACGGCCCCTACGCGCGGGCCATGGTGCGGATCTGCAAGGAGGAGTCCTTCCACCAGCGTCAGGGCTTCGAGCTGCTGATGACCCTCATGGCGGGCACCGACGCGCAGCGCGCGATGGTCCAGGACGCGGTCGACCGCTGGTGGTGGCCCTCGCTGATGATGTTCGGCCCGGCCGACGGCGACTCCCCGAACACGCAGCAGTCCATGGCGTGGCGCATCAAGCGCCACACCAACGACGAGCTGCGCCAGCGCTTCGTCGACATGACGGTGCCCCAGGCCGCGGCCCTCGGCGTCACGCTGCCCGACCCGCACCTGCGCTGGGACCCCGAGCGCGAGGTGCACGACTTCGGGGAGATCGACTGGGCCGAGTTCACCGCCGTCGTGAAGGGCGCGGGCCCGTGCAACGCCCAGCGGCTGGCGCACCGGCGCGCCGCGCACGAGAACGGGCAGTGGGTCCGCGACGCCGCGAGCGCCCACGCCGCGAAGCAGACCGCGCGCGCGGCGAAGGAGACGGCGGCATGAGCACCACCCCGGACGCGACCTGGCCGCTCTACGAGGTGTTCGTGCGCGGCAAGCGCGGGCTGAACCACGTGCACGTCGGCTCGCTGCACGCCCCCGACGACCGGATGGCCCTGCACAACGCCCGCAACCTCTACACGCGGCGCAACGAGGGCGTGAGTATCTGGGTCGTCCGCGCCGACGCGATCACCGCGTCGAGCCCGGACGAGAAGGACCCGTTCTTCGCACCGTCGGGCGACAAGGTCTACCGCCACCCGACGTTCTACTCGATCCCCGACGACGTCCCGCACCTGTGAACGCCGTGAACAGCGCTGACGCCACCGGCGAGAACGTCTACGACGCCCTCGCGGCCGCCGACCACGACGGCCGCTGGGCCCACGGGGCGGGCTTCGACGAGACCGTCGTCGAGGTGACCGCTCCGGCGCCGGACGGCGTGGACGTCGAAGACCTCGCCGCCTATGCCCTGATGCTCGCCGACGACGCGCTGCTCGGCTCGCAGCGACTCTCCGAATGGGCCACGAACGCGCCCGAGCTCGAGGAGGAGGTCGCCCTCGCGAACATCGCCCTCGACCTGCTCGGGCAGGCGCGCGTGCTGCTGGCGCGGGCCGGGCACCTGGGCGCGGCGGAGCGGTTCCGCACGGCGCGCACCGCGGCAGCCCTGCCCGACGAGGAGGTCCTCGCCTACTTCCGCGACGACCGCTTCTTCCGCAACGTCACCCTCGCCGAGATCGACCTCGGCGACTTCGCGCAGACGATGGCCTGGATGCTCGTCTTCTCGTCGTGGCGGCTCGCCCTCATGACGCGGTTGCGTGGTTCCGCCGATCCGGTGCTCGCCGCCGTGGCCGGCAAGGCGGTCCCCGAGCTGGCCTACCAGCGCGAGTACGCGGCGGGCTGGGTGGTGCGCCTGGGCGACGGCACCGAGCTCTCGCACGGGCGCATGCAGGCCGGACTGGACGCGGTGTGGCCGTTCGTCGAGGAGATCTTCGGGGCGCACGGGGTCGAGACCCGCCTGGTCGAGGCCGGGGTGGCCGTCGACCCGGCGTCGCTGCGCGGCGACGTCGACGCCGATGTGGAGCAGGTGCTGCCGGTCGCGACGCTGACCCGCCCGGAACGGCCTGCCGTCGGGCTCGTCGGCGGCCGGGGTGGCCGGGACGGAGTGCACACCGAGGCGATGGGCCCGGTGCTCGCCGTCCTGCAGTCGCTGGCCCGCGCGCACCCGGAGGCGATGTGGTGAGCACTGCGGTCGAGGATCGCCTGTGGGACGTCGCCGCCGAGGTCACCGACCCCGAGATGCCGATGCTGACCCTGGCCGACCTGGGCGTGCTGCGCTCGGTCTCCTCCGGCGACGGCCGGGTCGTCGCCACGATCACGCCGACCTACGCCGGCTGCCCCGCCCTCGACGCGATGCGTGCGGACCTGGCGGCGAAGCTGGCGGATTTCGGCGAGGTCGAGGTGCGGGTCTCGCTGACCCCGCCCTGGACCACCGACCTGATCTCCGACGAGGGCCGTCGCAAGCTCGCCGAGGCCGGCGTCGCACCGCCCGAGCACATCGGGCCGCGCACCACCGGGCCGGTGGCGCTGACGCTGGCTCCGCCCGACAAGCGCGTCGCCTGCCCGCGGTGCGGCAGCGCGGACACCGAGGTGCTCTCCCGGTTCGGGCCGACGGCCTGCACGGCGCTGCGCCGCTGCCGGGCCTGCCGGGAGCCCTTCGAGCACATGAAGGACATCTGATGAGCGCGCCGACGACCGAGCCCGACACCACCCCCGAGGACACCACGGCCGGGTTCCACCGGTTGCGCGTCGCCGGGGTGGATCGGCTCACCGACGACGCCGTCGCGGTGACGTTCGACGTCCCCGACCATCTCGCGGACCATTTCGCGTTCCGCGCCGGGCAGTACCTGACCCTGCGCCTGCAGACCCCGGAGGGAGAGGAGCGCCGCTCCTACTCGATCTGCGCGCCCGAGGGTGCCGCGCCCCGGATCGGGGTGCGCCGTGTGGAGACCGGGCTGTTCTCGGAGTGGCTGGTCGACGGGCTCGCCGCCGGTGACGAGCTGGAGGTCGGACCGCCCGAGGGCCGGTTCACCCCGGACCCCCCGCCCGAACAGCACGGGCCCGGCGAGCACCACACCCTGATCGCCGCCGGGTCGGGGATCACGCCGGTGCTCTCGATCGCCGCGACCGTGCTCGCCGCGCACCCCGACACGCACGTGACACTGCTCTACGGCAACCGGCGCGCGGACACCGTCATGTTCGCCGAGGACCTCGCCGACCTGAAGGACCGCTACCGCCACCGGCTCCAGCTCGACCACGTGCTCTCCCGCGAGCCCGTCGAGGCCGAGATCTTCGCCGGTCGGCTGGACCGGGAGAAGCTCCACACCCTGCTGACCTCGCTGGTGCCGACCCCGCAGGTCGACCACTGGTGGCTGTGCGGGCCGCTGGAGATGGTCACCGGGGCCCGGGACCTGCTGACCGAGCTCGGGATCGGCCGCGAGAAGGTGCACGCCGAGCTGTTCTACGTCGACACCCCGCCGCCCCTGCCGGTGCGGCACGAGGACGGGGTGGGCGGGGACGGCACGGA
>NZ_DASXJS010000257.1:0-1950 GCF_036497245.1 Actinomycetospora sp. | reverse complement strand
CGGCGAGCCGCGTCGTCCGGGTGGCGCTGGCCGGGAAGCAGATTCTGCGGGTCGCCGTCTCCCCGCTCGGGCGGGGCGGTGGTCTCACTCGGGTTCGCCCGGTCCTCCGGCGCGACGTTC
The DNA here is from genome assembly GCF_036497245.1 of Actinomycetospora sp. GTDB lineage: Bacteria > Actinomycetota > Actinomycetes > Mycobacteriales > Pseudonocardiaceae > Actinomycetospora. The sequence continues at coordinate 1,830 of NZ_DASXJS010000257.1, read as the reverse complement.
GCCCCGATCCCACCGGGCGCCATCGCCAGACCACACAACTCGCGCAGCGTCGCCGCGTACCGGGCCTCGAGTCCGCGCTTGTCCTCGGCGCCGGCCCGCCCGGACAGCGCGTCGAACGCCGCCAGGATCAGCGCGATGTCCGCCCGGCCGGTGAACCGACCCCGCAGCACCAGCGAGCCGTCGGCGCGCCGCCCGATCCGCAGCTCCTCCGAGGGCTCCGGCCCTTCGTCCGGCGCGACCCCGTCCTCGTCCAGAGCCGAGATCAACTGGGCCGCCACCCGCGCGAGTCCCGGCGGCGCCAACACCCGGGCCTTCTCGGCCAGGAACTCCTCGGCCTCAGCCACCGCGGCCACGTCGATGCCGTCCACCCGTTCCAGGTGCCGGACCGCCTCGTCGATCACCCGCACGTGGCCACGGTCCAAGACTCCCGCCGCGGCCACCGGAGCGGTCGCGGTCAGCCGCGGCTCCAGCGCCGAGCCACTCGGCGAGACCTGCCCGCACAGGGCCCGCGCGTGACGCACCAGCCGACGCGCCTCCCCCAGGTCGACCCGCCACAGGTCCTGGACCAGCCGCTCCGTCGACCTGTAGCCGGCGATCTCCGCAGTCCCGGTGTTCTCCAGCCGGGCGACCTCGCACAGCACGGCATGCTCGGCGCGCCGGGCGGCCACCATGACGTCCTGCGCATGGTGCATCACCGCCTCGTCGACCACCGGCCTGCTCATGGTGATGACTGTAGACGCACCCCCCGACAATCTCGCTGACCAGCGAAAACGCACGCCTGTGCCCGATGGTCCCGACGAATCGGCCCCGCCCCCGCCGTGAACGAGCTCGACCTGAGCGAGCTGTTCCTCTCCGAGGACGCGCAGAGCGCCACGGTCCGCGCGTAGGGATAGGCGCTACGTTCGGCGACGTGGGTGACACCATCGGGCAGCGGGAGCTGCGCAACGACAGCGGCGCGATCATGCGTCGCGTGGAGCAGGGTGAGAGCTTCACCATCACCCGCGGCGGCCGGCCCGTCGCCGACCTCGTTCCCCATGCCCGGCCCGAGAGTCCCCAGCGAACACTCGGCGACCTCCAGGCCGACTTCCGCGGGCTCCCCGCAGTCGACGAGGCACGGTGGCGGTCCGAGCGCGAGCAGATCGACGAGCTGCTGGGCGACGACGACCCGCTGACCGGATGACCAGGCACGAGCCTGTCCTACTCGACACCTCGGATCGTCAGGCCGGGGCCGGTCGGTTCTGTGCGGAGCTCACGACATCCAGTTGATCACGCGTAACCCGGCGGACTTCACCGCGCTCGAGCGGTTCGTCGAGGTCCTCGCGAGCTGACCGGTGTCGAGGGGCAACCGGGTCACGAACGTCGACGGCGCGGGGACCCCACCTCACGAGCCGATGCTCAGGTGGCTGCCCATCTTCGAGGTGCACCAGCCCCCGCCGCCGCTCGTCGTGCAGGTCCAGGAGTACATCGTCCCGGCCGAGCCCTCGCCGTATCCGGGTGTGGTGCCGGTGGAGAGCCACTGCGCCGCGACGGTCACGGCGTGATCGCAGGGCACCGTGCCGTTCACGATGGTGACCGAGTGCCCCGAGGCCGTCGTCCCGCACGAGACACCACCCGTCGGGACCGAGCCGCTCGAGCCCGACGACGCGACCGACCCGACGACCGGGCTCGACCCACCGCTACCGGTCGTCGTCCCCGCCGCCACGACGACGGGCGTGGCCGGCGTGGCCGCCGTCCGCGGGATCACCATCAGACCGACCAGGACCAGCGCACCGATGATCAGAAGCGTGCCGCACGCGAGCGCGACCCAGCGGAACACCCCGGAGTCCTGCG
>NZ_DASXJS010000256.1:0-36012 GCF_036497245.1 Actinomycetospora sp. | reverse complement strand
CCAAGGGCGTCGTGCTGCCCCACCGCGTCGTGGGATCGCTGGTGGCGACGGCCACGGGACGGCTCGGTCTGCGTCCCGGCGCGCGGGTGCTGCAGTTCGCCTCGCCCGGGTTCGACGTGGCCTTCTGGGAGCTGACGATGGCGCTCGGGGTCGGCGCGACGCTCGTCGTCGCGCCGAGCCGCGTGCGGCTGCCCGACCGCGCGCTGACCGACTTCCTCGCCCGGCACCGGATGGGCGCCGGGGACGTGCTGATCCTGCCGCCCGCGCTGGTCGCCGCCCTGCCCGAGGACGCGGTGCTGCCCGCGGGCGCGGTCCTGCTGGTGGGGACCGAGGCCGTGCCGCCCGCAGTGGTCGAGCGCTGGTCGGGCCGGTTGCGGGTGTTCAACGCCTACGGGCCCACCGAGGCGGCGGTCAACGCCACGCTGGGTGAGGCGGACCCCCGGTCGGCGGCCGCGGATGCCTCGTCGGGCGTGACGAGGGGTCGGGTGCCGATCGGGGTCCCGGACCCGAACACCCGGGCGCTCGTCCTGGACCCGGCGCTGCGACCGGTGCCGCCCGGCGGCGTCGGGGAGCTCTATCTCGGCGGGCCCGGGCTCGCCCGCGGCTACCTCGGCCGGCCGGACCTCACCGCGGAAAGGTTCGTCGCCGACCCGTTCGCGGCGGCGTTCGGCGAGCCGGGCGCGCGGCTCTACCGCACCGGCGACGTCGTGCGGCGCCTCGCCGACGGCCGTCTGGACCACCTCGGCCGCGCCGACCACCAGGTCAAGATCCGGGGCCATCGCATCGAGCTGGGGGAGGTCGCCGCGGCGGTCGCGGGGGCGCCCGGCGTCGAACGGGCGGTCGCCGACACCCGGCCCGCGCCCGGTGGGACCCGGCGGCTCGTCGCGTGGTTGGTGCTCTCCGGGCCGGGGCGGGCGACGGAGCTGAACGTCGTCCGCCGCCACCTGGTGGAGGTGCTGCCGGCGCCGATGGTGCCGTCCGACCTCGTCGTCGTCGACGAGATCCCGACGCTGCCCTCGGGGAAGACCGACCGCGCGGCGCTGCCGGAACCCCCGTCGCCGGGCCCCGCCGGCACCCCTCCCCGGGACGATGCCGAGCGCAGCGTCGCCGACGTCTACGCCGACGTCCTCGGGCTCGACGCGCCGCCGGACGTGCACGCCGGGTTCGTCGACCTCGGGGGGCACTCGCTGCTGCTCGCGGTGCTGCGGACCGGGCTCCGCGAGCGGCTCGGGGTGACCGTGTCGGTGGCCGAGCTGATGCGGCGCCCGACCGTCGCCGAGGTCGCCGGGCTCGTGACGGATGCGCCTGCGGGCGGGTCGGCCGAGGAGTCGGCGCCGCGCCTGGTGCCGCTGCGCCGCGCGCCGGGCCGGCCGGTCCTGCTGCTGCCGGGTGCCGGCGGGGTCGCGCTGCCGTTCGGCCCGCTCGCCGCGGCGCTGCCTGCCGAGCGTGCGGTGTGGGCGTGGCAGGGCCCGGAGCTGGCCGCCCCCGACCTCGCAGCCTCCGACATGGCCGCGTCGGTGGCGGACGTCCTGGCGCGGATCGACGAGGTGGTGCCGGACGGGCCGGTGGATCTCGTCGGGTGGTCGTACGGCGGGGTGCTCGCGCAGGCGGTCGCGGTGGAGCTGGCGGCGCAGGGTCGTCCCGCCGGGTCGCTGACGTTGCTCGACGCGTGGCCGGGGGCGGCGGGTCCGGCGGGCCCGGCCGATGATGCGCCGAGCGACCCCGCCGCCGTGTTCCTGGCCGACGTGCTCGGCGTGGGTCCGGTCGACGACGCCGACGGGCTGGGCGCCGCGGTCGCCGCCCGTCCGGACCTCGCCGCGCTCTACCCGCCGCCGGTGCTCACCGGCGCGGTCCGGCACGTCGAGCACAGCCGCGCCCAGCTCGCCGCGCACGTCCCGCAGCCTCTCCCGGCGCCGGACGGCCGGCCCGCCGTCACCGTCGTCGTCGCGACCCGGAACCCGGACACCCTTCCCGATGAAAGTCGCTCTTCAGACGTTGAGTGTCTGCAACGAGACTTTTCTGGCACCCCGCTCGAGCGCGCCCGGGCGATCTGGACTCCGGTCCTGCCCGCGCACGCCCGGGTGGTGGCGGTGGACGCGACCCACCTCGGCCTGCTGCGGCCGGGCGCCGTCGAGACCGTGGCCGAGCACGTGACCGAGACCCTGACCCGAGCAGCCGATCCCGAGGAGACTTCGTGACGACCGCACGTCCCCTGCCTGTTCCGCCCGGCGTCTCGCGGCGCAGGTTCCTCGCCGGCGCCGGCGGGATCGCCGCCGTCGGGGCGCTCGCCGCGTGCGGCGGGGGCGACTCCGTCGGGAGCGGGGTCGAGGGGCCCTCCCGCCAGATCCAGGCCGCCGACGGGACGGTCACGATCCCGGCGAACCCGCAGCGCGTCGCGTGCGTCGACTTCTACACGACCTACGCGCTGCTCGACGTCGGCGTCACCCCGATCGCGACCGCACAGGCGACGGTCGGCGGCGTGTACGCGCCGTACCAGCAGGCCTACGACGCCATCCCGAAGCTCGGCCAGCCGACCTCGATCAACGTCGAGGCACTGGCCGCCGCAGGACCGGACCTCGTCCTCGGCACCAAGGTCCCGACGATGCAGGCCGGGCTCGAGGAGCGGCTCGGCCAGATCGCGCCCTACGCCCTGTTCGACTCCGGCAGCGAGCCCGGGACGTGGAAGCAGCGGGCCCTCGCGACCGCCGACGCGGTGAACCGGCTGCCGCAGGGCAGGCAGGTGGCCGACGAGTACGCCCAGCACGCCGCGCGGATCCGGAGCCAGTTCGCCGCGACGCTCGGGCGGACCACATGGGGGCTCGTGCGCGGCAGCTCGGGCGGGGCGTTCTTCGCGGACTACCCGACGTCGTGGGGCGGGGTGGTGCTCACCGACGCGGGGATGCGGTTCGGTCGGGCGACGGCGGGCAAGCGCGGCTCGGGCCAGCGACTGTCCTACGAGCAGGCCTCGCAGCTCGACGACTGCGACGTGCTGCTCTACCTCGCCGACGCCCGGGGCCAGGTGGAGTCGAACACGAAGACGCTGCTCGCCCAGCCCGCATTCGCGCAGCTCCGGGCCGTGCGCGAGGGCCGGGCGTTCCCGCTGCCGAACTACTACGCCACCCACTACCGGCAGGGCGACGCCGTGCTCACCACCCTCGAGCAGCTCCTGCCGCGGGTATAGGTGCGCTGCGCGCTCGTGAGACTCCCTTGCCCTAAGGGCCAGGGAGTCTCACGAGGCGATGCCACCTACCGGGCGCCGGTCGGGAGGACCTGACGGCCCCACGTGGCGTTGGTGACCCCCGCGAACGACGCGTACCAGGCGGCGAGCGCGGTGAGGATCCCGAGGATGCCGCCGATCGTGCCCAGGGTGGCGATGCCCGCGAGGCTGCCGACCGCCAGGCACAGGAACGTCAGGAACAGCAACGCGAACACCGCGATGAGCGCGCCCGAGGTGCGCAGCGACGCGACGAGCATGTACAGCGTGAAGATCGCCCAGCCGAGCAGGAACAGGCCGGTGGCGGCCTTGGTGCTCGCCTCGGGCAGCGACGGCTCGATGAACTGCACGAACGCCGCGAACGAGAGCCAGAACGCGCCGTAGGAGCAGAAGGCCGTCGCGCCGAAGGTGTTGGCCTTCCGGAACTCGAAGAGGCCCGCGACGAGCTGCGCGATCCCGCCGTAGAACAGCGCGAGCGGCAGGACCGTCTTCTCCAGGTTCTCCGGGGCGATGCCCGCGTTGAACAGGCTCAGCAGGAACGTCGTCAGCGCGAACGCCGCCAGGCCCAGGGGACCGGGGTCGGCGATCGCCTTCGTGGGATCGGCCGCGGCGGGCGCAGCGGTGGGTGTGCTCTCGGTGGCCTGATCGTGGTTGACCGTCGTGGACATCGACGTCCTCTCCTCGAGCGCAAATCCCGGCGGCGTGCGGACTGCACGCCGCTTCACACCGCCCTCCTATCGGGAGATCATCCGCGCACGCAACATGCGCGCCGGACCCGTACGGAGCCGGACGGGAGGAACCGGACGGACGGAAATGTCACCTGATGTCCGGGTCCGGACGGTCTCCCGGTACGGATCCACTGCTCCGCCGCATGCCTCGCTCGCGACCACGTGGCGCGGCCCCGGCCTCGATGTCACAGATCACATTCGGCGGGCGGGACGTCGTCAGGTCGCTCGACGGGCGATCCCGGCGACGAACGCCGCCTGACCGGCGTGCTGGATGTCGTCGTCGACGACGCTGATGATGCGCACCCCGCGCGTGACCGGCGGGTCCCAGCGGTCGTCGATGACCTCGTCGAGGTCGCCGTCGGAGAGCGTGCGCAGGTAGGCGACGGTCCGCTCGTGCACGGCGTCGTAGTAGCCGGTCAGCAATGTCGGGTCGGTGACGTGGACCGCGGCCACCTGCGCGGAGGTGTGGGCGTAGCCCATGGAGGCGGGATCCAGGTCGAAGCCGAAGCGGTCGGCCCAGCCCAGCGCGGTGTAGGCCTGCTCGGTCCCCGCGAGGTCGGCCAGGTGATCGTCCTGCACGCGCGTCAGGTGCCAGACCAGCCATCCGACCGGGTTGGCCTCGGCGTCGAGGCGCACGTTGAGCGCCTTCTCCGCGAGGCCGTCGACGGCGCGGTGGACGTCGCTGCGGACCCGGCCGAAGGCGTCGATCAGGACGTCGATGCTGTTCACGCGGAGCTCCCGTCATCCTCGGGACGTGCACGTGTCGCCACCGGTGTACCCGCGTCGCGGCCCGTCAGGCCACCCGGACGTCCAGGGTGGCCTGGCCGAAGCCCAGCAGGTGCTGGAAGTGCCGCAGGCCGGGGGCCAGGGTCAGTGCCCCGTCGACGGCGAGCAGGCGGGTCCCGGCCGCGGCGAGCTCGGTGACGACGTGGGCCGAGAGCAGGTAGCGCGCGTCGCCCTCCCGCTCGGCGGCGGAGAGCATGAGGTCGAGGCGGGCGAGCGGGCCGGCGGTGCTGGTGAGCGCCACGACCTCCGTCGTGCCGTCGGGGCCCTCAGCCACCCAACCGGTGCACAGACCGGCGGCGAGGTCGGCCTGCGCGCCCGGGACGATCGCCCGGTACCAGCGGTCGGGGACGACCTCCTCGAGCCGGCGCGCGGACTCGGCGGGGTCGACGGCGCGGCAGGTGACGCCCTGCTCACGGGCGCGGCGGCTGTTGGTCCGCAGCGCCTGCCGGGACCGGCCGCGCAGGTAGTCTTCCGGGGTCTCGGGCAGGGCGAGCACCGACACCGCGAGGTCACGGGGGAGGCCGCGCTCCCGGCCGGCGTACTTGGCGGCGAGCCGTCGTCCACTGCGGGTGTCGGGGACCGTCACGGGGACGGTCGGGAGAGCGGCGAGGGGCGCCACGACCCGCGGTGCGAGGGGCGTCCGCGCGGCCCCCACCCGGGCCCGGGTCGCCAGCCGCGTCACGCGGGCCCGGAGACCACCTCGGCGTTGCAGGCCGTCGGCGAGGGCGACGAAGCCGTCGTCGTGCAGCAGCGACGCCACGGGGGCGTCGGGAAAGACCGGGGTGGAGGGCTCCAGTGCCGTCATCAACGACCTTCCTCGGGCTCACGAGCAGCATCCGGGGGCCGGGTGCCGGTCGACGGTGCCATTACAGATCAGTAACGGCATCTCCGAACGGCTTGACGAGTGTCACCACCCTCGTGGGTGACACGGCGTCATCGCCGGGCCGAGCCTCATGCGCGCGGAGCGCTGCTCCGGCGCGCGAAGCCGAACCCGCCGACCGTCGACAGCCCGAGCTCGGCCGCCACCAGCAGGACCAGGCCCACGCCGGGCGCCGCGATCCCCGCGGAGAGCCCCGGGTGCAGCGCTCCCGCACCCCGCGCCACGGCCACGACCGTCAGCGCGATGGTCACCTGCACGCCGAGCGCGGCCGGGAACGCGAGCCACGGGGTGACGCGCTCGTGGCCGAGCACGAGGTCGACCACCGGCAGCAGCGTCAGCACGACGAAGAGCCCCAGGGCGACGAGCGTCGGCCCCTTGGCCAGCTCGACCGCGGTCCACTCGTGGCCGCCCGCGTCGCGCAGCAACGGCAGGAAGAGGCCCACCACACCCGCGAGGCAGAGCACGACCGCCGTCCAGGGCCGCGACGTCGGGCTGCACGTGGCGATCAGCCAGCGCGCGCGCAGGCGCAGACCGCCCATGCCGGGCAGGTCGAAACGCTCGCGCGGGACGCGCTCGACGGGGAGCGGCGGCCGGAGGGGGTCGTACTGATAGGGAAGCCCCTTCCCGTCGGGGGCGGAATCGTCCCGGGCGAACTCTCCGGCCGGCATGGGCCACTCCTCCCACCGCGGTCCCCGCACCATGTCCGGGACCGGTCTGTTCTCGACTCGAACGGCTACTACCCCGACCTCCCGGAGATCACTCAGAACACACGGGACGTCACACTCCGCGGCGCCGGGCGGGTGGAACGGCGCGTCGGGCGTCGATGCTCCGTTCGGGAGTCGATGACGCCGCCGGTGGTCCGGGCGGTCCGACCGGCCGTCGCAACCGCCGGTCCGAGTGCCATCACGGTGTGACACGGCGCCACTGTGACCATCACCGGTCGGCGCAGCCATCGGAGATCCCGCCACGCTCCGCTACCGTCTCGGGTATGGACGAGCTGGATCGGTCCGCGCGGATTCTCGTCGCGGGCTCGGGGGGACTGGTGGGGTCCGCCGTGGTGCGGGCGCTGCGGGGGACGGGGTTCACCGATGTGGTCGGGGCCCGGTCGGCGCAGGTCGATCTGCGGGACGCGTCGGCGGCGCGGGAGTTCGTGACCGGGGTGGCTCCGGTGGCGGTGGTGGATGCGGCGGCGCGGGTCGGGGGGATCGCGGCGAACGCGGCGCGCCCGGTGGAGTTCCTGCACGACAATCTGCGGATTCAGGCGAACCTGTTGGACGCGGCGGCGGCGGCGGGTGCGGAGCGGTTCCTGTTCTTGGGGTCGTCGTGCATCTATCCGAAGTTCGCGGAGCAGCCGATCCGTGAGGACTCGTTGTTGACGGGGCCGTTGGAGGCCACGAACGACGCGTACGCGATCGCGAAGATCGCGGGGATCATGGGTGTGCAGTCGTATCGGCGGGAGTTCGCCCGGCGCTGGATCTCGGCGATGCCGACGAATCTGTACGGGCCGGGGGACAACTTCGATCTGGAGTCCTCGCACGTGCTGCCGGCGTTGATCCGGAAGTTCGACGATGCGAGGCGTTCCGGTGCGGGGTCGGTGACGGTGTGGGGGACGGGGACGCCGCGGCGGGAGTTCCTGCACGTCGACGATCTGGCGGCGGCGTGTGTGCATCTGTTGGACGTCTATGACGACCCGTCGCCGATCAATGTGGGTACCGGGCAGGACGTGACGCTCGCGGAGCTGGCGTCGCTGGTGGCCGCGACGGTGGGGTTCACCGGCGAGATCGTGTACGACACCTCGCGCCCGGACGGGACGCCGCGCAAGGTGCTGGACGTGTCGCGGATCGAGGCGACGGGATGGAAGCCGCGGGTCGGGCTGGCCGAGGGGCTCGCGTCGACCTACCGCTGGTACCTGGACAACTACGTCTCCGAAGAAGGAGTCACGGCGTGAAGCGCGCCCTCATCACCGGGATCACCGGTCAGGACGGTTCGTATCTGACCGAGTTGTTGTTGGGCAAGGGTTACGAGGTGCACGGGGTCATCCGGCGCTCGTCGACGTTCAACACCGGGCGGATCGAGCACCTCTACCAGGACCCGCACGAGCCGGAGCAGCGTCTGGTGCTGCACTACGGGGATCTGACCGACTCGTCGCGGCTGGTGACGTTGATCGAGAAGGTGCGCCCGGACGAGGTGTATCACCTGGCGGCGCAGTCGCACGTGCGGGTGTCGTTCGACGAGCCGGAGTTCACCGGGAACACCACCGGTCTGGGGACGGCGCGGTTGCTGGAGGCGATCCGGATGGTGGGGATCGACACCCGCTATTACCAGGCGTCGTCGTCGGAGATGTTCGGGGCGACCCCGCCGCCGCAGTCGGAGGTGACGCCGTTCTATCCGAGGAGTCCGTACGGGGCGGCGAAGCTCTACGGCTATTGGATGGCCCGGAACTATCGGGAGGCGCACGGGCTGTTCGCGGTGAACGGGATTCTGTTCAACCACGAGTCGCCGCGGCGGGGGGAGACGTTCGTGACCCGCAAGATCGCGCGGGCGGCGGCTCGGATCGCGCAGGGCAAGGAGGACTTCGTCTATCTGGGCAATCTGGACGCGGTCCGCGACTGGGGGTTCGCGCCGGAGTACGTGGAGGGTATGTGGCGGATGCTGCAGGCCGACGCGGGTGATGATTATGTGCTGGCGACGGGGACCGCGACCACGGTCCGCGAGTGGGTGCGGTACTGCTTCGAGCATGTGAACGCGGACTGGGAGAAACACGTCCGGTTCGATGAGGGGTATCTGCGTCCGACCGAGGTGGACGCGTTGATCGGGGATGCGTCGAAGGCGGAGCGGGAGCTGGGTTGGAAGGCGCAGACGATGCCCGAGCAGCTCGCCCACATCATGGTCGACGCCGAACTGCAGGACGTCGGCGTCTCCCGATGAGCCCGACGCCCGCCGCCCCGTGACCGACGCCGGCCCGGGCCCGGGTCCGGGTCCGGGGACGGGCCGCCGGTCGGGCGGTGGCACCCTCTCGCTCTTCCTCGGCCGGATCGGCGGGGTGGCCGGGGCGCTCGTCGTCGGGCAGATCCTGCTCGGTGTCACCTACATCGTCGGCGCCCGCTCGATCTCGCCGGGCACGCTCGGCCTCGTCGCCACGTGCGCCGCGATCGGTCAGGTCGCGGCCGTCGTCGTCGACCTCGGGCTGGTCAACTACCTGGTCCGTGAGGCCGCTGCCGGGCGCCTCGACGACGCCCGCGCCCGTGCCCTCGTCGCCGCCAAGCGCCCGTGGGCGCTCGCCGTCCTGCTGCTGGTCGGGCTCGCGACGAGCCTCGTCATCGCCCCGAGCGTGCCCAGCGCGGTGCTGCTCGCCCTGGTCGGGGTCGGTGTGTGGGAGGCGCAGAACGCCAACGGGCTGCTGCGCGCCCAAGAGCGCTTCGCCCGCGCATCCACCGGTCAGCTCGCCGGGCGGGTCGGGGGCCTCGTCATCGCCGCGGTCCTCGCCGTGCTCGGCGCGGGTGAGCTCGCGCTCGCGGCCGCGCTGCCCGCGTCGTTCCTGCTCGAGTCCGTGCTCGACCGCGTGTTCCTCGGGCCGGCGGGGGAGCGACGGCGTCCGGTGGCCGAGCTCGCCGGGCACCACCGGGAATCCCTCGGGTTCGGGCTCGCGAACCTGGCCGCGTCGGCCCAGCAGCTCGACACCCCGCTGGTGACGGCGGGCGCGGGCGCCTTCGAGGCCGGCCTGTACGCCGCGGGCGGCCGTCTGCTCGGCCCCCTCACCTTCCTCGCCAACTCGCTCGGCATGGTGGCCGCGCCCTGGCTCGCCCGGGCGGGCCACGACGAGGCCGCGCTGCGCAGCGAGGAGCGCCGGGTCCTGCGGGTCGGTGCCGCGCTGTGCCTCGCGCCGCTCGTGGCCGCGGTGGTGGGCCCGCCCCTGATCCCGCTGCTGCTCGGGCCCGAGTACGCCAGCTCCGGCACGGTGTTCGCCGTGCTCGCGATCGGCGCCGCCGTCGTCACCATCAACCAGCCGTTCGCGATCATCGCCCAGAACCGCGGGCGGCAGCGGGCGGTCGCCGTCGGGATCGGGTCCGGGCTCGCGGTCGGCCTGCTCGCGACGCTGGTGCTCTCCTGGTGGGGCGGCGCCGTGTGGGCGGCGGTCGGCTACATCGTGAGCCAGCTCGTGATCTTCGTGCTGCTCGGCCTGGCGGCACGCCGGTCTCGACGGGACGGCACGACCGGGGTCGCACCGGTCGTCCCGGAGGGTCCCGAGATCAGCTGATCGACGGCGTCCGACGGCGGGTGCGATCGTGCTGCCGCTGCACCCGCCCCGTCAGGTCGTCGCGCACCTCGCCCGGCTCCGGGCTCCCTCCGGACGTGCGCGAGTCTCAAGGGGTCGGGACGCTAGGCAGTTGATCATGGATTGCTGCACGGCCGGGTTCTGAGCGAGGTGCCCCGTCGGTCGGCTAGACGGGCGAGGGGCGCCCTCCGCCAGATCGTGGAGGCCTGACGAAGGGTCAGGCTCCCGGGGTCACGATCCCGACGTCGGCGTGCTTGTCGGGGTCGTCCGGGGCGCGGTGCGGGTCCGGGTCGGACGGGTACCGGTCTCGGAGGCCTCGGGACGCGGGGTGTGCCCGTTGGTGGTCGTCCGGGTCCGGGTCGCTCGGGTGCGGGCCGCCGGCTTGTCCGTGCCCTCGACGGTGGTCGTGGCGTCGGTCGGTGCCGCGGTCCGGCTGGTCGTCCGGGTGGCGCGGCGGGTCCGGGTCGCCTTCGGGGGCACGGTTCCCGACGACGGGTCCGCGGCGGTGGTGTCGTCCGACGCGACGGGATCGGTGGTGGCGGGGTCGGCGGCCGCGGGGTCGCCGGCCGCGGGGTCGGCGGGCGCGTCGGTGGCAGCCGATTGCGGCGTCGTGCCGTACGGGGTGTTGCCGTTGGTCGACGTCCCGGTGGTCGGGACGCCGTTCGGGGTGTGCGCCGCCGGAGGGGTCGTCGTCTCCGGGGTAGACGTCGCTCCCGTGCTCGCGGCGGGCGTCGTCCCCGGGCCGGTGGTCGTCGCCGGCTCAGGGCTCGTTGTGGGTTCGGGAGTTGTTGCGGGCTCGGGACTCGGCGCGGTCTCGGCGGGCGTCGTGACCGCGGTCCGCCGGGTGGCCCGGGGTTTGCGGGCGGGCTTCTCCGCCGACGTCGCCTTCCCGGTGGGCGCCGACGCCGCCGTGTCACCGGAAGCGGGCGTCACGGTCTCGGCGGCGGGCGTCGGGTCAGCCGGGGTCTGGGCCGCGCGCGTCTTGCGGGTCCGGGCGGCGGGCTTGGCGGCAGCGTCGGCCGTGGGCACGTTCGCGGTGTCCGCGGCGTGCTCCTCCGACTTGCGGGTGCGTCGCTTGGGGGCGGTCGTCGGGGCGTCCGTGTCGGACGACGGAGCGGCCTGCGCTGTCCCGGGCGCCGACGCACCGTTCTGTCGGGCCTGCCCGGCGTCGGAGATCGGCTCTTGTGCGGCGGAATGCGTCAGATCTGCTGCGTTCTGCCGCACAGACCGCGATCTCGGGGCCGCGGCGACGGCGGCTCCCGCCGCTGCGGCGACGCTCGGCTCGACGGCGGCCGACCCCGAAGCGGCCGGCCCCGAAGCGGCCGGCCCCGAAGCGGCGGAGGGCTCAGCTGCGGCGGTCACGGCGGGCGTACTCGCGGTCGTCGCCTCGTCCGTGTCGTCGGCGGACGCGGTCGCATCGCCCACAGTCGCGTCCGCACCGCCCGCAGCCGCGTTCGTAGCCGCCGGACCGACCTCGGCCGCAGGCGCCTCGGCGGGCTCCACCACCGTCGAACGGCCCGGGGGCAACGCCCGCGGGGCCTCGACGGGGGCCGTCGGGACGTCGACGGCGAACGTGAACACCGAGCCGATCACCGGCGTCCCGACCGTGCGCAGGCCGGCGGCCGCCGCGTCGAGGTCCTCGGGGCGGGCGGAGCCGCGGCGCGCGACGAGCACGACGCCGTCGGCGAGCCGGGCCAGGTCGACCGACTCGGGGCTGCTGGCCACGGGGGACGCGTCGAGCAGCACCCACGTGTACGACTCCCGCAGCGACGTCAGCGCCGACGACGCGGCGGCCGTGCCCCACGCCTCGCCGGGGCGGTCGACGCCGGGGCCCGCGGCGAGCACGTCGAGCCCACCGGTGCTCCAGCGCTGCACGGCGCCGTCCCACCCGGCCCCGTTCAGCACCGTCGCGAGGCCACGGCCACCGTCGAGGTCCAGCCGGCCCGCGAGGGCGGGGCGGCGCAGGTCGGCGTCGACGAGCAGCACAGACTCGCCGGCCAGGGCGAGGGCGACGGCCAGGTCGACCGCGACCGTCGTCGTGCCCTGCTCGGCGCGCACCCCGGAGACGACGAGGCAACGGCGTCCGGCGGCACCGGCCAGCACGGCGGTCCGCAGCCGTCGCACCGCGGCGGCCCGGTCGCGGGCACGGGCGGCCCGGCGTCCCCGGCGGCCGGGCGACGGCTCGAGGAGCAGCGCGGGGCGGTCGGGACGCCGCGGGAGCCCCGGCAGCGCGGTGAGCACCGGTGCCTCGAGGGCGGCCTCGAGGACGTCGGGGGTGTCGACGGCCCGGCGCATGGCCCGGCGGCCGAGCGCCGCGCCCACCCCGAGGACGATGCCGGCGAGCAGGCCGGCGGCGAGCAGCATCGTCGTGCCGGGGCCGGCCGAGAAGGTCGGCAGCGTGGGCGGGAAGATCAGCTCGGTCGAGACGATCGGCCGGTTCACCGGCTGGCCGGTGGACTCGATGCTGTTGACCAGGCGGGTGAACGACGTCGCGACGGCGGTGCCGACGAGCTGGGCGTCCTGCGGGGTGGGCTCGGTGACCCCGAGGTTGAGCACGACGGTCTCGGCGACCGAGTCCGCGCTGATCGCCTTCTGGATGTCTGCGGCCGAGGGCGTGCCGCCGAGCAGGCTCGACGCGTCCGCGGCGACGCGGGGCCCGGTGAGCAGCTCGCTGTAGGACTTCACGCGCTCGGTGGAGAGCTGGGAGCCGGCGTAGGAGTCGGTCGAGCTCGCCGCGGACTGCGGGGAGGCCACGTAGAAGATCGCCGTCGAGGTGTAGGTGCGGGGCAGCAGGAGCGCCACGGCGGCGGCGATGGCCACGCAGAGGACGAGGACGCTGCCGACGAGCCACTTGTCCTCTCGCAGCACGGTCCAGTACTCGCGGACGTTCACGACGGTTCTCCCGGTGCGCTGGGGACGGACGAGGATGTGGAGTTGCTGACGTCCAGCGTCTGAGCGATGCGCTGTGAGCACGGCGATAGGGCATCGCTGACAACGGGACGGGTCCCCACGCCGAGCAGCCGCTGCAGGCCGCGGGGGAGGAGGTCACCGGGTGCGGTGCGCTCGGCGTCGGCGAGCTCGTCGCAGGCGAGCGCGAGCGCGACGAGGATGAAGACCCAGGTCGACGCGGCGGCAGGCTGGGAGAGCAGGAGCGTCCCGAACACGACGAGTGCCACTGGTGCGGCCCGACCGCGCACACCGGGCGGGCGGCGCAGCAGGGCCAGCGGGACCAGCAGCGCCGCCGTCACGAGGAGCACGAACGGCAGCCCGTTCACGGCGACGTCGGAGACGAGGTTGATGCCGGCCTGCTTCTCGGTGCCCTGACCGCCCCAGGGTCGCTGGGTGATGGCGCGCAGCCCCGCGGCGGTGGCGTCCGAGCGCTCGTCCAGCGAGGTCTCGTTGGAGGTCTGCTTGGCCTGCAGCCCGAGCACGGGCGCGTAGAACGCCACCCATCCCGCGAGCCCCATCGCCAGCAGGCCG
The DNA here is from genome assembly GCF_036497245.1 of Actinomycetospora sp. Classification (GTDB taxonomy): domain Bacteria; phylum Actinomycetota; class Actinomycetes; order Mycobacteriales; family Pseudonocardiaceae; genus Actinomycetospora. The sequence goes on along the minus strand of NZ_DASXJS010000256.1, from coordinate 22,648 downwards.
CCGAGCTGACGGGCGAACCCGCCGAGGCCGATGCCGCCGCGGGGGCGCAGGAACAGGTCGAGGGCGAGCACGACGACGAAGACGCCGAAGCCCGCCGTCGAGAGCGTGCCGACGAGCCCGGCCAGCAGCAGCGCTTTGACGAACCAGGAGCGATAGCCGACGGCGTCGGCGAGGAACCAGCCCGCCGCGCAGTACATGGCCATCCAGCCCGACTCGCGGCCGATGCCGGTGAGGCGCGGGACGCCGGTCCCGAACACCGACGACGTCGAGTAGCTGACGGTGAACGGGAAGTAGACCGGCTGCGGGCCGACGGTGCCGACCGGGATCGTCGTGACCTCCCCGGCGCCGGCGTAGGTGACCGCCCAGATCAGCGCGGTGACGATCCACATCGCGCCGATGACGCAGAGCAGTGCCACGAACCCGCGCCCGAGGACCAGGCGCGCCTTCGGGTCGGCGAGCACGAGGACGGCGGCGGTCAGCGACCCGATGGTCAGCACGAAGTCCTGGAACAGGCTGCGGATGCGCTCCAGGTCGTCGACCCAGACGCCGTGCAGCACCATCCACAGGTAGGCCAGGGCCATGAGGGCGAGGAGGGCGGACACGGCACGCACCGGGCGGACCGCGGCGTGCTCGCGGCGCAGCAGGGCGGTGAGGCCGGCCGCGATCGCGAGGCCGCAGCCGACGAGCGCGGTGTACTCGCCGAGCGTGCCGGGGCGGAGCAGGGCGACCGAGACGAGCAGCAGACCGGCGGGGACGACGGCGGGGATGCGGGGTCGGGTGGCGGTGCCGCGATCGCGGTGCGGAGGCACCCGCGCGGGCAACGTCGTCACGTCTCCCGGCCCCCTCCACGTCGTCACGGACTGCACGACCCCCGGCGCGCGACACTACCGGTCGGGTGAAGATCCCAGAACCGGTTGGGTGATGCGATTACGTCACGTCGCCGAGTAATCCGTCGATGAAATGTGTCGTCCCGAGGCGTTTGCGAACCCGGATGGCCGCAGTCGCCCGCCGCCCGTGCGATGTGACGAGGCGCCCGAGAGCGGCGCGCACGTCCACCGGGTCGTCGACCCGGGCGACCTCGCCGATCCCCGTCCCCGTGACCATGCTCGACGCCCAGCCCCGGTCGGGACCCAGCACCGGCACCCCGCGCGCCGCGGCCTCGGCGACGATGCCGCTGGGGGCGTCGTTGTCGTGCAGCACGGCGACGGCGTCCACGCCGGCGACCGCAGCGTCGAACTCCTTCTCGGTGAGCAGTCGGTCGTCGACGTGCAGGCGCCCGGCGTCGGCGAGGGAGGTCGCCTCGGGGGAGTGGTCGAGGACGTCGCGGACGTCAGTTTCGCAGCGCCCCCCGACGACGAGGTGCACGCCCGCCACCGGGTCGTCGTCCGCCGCCCCGGCGAGCGCCGCGAGCAGCACCGGGAGGTTCTTGCGCGCGCTGACCACGCCGAACACCCCGACGGCGAACGCCCGGTCACCCTCGCGAGGGGAGGATTCGGCCACCGTCACCGGATCGCGGACCGGCTCGATCCCCCGGAAACCCCGACGCCGCACGACGACCCCGAACGCGTCGGTGAGGAAGCGGACCCGCACCCCGGGCAGGCGAGCGAGCACCCCGGCCAGGGCGGGCTTGAGGGCCATCCCCGGCGTCGCGGGCTCCGGGCCGCCGGGCAGGGCGGTGCGCATGAGCAGCACCGACACCGCGACCCGGGGGCCCGGCCGGAGGAGCGCCAGCAGCAGCGGCGCGACGTTCTTGTCCCCGTCGGGGACGACCAGCCGGGCGCCCCGATCCCGTGCGGTGGGGAGGGCGAGCGCCATCGCCTCGCGGCCGGAGTCGGGCACGACGACGACCTCGGTGGGGACGTCCGCGAGGTGCTCGGCGAACTCGGCGGAGTCGCGCACCGCGGCCGGGACGAGCAGCAGACGGCGTTTTTCGGTCACCGCGCAGAGCAGGAGTCGCACGTAGCGCAACCGGTGGCCCGCCGCCTCCATCTGGATGACCGCGATCGCCGGTTCTTGCGCCACGTGATTCACATCCTGGTGTTCGCCGTCGCCCGGTTGGGCGATACTTTCCCGGTGACGACGACCGTAGGTCACGGAGCGGGAGGGGTCGGCATGAAGATCGCATGGCTCACCGACGCCCAGGCCCCGTACCGCGAGCCACTGTTCTGCGAGCTGGCCTCGCGCTGCGAGTTCCAGGTGCACTTCCTGTTCGCCGAGGAACCGGAACGCCACTTCGTCTACCGCCCGCATCCCGGCTACGCGTCGGGGGTGCTGCCGTCGGTCCCGGTCCCGCTGCCGCGCCGGATCGCGCGCCGGTTGGACTCCTACCAGGCCGCGCTGCGTCCCGGGTGGACCCGGCGCCTGCTCGACACGGCCGACGTCGTCGTCATCCCGACGTGGGCCCAGCTCGCGAGCGCCTGGACGATGCTGCGCGCGCACCGGCGCGGCGTGCCGTACGTGATCTTCTCGGAGTCGACGCTGGACTCGCGGCAGTTCGACCACGGGCCGGTCGCCTGGCTCCGGACCCGGCTGTTCACGCGCGCGGGCGCGGTCGTCGTGCCGGGGCCCTCGGCGCGGCAGGCGGCGCTGCACACCGGGGTCGCGGGCGACCGGATCGTCGAGTCGGTCAACTCCGTCGACCTCGATGCCTTCGGCACCCGCCCCCGGGAGCTGCGCGCCCGGGCCGGCGGCGCGGACCACGGGGACACGGGCTCCGGTCCCGACCCCGCGCACCACCGCTTCGTCGTCGTCGGCCAGCTGATCGCGCGCAAGAACGTGGGCACCCTGCTCGAGGCGTTCGCCCGCCTCGGCGGCGCGCCGACCCTCGACGTCGCGGGTGACGGCGTGGAGCGCGCCGGGCTCGAGGCGCGGGCGCGCGCGCTCGGCGTCGCGGACCGCGTCACCTTCCACGGGTTCCTGGACGAGACCGGCGTCGTCGAGGTCCTCGCGCGCGCCCAGACGCTGGTGCTGCCCTCCACCGAGGAGGTCTACGGGTTCACCGCGCTCGAGGCCCGCGTCGCCGGGCTGCAGGTGGTGGTCTCGGCGCGCGCCGGGATCGCGGAGAACCTCGCGGACACCCCGGGCGCGTGGGTCGTGGAGCCCGACGCCGAGGGCGTGGCGCGGGGGCTCGAGGACGCGCGCGCCGCCTGGACCGGCTGGACCGAGGACGTCCCCGCGGACGCCGCCTCGCCGGAGCGCAGCGCCGACGACGTGATGGCCGCGGCGAAGGTGGCGGCCGCCTCGTGAGCACTTTCCGGTGCTATGACACCGGAAAGTGCTCACAAGGCGTCAGCCACCTAGGAACACCCCGCTCGTCCCCTCCAGATCGAGGGCGTCGTCGGCCGCGATCCCGGTGATCGTGTTCCCCGTGACCGCGCCGCCCCGGACGCCGTGGAACGACACCGCGGTGACCGCGTTCGAGCAGCGGAAGACGTTGCCGGTCACGGTGATCGCGGTGGGCGGCACCACGTCGCGCCCGCCCGCGGTGTCCCCGGTCCCGCCGGCGAGCGCGTTGACCAGCGCGATCGCGCGGGTGTTCATGGTCGCGTCATGGGTGTTCGCGCGCACGGTCACCCGCGTCGACCCGGAGATGATCTGCACGTGCGCGAACTCGCGCAGCCCGCAGGCGGAGAACGTGCAGCCGGTGACCGTCACGTCCGAGGACCAGTCCTCGACGTGCACCGCCTCCATCCGGTAGTTCGTCATCGTGGATCCGGCGACCACCACGTCGGCGCAGTACGCGATCCCGACGGCGAACCCGGGTGAGTCGTTGTCCCGGAAGGTGCAGCCCTGCACGCGGACCCGCCGGAACGAGCCCGCGGGGCTGTTGAACTCCAGGTCGGTGTTGGCGTTGCGGGCGAAGGTGCACCCGGTGACCGAGACGCCGATGGTGACCGCCGGAGACTCGTTGGCCTGGTAGAGCCCGTAGGTGAGCCGGCGCAGCAGGGAGTCCCGCAGGGTCACCTCGGTCGACACACCGCCGTCGACGCCGAGCTGGATGCCGTGGCAGAACGCGTCCGTCACGTCGGTCGCCCCGGTGAGCACGAGCCGCGAGCAGGTCAGCCGCGCCACCTGCCCGACGCGCACCAGCACCGTCTCGGCGTCGTCGGCGCGGACGATCTCCAGCCCGTCGAGCGTCACGTCGGCGCCGGCGATCTCGAGTGCGGCGGTCGCGCCCGCGGCCACCCGCAGCGTCGTACGGCCCGGCTCGCCCGCCAGCAGCACCCCGGGCGGGACGCGCAGCGGGCGCGGCAGCACCAGGCGGTAGGTCCCGGCGGGCACGCGGACGGTGTCGCCGGGCGAGGCGGCGGCGAGCGCCCGGGTGAACGCCGGGGCGTCGTCGGCGCGTCCGTCGCCGACGGCGCCCGTGCCCCGGACGTCGTGCACCGTCCCCTGCGAGAGCGGCGGGCCGGAGGGCCGGGGCAGGTCGTCGTCGGCGGCCGGTGGCCCGGAGGGCCTGACCGGCGCTGCGCCGCAGGACAGCACACCTCCCGCGACGGCGGCCGCGCCCGCCCCGAGCGCCAGGGCCCGGCGTCGGGTCAGCACGAGCGCCCCGGCGCGAGGGGAGGATCCGGCCGCTCTACCGGCACGAGGGCTCCCCTCGTGCCGGCGGGTTCACCGGCCGCGGGCGAACACCACCTCGGCGACCGTGCGGAGCAGGACCTTCGCGTCGAGCCACAGCGACCAGTTCTCGATGTAGTAGTTGTCGAAGCGCGCCCGGTCGGAGATCGGGGTGTCGCCCCGCAGGCCGGAGACCTGCGCGAGCCCCGTGAGACCGGCCGGGACGCGGTGCCGATGACCGTAGCGCGGGTGCTCGGCGGTGAACCGCTCCACGAAGTGGGGACGTTCCGGGCGCGGCCCGACGATGGTCATCTCGCCGCGCAGGATGTTCCACAGCTGGGGTAGTTCGTCGAGCGAGGTGGCGCGCAGCACGCGTCCGACCCGCCCGACCCGCGGGTCCCGCGCGACGGTCCACTGCGTGGCGGACTCGGTGGCGGAGTCCGGCCGCATCGAGCGGAACTTGAGGCACTCGAACCGTCGTCCGTCCCGGCCCACCCGCACCTGGCGGAAGAGGATCCCCGGCCCGCCCTCCCAGCGCACCGCGAGCGCACAGGCCAGCAGGAACGGGGACAGGATCGCCAGGAGGAGTGCGCTGACGACGACGTCGAAGGCCCGCTTGAGCGCGGAGGCGGGCCCGTCGAGCGCCGGGGTGCGGATGCGCATGACGGGCAGCGACCCGATGTGGTCGGAGTTGCCGACGGCGGTGGCGAACGCGTGCAGGCGGGGGACGACGAGCAGGTCGCAGTGCTCGGTGGCCGGGGCACGGACCCGGTCGAGCAGATCCGCCTCGTGGAACGCGCCGTCGCCGACGAGCAGCACGTCGACGCCGTGCGCGGGGACGAGGTCGTCGAGGTCACCCAGGTCGCCGAGGTAGGGGATGCGGTCCGCGGCGGGCCCCCGTGCCGCGTCGGAGGTGTCGACGTACCCCGCGACGGCGAGGCCGTAGCGCGGGTAGCGGGCCAGCAGCGTCGCGACGTCGCGGGAGACCTCCCCGCCACCGACGATCAGGGTGCGGTGCGCGACGACCCGACGCCTGCGCGCGGTGAGGACCACGGCCGTCGTCAGGAACCGCCCGAGGACCACGAGCCCGATCGAGGCGAACGAGGCGCCGACGAACTCCATCACGCCGAGGTCGTCGTGGCGCAGCGCGAACACCGCCGCGACGAGCGCGGTCGCGACCAGCAGCCGGCTGAGCAGGGCGGGGAGCTCGTCGAGCACCGAGAGGTGCAGGCGGGCGCGGTACCGACCCCCGCCGCACACGAGGGCCACGGTGAGCAGGCTGAGCGCGCCGAAGGCCTTGAAGTAGTGGGGCTCCCAGATCATCGGCGCGGCCGTCATGACCGCGTCGACCGGCAGGACGAGCATCCAGGCCTGGACCGATCCGGCTCGGCGGACGCCCAGGAAGGGGCGGGCCGGAGGTGGGTCCAGGGGGCGTTGGCGGTGGGCGCGGGGGGCGGGAAGGTCGGTGATGGCGGCGGGCCTGACGGTGCGTGTCGGAGTCGCGGCATCAGCCGACGTCCGAGCAGCGGTCATGCGCGTTCAGCCTCCGGGGCACGCGGGGAGTGGAAGGGGGACGACGGGATCGTCGGTGACCGGGAGGGGGCGTGACCCTGGCAAGAGATCCCAGGGCTGTCGCTCGTGGATCACTCTTCCGTGGATACAAGGCCTAGTGATTAGTCCGATCGTGTAGTAGACAACTACAAGAAGCGAGTGCTGGATCTTCCGCTTCTGCTTTGGTGGAATCGACGAGCCGCCCGATCCGGTGACGGAGTAACGCAGAGTGTGCGGGAGGTCATCGTGCCGGGGACGGGGCCGAGCACCGTGGAACTGATCTCCGGAGCACTGGCACCGCCCGTCCCCGTCGGGCGCGGCGCGGAGATCGCCCGGCTCCACGAGACCTTCGACCGCGTCCGTCGCGGCCACGCGGCCCGCGTCCTGCTGACCGGGGAGTCCGGGGTCGGCACCTCGACCCTCGCCGACGCGTTCTGCGCGCACCTGGCGGCCGAGCCGGACGGCGGGCCGGTGGTCGTCCGCGTCACCGCCCCCGAGCCGGTGGCGGGATCGAGCGACGTCGCGCAGGCCTACGCCACCACCGTCCGACTGGCCCACGCCCTCGACGTCGTCGCCGGCCCGGCCCGCGCCACCTCCGCCCGCTCGGCGGCCGGCCTGCACGACACGGTGGTCCGCGCGCGGCAGGGCCCCACCGGGCCCCGCCCCGTCGTCGTCGTGCTGCACGACCTCCACCACGCCGATCCGGCCTCGGCAGGCGTGCTCACCGACCTCCTGGCCCGCCTGCGCACCGGCGGACTGCTGCTCCTGGCCACGGCAACCGACCCGGCACGCCTCCCGACGGGCACGCGGGCGTGGTGGCCGTGGCTGTTCGCCGGGACCGACCCGACGCCCGGCACCGTCGCCGGCGAGGCCCGCACCGTCGTCGTCGGCGGCCTGGACGCCCCGGCCGTCGCCGCCCTCGTCGCGTCCCGGCGCCCGGCGGCGCCGTTGCCCGGGCCGGGCGTCGCGGAGCAGCTCGTCGCCGTCACCGGAGGACACCCGGTGCACCTCGCCCTGCTCGTCCGCGGGCTGTCCGACGAGGCGCTGGCCGGCGTGGCACCCCCGGCTCCCTGGCGCAGCCTCGCCACCGAGGTCGGACTGGCCGCGGCGGAGCTCCGCCCGGTGCCGCGTCGGTTGCTCGGGGCGCTGTCGACGCTCGGGGATCCCAGCCCGGTGCCGCTGATCGAGCAGGTCGCGGGCCTCGACGCCGACGAGGTGAGCGACGCGGACGTCGAGGATCTCGTCGGTTCCGGCCTGGTGACCGCCGAGCGCGACGGCGTCGGGTGGGTGCTGGCGGTCGTGCACCGGCTGGTCCGCTCCGCGGTGCTCCGGGCCATCCCGCCCGACCACAGGGGCACCATGCACTGCGCCGCTGCCGTCGCCGTCGGCGGCCGCGCCGGGCTGGCGCACGCCGTCGCCGGCGCGGCCGGGCGGCCCTACCCCGCGCTCGCCGACGCCCTCGAGGAGTCGGCGGCGGCCGAGACCAGCGACCACGACGAGGCCGCGACCCGGCTCCTGTGGGCCGCCGAGGTCAGCCCGAACGGGGCCGAGCGGGAGGCACGGCTGCTCGCCGCGGCCGTGCGCCTCGTCCGGGCAGGCGCGCTGACCCGGCTGCGCGCGATGGAGCCGTGGCTGCGCGGGGCCCACCCGCGCGCGGAACGCGACCTCGCGCTCGGGGTGCTGCTCTCCGAGGCCTCCGACCCCGAGGCGCACCTGCGCCTGCAGGCCGCGGCGGAGGACCCCGGTGCCGACCCGCGCGTGGCCGCGCTGGCCGCCGTGTACCTGGGCACCGACCACGCCCTGCACGGGCGCGGGGCCCGGGCCGCCGAGGCGGTGGCGCGGGCCGTCGACCTGACCGAGGAACCGCGCCGTCGCGAGCAGATGCGCGTGGTCGCCGCCGTCGGGCGCGCCCAGCAGTGGGGACCCGACGCCGGCCTGGAGCTCCTGTCCGACCACCTCCCGAGCGCCTACGGCCCCGACCCCGCCGTGATCGCCGGCCGGCTGCACCTCGCGGCGGGGCGCACCGTCGAGGGGTACCGGCTGCTGCACGAGGGCCTCGACCGGGTGCGGACCGGCGCGCTCACGACGACGGGCCGGCTGGTGCACCTCTACCTCGCCGAGGCCGCGTTCCGGACCGGGCGTCTCGACGAGGCCGAGGCGGAGGCGAGGGTGGGGGCGTCGACGTCCCGGGAGGTCGGCAGCGCCTGGATCGGGCCCGCGTCGCGGGCGATGTGGGCGGGCGTGCTGGCCGTGCGTGGCGAGGGCGTCGAGGCGGAGGCGCACCTGCGGCGGGCGCACGCCGACCTGGAGCACTCCCCGCACTCGCTCGGGCTCGCCATGGTGCGCATCAGCGAGGCGCTCGTCGCCCACGAGCGCGGCGACCACGAGCATGCCCACCGGCTGCTGCGGGCCATCGCCGACGGCCCGGTCCCGCCGCTGCTCGCCTCACCGACCGCCCCGTGGCGGGTCCTGCGCGCCGAGGTCGCCCTCGACGCGGGGCACCCGATGGTCGCGACCGAGGAGATCGACGACTGGCCGGTGTTCGGGGCGCCGCTGTGGTTCACGCTGTCGCGCCACCGGCTGCTCGGCAGGCTGGCCGAGCGGAGCGGCGACGCCGGGGCCGCCTGGGACGCGTACCGGACGGCGCTCGACCTCGCCGACGCCGAGCCGATCGGTGCCGACGCCTGCCCCGCCGAGATCGCCGCGCTCCACGCCTCGGCCGGCATCCTCGCCCGCGCCCGGGGCTGGCCGAGCGCGGCCGCCGACCTCGCCACGGCCCGGCGCGCCTACGCCGCCCTCGGGGCCCAGCCGTGGGTGGCCCGGATCGACGCCGAGATCGACGCGGGCGTCCCCGACGACGCTCCGGCGCCGGACGGCCTCGTCGGAGCTCCGGCGGTCCCCGACACGCTGCCCGCCGCCTCCGCGTCGGCGCCCCCGGTGTGGACCGCCGAGCACCCCGCACTCACCCCGCGCGAGCGCGAGGTGGTCCGCCTGGTCGCCCAGGGCCTGACCAGTCGCGAGGTGGCGGCCGCGCTCTACGTCACCCCCAAGGCGATCAGCTACCACCTCGGGAACGTGTTCGCGAAGCTCGGCGTGACCTCGCGGCGTCAGCTCTGGGGTCGCACGTTCTGAGGTCGGCCACGGCCCCGTGACCCCGATCTGACGTCAGAGCGCCAGAAAGTGCTCACAACGCGGATAGCTGACCCCCGATCGGGGGAACAGAGATCTCATGGAGCGGCGCGCGGGACGACGGCGGTGGCTGTGGATCACGGGAGCGCTGGTCGCCGTGCTCGCGGTCGTGATCGGAGTGGTGGGCGTCGTGGGCGCCCGCGAGGCGACCGCGGACCCCGGCACGGCGATGCTGCGCCTCGCGCACCTCTCGCCCACCACGCCTTCCGTCGACATGTACGCCACGGGCCCGGACCTGCCGCTGACGAAGGTCGCGGGTGACGTCTCCTACCGCGCCGTGAGCCCCTATCTCACCGAGCCCGCGGGCACGTACCGCATCCAGGGCAGGCCGGCCGGGGCGCCCGCGTCGAGCCCGCCGCTGTTCGACGTCGCGGTCGACCTCCCCGCCGGCTCCGCCCAGACCGCGAGCTTCGTCGACATCGGCCCGGGCGGCGCCACCCAGGCCCAGGTGCTCGACGACGAGACCGCACCGTCGGCCGCGGGCTCCGGCGCGCTGCGCGTCGTGCAGGCCGCCGCCGAGGTGGGACCGCTCGACGTCGAGGCGACCGACCCGTCGGGGAACAACCCGGACATCCCGCTCGCGCACACCCTGTTCTACGGCTCGGCCACCCCGTACGCGACCGTTGCCGCGCATCCCTGGTCGGTGCGCCTGACCAGCCGTAACGGCAAGGAGACGACGCTGCAGGTGCCGGTGACGAGCACGTCGGTCGCGAGCCTCGTCGTCACCCGCGGGGCCGACGGCGGGCTCGCCGCGCAGGTGGTGCCGGACGCCGCGTCGGCCGCCAAGCCGCCCTCGCCCGCTCCCGGCGCCCCGCCGGTGGCCGCGCCGCCCGCCCCGCGCACCGCCGAGTCCTCGGCCGCCCCCGTCGCCCCGGGCTCGCAGGCTCCGCAGCCCCCGGACGCGCAGGCCGCCCCCGAGACGTCCACCCCGCCCGCGCCGAAGGCCCCCTCCCCGCCGAGCGGCGGCATCGGGGCCGGGCTCGGCGGCCTGTCCCGCGACCACGTGGGGACGCTCGCCGCCGGAGGCATCTGGGACACCGTGCAGGGCTGGTTCGGCGCCGGACGGACCGACGACCCGGGCGCACCGCCCGCCGTCCGCATGCCGCTCGCGATCGCGACCGCACCCCCGCCCGGCGGACCGCACCCGACGGGGCTGCAGATCCCCGCGATCGGCCTGGACACGACCGACCCGACCGACCTGCGCATCGACTACCGCGGCGCCCTGCAGGTCCCCACCGACTTCACGAAGGTCGGCTGGTTCACCTCGTCCGCGGTGCCGGGCGACCCGGGGTCGGCGGTGATGGTCGGCCACGTCGACACCCGCAACGGCCCGGCGGTGTTCGGGCGGCTCGACGACCTGAAGCCGGGCGAGCTCATCGAGGTCCCGCGCTCGGACGGTGGCACGGCGCGGTTCGGCGTCGACTCCGTGGAGACCTTCTCGAAGGACAACCTGCCCACCGAGCGGGTCTACGGGCCGACGACGACGCCGACCCTGCGCCTCATGACCTGCGGCGGCCCGTTCGACGACGGGTCGCTGAACTACCGCGACAACATCGTGGTGTTCGCGACGCCGCGCTGATCGCGCTCCACCGGACGCTGCCGCAGCGCGAGCAGTGCGGCGGCCGCCCGGTGGCGGCGGGACGACGGGTCGGTCGAGGCGATCATCATGATCCGCTGCCGCAGCCAGGTCACCGGCTCGCGCGCCAGCCCGACGGCCACGTCGCGACGGCGCACCACGTCGGCGTGCTCCGCGCGCAGCTCCCGCAGGAAGCGGTGCTGCAACGCCATGTTGCGGCGCCGCGCCGAGGAGGTGATCGAGCCGCTCGCCAGCCGGAACCGCGAGAGCGACTCGGGCATGCCGAAGAACCCGCCAACGGTGACCAGCCGGGCGGCGAGCCCGACGTCGAGGGCGTAGCCGTTGTCGGGGAAGCCCCCGACGGCGTCGAACGCGGCACGGCGGAAGAGCATGTTGCCCGGCACCCCGATCGGGCTGCCGCGGTGGCGGACGATGCGCCGCAGCACCGTGGTCGCGTCCCGCCTGCCCAGCAGGTCCGCGGTGCGCAGCGCACGCCCCCGGGCGATCACGCGGTCGTCGTCGTCGACGAGGTCGTGACGGCAGGAGACCAGGGCCAGCGTCGGGTCGGCGTCCATGACCGCGACCTGCTCGGCGAGCACGGTCGGGGCGAGGAGGTCGTCGGCGTTGAGGACCTTGACCAGCGGCGCGTGGGCATGCCCGACCGCCAGCCGGAAGTTCTCGGTCACCGGCACCGTCTCGGCGTTGCGCTCGAGGCGCACCCGGGGGTCGGAGAAGCCGCGCACGACCTCGGCCGACCGGTCGGTGCACGCGTTGTCGAGGATGACGAGCTCGAAGTCGGTGAACGTCTGCGCCAGCACGCTCGCGACCGTGCGGCCGATGTAGCGCTCCTTCTGGTACAGCGGCACCACCACGGACACGCGAGGCGCAGGCACTCCCCCTGAGGAGTCACGCACCGTCATCGTGGACGCGTTGTTGGCTCCTTCGGGCGACACCCTGCCATCGTCCGCGCGACCTTGTGTCCGAGTCAACGGGATGAAGCAGACACTCCGCCCATCGGACGCGGCACTCGTGTGATCCAGCTCGGACCGACCTGGGCATAGATCCCAGGGCGCCGGACGAGCTTCGGCGCCGACCATCGTCGATCGGGACCGCGCCGCCTGCGCCCCCTGCACGCCACCCCCTGCTGGAGGACCGATGACGCTGGCCCCCGTCCGGAACGGTGCGGCCCGGCCGTCCGCTGCGACGAGGTCCGTCGGCCGGGACAGTGAGGCCCTCGACGTGTGCGTCGTCGGCATGCACTACGCCCCCGAGCACACCGGGAACGCGCCGTACACCACCGGGATGGTCGCCGCGCTGCACGCGGCGGGGCACCGGGTCCGGGTGGTCACCGGGTACCCGCACTACCCGGCCTGGGAGGTCACCGCGGGCTACACCGGTCTGCGGCGCCACGAGATCCTCGACGGCGTCCCGGTCACCCGCGTGCGCCATCCCGTGCCCGCGGTCCCCGACGCCCGCAGGCGGATCGCGATGGACGCCGCCTTCACCGCCCACGCCGCGCTCGTCGGCGGCCCGCGGCCCGACGTCGTCGTGGCGGTGAGCCCGGTGCTGCTGACCGTGCTGGCCGGCCTGCGGTGGCGGCTGCCTCGATGGTCGAGCTCCCCTATCGGCGTGCTCCCCTCTCTCCCGCGTCTCCGGGGAGGTCGCACCGCCCTCGGCGTCGTCACCCAGGACCTCTACAGCCGGGCGCTCGCCGAGACCCGCATGACCTCCTCCCGCCTCGCGGGCTGGGGCGCGAAGCTCGAGGGCGCCCTGCTCTCGCGCGCCGACGGGATCGCCGTCGTGCACCCGCAGTTCAGCGGGCCGCTCGCCGACCTGGGGGTCGACCCGGCCCGGATCACCGCCATCCCGAACTGGTCGCACATCGACCCGCCGACGGGGGACCGGGCCACCGTGCGCCGCGAGCTCGGATGGCGCGACGACGAGGTGATCGCGCTGCACGCCGGCAACATGGGCGTCAAGCAGGGCCTGGAGAACGTCGTCGAGGCGGCGCGCGAGGCGGACGCGACCGGGGCCGCGGTGCGCTTCGTGCTGCTCGGGACCGGCAACCAGCGGGCCCGGCTCGAAGAGCTCGGCGCGGGAATCGAGCGGCTGGAGTTCCTCGACCCGCTGCCCGGCGACCGGTTCCCCGACGCGCTCGCCGCCGCCGACGTCCTCGTGGTCAACGAGGCCGCGACCGTCGCCGAGATGTCGGCCCCGTCGAAGCTCACCTCGTACTTCGCGGCGGGCCGGCCGGTGGTGGCCGCGTCGTGGCCGCACTCCGCGGCGTCCACGGAGCTCGCGCGGGCCGAGGCCGGAGTCCGGGTCGACCCGGGCTCCTCCGCCGCCCTGCTGGACGCGATCCGGGCGACGGCGGGTTCCGGTGAGGCGGCCGACGCCGCGGGCGCGCGGGGACGGGCGTACGCGGAGGAGGCGCTCGGGTCGGCCGCGGCCCACCGCGCCTACTGCGACTGGGTGGAGGGGTTGGCCGCGCTGCGCGTCTCGTGAGGGGTGTCGGACCGGCGGGTCGGGCGGGGTTCCTCGTTCGGCGTCTTCCGGCACTAGGCAGTTGATCATGCCGAGCGCGCCACGTCGCACGCCGGCGCCGAGCATGATCGCGATCTCGTGAGCGACACGCGCAAGATTCACGGGCGACGCGCTCACGAACTTCGGATCGACAGAGCTTCGCGCCGTGGGAAGCGTCAGGGCGTGCACTGCGGGAGCTCGCGCCCGCCGCGATCGCCCCGCACCACGTACACCTCCGAGAGGTAGCCGGTGCGGCCGTCGGGGAACGAGGCCCGATACCAGCGATCGGAGCGCACCCGGTACGGGTTGGACTGCGCGGTCGGGTCCGAGAGGTCCCAGTTCCACATCATCTGGCCCGGCGTCCAGCAGTTGGCGACGACGGCCGCGCCGGAGGCCATCTCGGTGCCGGGCACCTTGCAGGACCGGTCGGGCGAGGCGCAGTAGGCCAGCGCCTCGGTCGAGAGGTAGGCGGGCGTGCGGTCCTCGACGAGCCGATCCGGGCCGAGCGCGACCATGTTCTGCACCTCGATCGCCTCGACGGTCTGTGGGAGCACCGGCGGGCCGGGCACCGTCACGCGGCCCAGCACGAACCCGACGGCGCCGACGACGAGCACGCCCGCGACGACCGCGGCGACGAGCACGGCCCGACCACGGCGGGGCGGTGCCGGCTCCACCAGCCCGCCGGCTGCCGGCCCGCCACCTGCCGGCCCGCCAACCGCCGGCCCGCCACCTGCCGGCCCGCCAACCGCCGGCCCACCGGTCGCCGGAACCGCGCGCTCGTCGTCAGCCCCCGGAATCACGACCGCCGACCCCGGGCTCTCACCCGAGCGGAGCGCGAGCCAGCGGTCGTACCAGTCGGCGGAGTCGGCCCCGCAGGCGCGGACGAAGTCCTCGACGGTCTCCCAGCGGGGCAGGTGCTGGCCGGCCGACGCGTCGGCGAGGGCGGTCTTCGAGCGCCCGGTGCGGCGGGCCATCGTCGCGAACTTCGGGGTGCCCGCGTGGGTGCGCAGCCCGCGCAGGTCCCGCGCGAACTCGACGAGCGGGCCCCCGTCGGGATCCAGCTCACGCTGCGGTCTGGGCATCGGCGTGTCCCCCCGGAGTCGGCCGGGCCCGACGCTACCGGTGCACCACTCCCGCGCTCACGCCGCACGGTCCGGGACTCCCCCCGAGCACCGGGTCGTGCGTCCCCCCGTGGCACCGGCGGTCGTGGCCGGTGGGAGCGCGGGAGTGGCACCAGAGGGGTACGTCCTCGGACCCCGTGCCAACAGTGATCCGGACAACGGGGTCACGGCGGTCTATCTATGGCCGCGACGGTCTATCCGGGGGTTGACGCCGTCGCGGTCCCTACGATTGCCGGCGAGTCCGATCCCGACCCCCAGGAGGTCCCCTGATGCCGAAGCCGCCGCTGCCCGACGAGGTCGGTGCGCTGCTCGCCCGCCCCAACCCGAGCGTCATCACGTCGCTGCGCCCGGACGGGTCCCCGGTGTCGGTGGCCACCTGGTACCTCTGGGAGAACGGCCGGGTCCTGGTCAACATGGACGACGCCCGGACCCGGGTGCGCTACCTGCGTGAGGATCCCCGCACCACGATCACGGTGCTCGCCGAGGACGACTGGTACACCCACGTCTCGTTGCAGGGCCGCGTCGTGGAGTGGGCCGCCGACGAGGGCCTCGTCGACATCGACCGGATTTCCCGCCACTACACCGGCAACCCGTACCCGGTGCGGGACCGGACGCGGGTCAGCGCCTGGATCGAGGTCGACCGCTGGCACGGCTGGGGCAGCGCGAAGGCCAGCGACAACCCGGACAACTGACCCGCCGGAGCGTCGTCACGCCGCCGTCAGCGCGGGGGGAGCGCCGGGACCGTCGATGCGCGTGACGGCATCGGCGGTCCACGGCGCGTCGAGCAGCATGCGCGGGGTGACGAGGGCCGGGGGGAGGAGCCGGCCCGTGAGCTCCCAACCCTTCTGGGGGACGTGTCTCCCGGTGTAGCGCGCCGCGAGCGGGCGTTCCTGGCCGAGACGGCGGGCGCTGGCGATGATGTCGCGGGCGACGGTGTCGAGGAAGGCGGGGGCCTCGATGTCCAGGGCGTCGACGAGGCGGTCGAGCTCCTCCTGGCACCGGTCGCCCGTCGCGGCGTCGAGGTAGAGCTTCATCATCATGCCGAGCACTCCGTCCTGCGCGGGGGGCGCGGCAGCGGGGCGGACCCCGCCCGGCGGCTCCAGCGCCGACAGCGGGAAGCGCTCGCCGTACGCGCGGGCGACGACCTCGGCGCAGTAGAACGTCCGCCGGCCCGGTCGCCCCTCCCAGGCGCGGGCCGCGGCGACGGCGAGCTCCCGGATCGTCGCCCCGGCCTCGTCGTCGAAGAGCGCCCGGTCGAACGACGCGAGCGCGATCGCCACGATGAGGACCTTGGGGACCGAGAAGGAACCGTCGTCGGGAAACCGGAGGTCGTGCACGGCCGCGACGGCGCGCCGCCGCGCCTCGGCCGAGGGGACGGCGAGCCGGTACACCGACTGGCCCTTCTCCCAGAAGTGCTCGAACCTCTCGGTGCGCAGCCCGGACAGGTCCCACGGCTGGGACGCCATGAACGACTTCCGGGCCGAGGCGATGATGCCGTTCCCCAGGGCGATGCCGCTGTGCGAGAACGCCGAGCCGTCGAGACGGGTGATCATCTCCCCGAGCGGCTCACCCGCCACGGGGGTCACCAGCAGTATGTCTCCGGGGTTGACCTGACCTGGTCGAACCGCCGGCGGTGTCGTACGGTAGAGCGTGCTGGTCACTGTAAGTAACACGTCCTGGGGGGGCGGTCACGGAAATCCGTCTGCTCGGCACGGTCGAGGTCGCCGGCGCCGACGTCGTGCGCAGCGCACTGCTGCGCACCCTGCTCGCCCTGCTCGCGCTCGACCCGGGCCGTCCCGTCCCGACGTCCACGCTCATCGACGAGCTCTACGGGGAGTCGCTCCCGCAGCACCCCGGCGCCGCCCTGCACGTGCAGGTCACCCGCCTGCGCAAGCTCGTCGCACCCGCGAAGGTCGCGAGCACCGGCGGCGGGTACGCGCTCGAGGTCTCCCGCGCGGAGGTCGACCTCTGCCGTTTCCATGACGCCGAGCCCGACGTCGCGCTGCGCACCATCGACGGCGAGCCCTTCCCCGGCTGCCGTCCGGCACCCCGACTGGAGACCGAGCGTCGCCGGGTGGAGGTCCGCTGGCTCGAGCTGGTCGAGGACCGCGCCCGCCGGCTGCTCGACGACGACCAGCCGGGCGTCGCCCTCTCCGTCGCCTCCCCGGCCCTCGCCGGCCACCTCGACCGCGAGCACCTCGTCGCCCTGGTCGCGACCTCCCTGCACCGGCTCGGACGCTCCGGTGAGGCGCTGCGCACGATCGCCGCCACCCGCCGCGAGCTCAAGGTCGAGCACGGGCTCGACCCCGGTCCCGAGCTGCGCGCCGTCGAGCGGACCGTCCTCGAGGCCCGGGACCGGAGCCCCGGTCCGGGACGCGCCGTCGTCGGGCGCGAGGGACCGCTGGCGACCATCCGCGAAGGACTGGACGACCCGCAGGCCGGTCGCATCGTGCTCATCGCGGGCGAGGCCGGCATCGGGAAGTCGACTCTGCTCGGCGCGGCCGCCCGGGAGGCCCGCAGCCGGGGCGCCCGCGTCGGTCGGGGGCTCTGGGAGCACGACCAGGCGCCGTTCGCGGCGTGGGTCGAGGCCCTGCACGGCGTCGGGGTGGAGCCGCCTGCGCTGCGCGACCCCGCGCCGGGCCGCACGCTGCGCCGCCGCCTCGCCGTGGCCGCCGACGACGCCCAGGTCCTGATCACCCTCGACGACGCGCACCGCGCCGACGGTGCCTCGCTCGACGTGCTGCGGGCCCTCGGCCGGGCCGGGGTGCCGCCGGGCGTCGTCGTGCTCGTCGCCGCCCGGGAGCCCGACGCCGCCGCGCACCCGGCCTGGGGCGGCGCGGCCGCCGACCTCGCCCCGCTCGACGGTGTGGAGCGCACGGTCCTGCGCGAGCTGGACGAGGCGGGCACGCGCGCGCTGGTCGGCGCTGAGCTGGGGGAGACCCTCGCCGGGACCCTCTGGACGCGCACCGGCGGCCATCCGCTGCACCTGTCGGCACTGCTCGCCGAGATCCGCGACCTCCCCGACGACGAGGCCCGCGTCGCCGCAACCGCCCAGGTCCCGGAGCGGCTGCGCCCACTGCTCGCCCATCAGCTGGAGCAGCTGCCCGAGGTCTGCCGGGCGGGCCTGGAGGCCCTCGCGGTGCTCGGCGCGATCCCGCTGACCGACCTGGCGGGCGCGGTCGGCATCCCGGCCCGGCGCCTCGCGGCCGACCTGCGGCCCGCCCTCGCCCTCACCCTCGTCGAGCCGACGCCGGACGGCTTCGCGTTCCGCCACGAGCTCACCGAGGCCGCCCTGCTCGCCACCGTGCCCCCGGTCGTCGCCGCGCACCTGCACCTGGCCCGCTACGAGGCGCTGCCCGCCGAGGCCTCGCCGTTCACCGTGCTGCGCCACGCCGTCGGCGCCGCCGCCCTGCTGCCCGCCGCGACCGTCGCCGACGCGCACCTGCCCGCCATCGTCGTCGCCTACCGCGACGGCGCCCTGGCCGAGGCCGAGAGCCTGCTCGACGCGGCCCGCGAGCACACCACCCTCCCCTGCCGGGTCGCCCTGCTGCGCGGGCTGGTGCTCGAGGCGCGAGGGCAGGTCGACGAGGCCGCCGAGGAGTTCGACGCGGTGGTCGCCGATCCGGGTGCCGAGGTCGCCGACGCGGTCGCCGCCGCGATGGGCGACGACGCCCAGGGCCCCTCCGTCGCCGGCAGGCCGCGGCGCCTGGAGCGCCTGCGACGGGTGCGCGAGCTGCCCCTCGACGACCGCCAGCGGGCCCGGGTCCTGCGCGGGATGATCACCGAGGAGCAGCAGCTCGTCGGCGTCACGGAGACGCCCTCGCTGGTCGCGGAGCTCATGGACCTCGGGGACGTCGGGGCGGGCGCGGACCCCCACGTGGCCGCCGAGGTCGCCGTCGCCACCGCGTTCCTGCAGCTCGACGCGGCGGTCCCCGCGGCCGAGCGCGTCGAGACCTGTCTGCGGGCCCGGGACCTGGCCGAGGCGGCGGGCGAGCTGACGCTGCGCTTCGAGGCCGACGAGCTGCTGGTCGCCGCGTTCGTCGCCGCGGGCAGGCTCGACGACGCCCTCGCCCGGCACGCCGAGCTCGCGCCCGAGGCGGAGCGCAGGCACCGGCCCCGCACGATGTGGGCCACCCGGCTCCTCGACGCCTCGATGATGCTCGCGGTCGGCAAGGTCGCGGACGCCGACGAGGTCGCGCAGGAGGCCTTCACCCGCGGCCAGGAGCTGGGCATCCCCGACGCGCTCGGCGGCTACTTCGTCCACCTGGTCGCGCGCCACCTGCTCGGCGGCGACATGCCCGTCCTCGGCGGCCTGCCCGCCACCGCTGCGGGGATGTACCCGCGCGTCTCGGCCTGGCGCGCCTGCGCCGCCGTCGACGCCGTGCACGCCGGAGACGCCTCGACCGCCCGGACCCGCCTGAGCGAGTTCCACGAGCAGCGCGACGGCCGCGAGGGCGGCCTCTTCGACCGCAGCGGGCTGTGCCTCGCCGCGTGCGCCGCCTACGCGGTGGGAGACGCCGTGACGGCCGCTCTCGTGCTCGATGCCATGCCCGCGGACCCGGGAGCCACGGTCGTCGTCGGGATCGGGGCCGCGGTCTTCGGCCCGCTCGATCTCTACCGGGGCCTCGCGACGTCGGTCGTCGGCGACACCGCCGGGGCCCTCGAGCTCTTCCGCGCCGCGGCGGCCACGGCGGCCGGGCTCGGATGGACCCCGTGGGCCGACGCCGCCGACACTTTCGCCCACGGCCACCAGCCCGACGGCGGACCGGTCCCGGCGTCGCCCCCCGCCACGCCGGTCCCGGCCCTGCCTCTGGGACTCCGACCGGTGCGCTGAGCGCGCCCCCGCCCCGTCGTCGTCCACCACGTGATCGAAGCGGACGGGCCTTTCCACAACCTTTCGCGTCCGCGTGACGCCCTCTTCGCGACGACAGGCGCATGATCGTCGTGAGGAGGTGCGGCATGCGCGGGCGACCGACGGGGCTTGCGAGGGCCGGGATCACGACGGCGGGTGCGGTCGCCCTGCTGCTGCCGGAGGCCTTCGGGCTCGACCGCACGCCGCCCTGGCCGATCGTGACCGCGTTCCGGCGCCGCCTCGCCGTCGGGACCGCCGCCGGGGCACTGGCCGTCGGGGTCCGCCCGGGGCCCTGGCGGGCGTCCGCGATCGCGGTGTCGACGGTGGCCGCGGGCGCGTTGGGGCTCTCGGTCCACCGGCACCGGGCGCGTCCGGAGCCCGTGGGGGCCGGGGCGGAGCCGTTGTCGGTGCTCGGCGCGAACGTGTGGCTCGGCCGCGCGGACCCGGCCGCCCTGGCCACGACGATCGCGGCCGAGCGTCCCGACGTCGTCGTGCTGCCCGAGGCGGGCGATCCGTTCCGCAAGCGCCTCCTCGACGGGCTCGAGGGCTACCGGGGGTGGTCCTGTGCTCCCGGCCGCGCCGCCGTGGAGGCGGCGGGCGCTGACGACGGCCCGTGCCTGACGGTGCTCACCGCCGCCCGACTGGGCGAGGTGGACGTGAGGGTGGTGTCGGCGGACACCCGGTCGGGGTGGGTCGTGGTGAGCGGGGGCGGGCTCGGCGCGGTGCGGGTGCTCGGGGTGCACCCCGCGGTCCTGCTGCCCGACACGACCCCGGACTGGGTCCGGGAGCTGTCCCTGCTGCACCCCTGGCTCGCCGACCCGGCGCGGCCCACGATCGTCGTCGGCGACCTGAACGCGACGCTCGAGCACGGGCCGCTGCAGGACGCGCTCGGCGACGCCCGGCCGGTGACGCGACGGGTCGCGGCCACCTGGCCGTCGTGGTGGCGTCGGTCGATCGGGGTGACGATCGACCACGTGCTCGTGTCGGGCGCGATCCACGTCCGGTCGGTCGAGGTGCTCGACGTGCCCGGAAGCGACCATCGTGCGGTCCTTGCCCGATTCACGAGGTGATCCGACCAGCTGTGCCCGACGGTCCGGCCGCCGAAACGTGATTCCCCGTGATGGTTCCGAGATCAGCGATTTTTTGCTCCATCAGCCACGGATCTCCTACTCCAGATGGCCGTTGCGTGTGACGGAACGATGGCCCGAGAAATCATCGTGATCTCCCCGTGACCTTCCCGCGAATCACCTCGTTACGGGATTCAGGCAACGGTCCGCGACCGACGCCATGCCGGTTCAGGGGATGTCGCCACGGGTGCTCCCTGCCGAGCGACGACGTTCCGACAGCGGAGGAGACTTCCCATGGGTGCTCACACCATGCAGCAGGACAACGACCGACTCACCGGGCGCGGCCTTCTCGGCCGTGGCGCGATGACGGGGCTCGCCGCCCTGGCGCTCGTCGGCGGCGGCGCCGGCGTCGCGCTGGCCGACGAGGCGCCCGCCGACAGCGGGCAGGACGCGACCCAGTCGCAGTCGCACGAGAGCCAGAGCTCGGACCAGGGCAAGAGCTCGGACGAGGGCAAGAGCTCGGACGATCAGGGTTCCGACTCGCCGCTGTCGAACCTGCCGGTCTCGGCGGACTCGCTGCCGGTGTCGGCGGACTCGCTGCCGGTGTCGGCCGACTCGCTGCCGGTCTCGGCCGACTCGCTGCCGGTCTCGGCGGACTCGCTGCCGTCCCTCTCGGGCATGAACGCCGGCCAGGTCAGCAACGCCGGCCAGGCCGCGCCCTCCAGCCTGCCGATCGCCTCGAGCATCATGGGCTGAGCACCACAGCTGCGAACGTCGGCGGGCGGAGCCACCACGGCTCCGCCCGCCGACGTGTGTCCGGGGTCGGTCACGACGCATCGCGGCACCCGGTCGCCGACTACCGAACGTCACAATGACAGAAAAGCGTCAATCTTCCATCGAGTAATAGCTCGGGAAAGTCGACGTGATACGTCCGGTGAAGAGCGCGGAGCCGGCGAGGTCGCGGCCGGCGAGTGGACGCCCATGGTTACTGCCGCAGCCCCCAGGGTCCACTCGGCGGTGGATCTGGCCGGGTCCGAATCCGAGTGGACGCCTATGGTTACTGCCGCAGCCGCCAGGGTCCACTCGACAATCTCCGACAGGCTCTATAGCGCGGATGAGTGTTCACGAGCCGAAGGCACCTACCCGACGCGCTCGTACTGCGCCGGCGGACCAGGCTCCGTCGAGACCCACACCGACGGCGCGACGTCGGTGACGACGTCCGGCACCGGTGAGGACAGCAGGATCCCGCGCGCCTCGTCGCCCGGAGCCAGGGTCGGCGCGGCCGCACCGGACGGTGCCGCGCGGCCGTCGAGCACGCACGACCCGGGCTCGAGGCCACGGAAGACCGGCGACGGCGACGCGAGCGGTGACGTCGCCGGGGTGTTGCGGCACAGCAGCGCCGAGGGGCCGGAGAGCACCGACGGCGGCAGCGAGCTCAGGCCCACCGCCACGAGCAGGCCCGCGGACCCGGCGAGCGGGTTCGCCACCGGCCCGGGTCCGGCGTTGCGCACCACCAGCGGGGCGAGCAGCAGGTGCGACCCGCTCGGCGCCGCCCGCGTGCTCGGGGTGAACGCGCCGACCCCGACGTCGTAGGGCGCGCCGCCGAGCATCACCCGCGTGCCCGGCTGGAGTCCCTCGCTCGCCAGCACGGGCGGGGGAGGACCACCGACGGCGGCCGAGCCCGAGTCGGACTCGCTGCCGGTCAGGAACGTCACCGCGAGCACCACGACGACGACCACGACCAGCCCACCGAGCACCAGCAGCACCGACGTCCGCCCGCGCCCGCCCCAGGGACCGTCGGCGGGCCACCACGGCACTTCGTCCGGGTCGGTGCCCTCCGGCAGCTGTCCCTGCGAGCTCATGCGTCCACCCGATCACGGGCGACGCCTGGCGACCAGCCCGGCGCGCGGCCCTCACCCGATGTCGAGCACGACCTTCCCCGTCGCGTGCCCCTGCTCGACGAGTGCCAGCGCTGCCGGGGCGTCGTCGAACGGGCGGACGTCGGTGACGTGCGGGTCGAGGGCACCGTCGGCGACGAGGCCCGCCAGCTCGGTGAGGACGGCGGTGCTGCGGTCGCGGACGAGCTGCTGGCCGCCGAGCTCGGTGGAGAGCCCGTAGTCGGCGACGGAGATCAGCCGGTGCCGGTCGGTCAGCAGGTCGGCGACGGTGCGCAGCGGGTCGCCGCCGACCAGGTCGAACACCGCGTCGA
>NZ_DASXJS010000255.1:0-44900 GCF_036497245.1 Actinomycetospora sp. | reverse complement strand
GGTCTCCGGGTTGTCGACGGGCGCGCAGAACGTCCCGTCGGTGCCCACCGGGACCACCGCGAGCTGGCGTCCGTGCAGGTCGACGAGCGTGACGCGGGCGTCCGGGGCGGGCGCGCCGTGGGCGAGCCGGACCCGTCCGTGGACGGCCGAGCGCGGCTCGTCGTCGGCGGGCTCCGGGATCCCGGTGTCGATGACGACCTCGTCGACCGAGCGCGATCGTGGGAGCACCGGGATCGCGGCGGTCGCCACGAGCGCCACCAGCCCCGCCCCGGCCGCGATGAGCAGCGTCGTACGCAGTCCGGCGAGCGAGGGGAGCACGGCGTCGCCGACACGGATCGTCATCATCGAGAGCACGACGGCCGCCACCGCGGAGGCCGTCGAGGTGCCGACCGAGCGCATCAGGGTGTTCAGCCCGTTGGCGGCCGCCGTCCGGTCGGTCGGGACGGCCCGCATGATCAGGTCGGGCAGGGAGCCGTAGGCCAGCGCCACGCCTGCGCCCACCAGCGAGATCACCAGTGCGACGTGCCAGGCCTGCGAGAGCAGCATCGTCCCGATCCCGTAGGCGATGACGATGATGACCAGCCCGGCCTGCAGCGAGGTCCGCGGGCCGAAACGCGCCGAGACCCGCGCCGTCACCGGCGACATCAGCATCATGACGATGCCGTTGGGGGCGAGCACGAGCCCGGCCATGATCAACGAGAGCCCCAGGCCGTAGCCCGACGACATCGGGGCCTGCAGCAGCTGCGGGAAGGTGATCATCCCGGTGAACATCGCGACGCCCACCGGCACCGACACCAGGTTGGGCACGAGGACGGCACGGCGGGCCGAGATCCGCAGGTCGACGATCGGGTCGTGGGTCCGGAGCTCCCACGCACCCCAGGCCAGCAGGACGACGACGGAGCCCGCGACGGCGCCCAGCGTCGTGGCGCTCCCCCAGCCCCACTGCCCGCCCTTCGAGATCGCGAGCAGCCCCAGCACCAGCCCGACCGTGAGCCCGACTGCGCCGACGGCGTCGAACCGCCCGCCCGAGCGCTGCGGCGACTCCGGGATGACGAGCAGGATGACCGCGATCCCCGCGACCCCGAGGGCGCCGGCGACCCAGAACAGCGCGTGCCAGTCCGCCACCTGCACGATCAGCGCGGACAGCGGCAGGCCGAGCCCGCCTCCGATGCCCAGCGTGGCGCTCATCAGCGCGATGCCGGAGCCGAGCCGTTCCGGGGGCAGGGCGTCGCGCATCAGGCTGATGCCCAGCGGCACGGCGCTCACCGCCACGCCCTGCAGCGAGCGCCCGACGATGACCAGCACCAGCGACGACGTCAGCGCGCAGATGACGGCGCCCACGACGAGCAGCGCGAGGGTCGCGAGCAGCACGCGCCGCTTCCCGACCATGTCGCCCAGGCGTCCGGCGATCGGCGTGGCGACGGCGCCGCCGAGCAGCGTGGCGGTGATGACCCACGAGGCGTCCGCCGTCGTCGTGTGCAGCAGCGTGGGGAGCTGGGGGACCACCGGCACGACCAGCGTCATGCACAGCGACGCGATGAGGCCGACGGAGGACAGGACGGCGACGACCAGACCGGGACTGGCGGGGCTCGCGGGCGCCCGCCCCGAGCCGGAGGGCTCGATCGAGCTCTCGTCCACGACCGCTCGCGCCACCAGGCCTCCGTGCTGTCCGTTTCGTGTGCTCAACAACGAGACGTCACACTAGGACGACGGTTGCCCACGAAGAGGGCAACGTCCGGCTCCTCACATTCCTTCCGCGCCCTGGTCGCGGCAGGCGTCCACGGTGGCGGACGGGTGCGACTACCGGGTGGCGAGGATGACGGCGACGAGGCCGACGACGTTCGTGCCCAGGTGGATGCCGATCGAGGCGAAGATGCTGCCCGTCCGGCGGCGCACCACCGACATGACGACCCCGCCGATGGCCGTGACGACCAGGACGACGAGCACGCCCAGCACCGGGATCCCACCCGCGGGCGCCGCCACGGCCCCGGCGAGGTGCCAGATCGCGAACGCCGAGGCCACCGCGAACACCGCGCCGCGGCCCGCCCACCAGCGCCCGGCCCAGGCCCGTTCGGTCAGCCCGTGCAGCACCCCGCGGAACGCGAGCTCCTCGCAGAGCACCGTCCCGACCGGGATGAGCAGCAGCGCCCGCAGCACCACCGCCGACGCCGGGCTCGAGGCGACCCCCGGGTTCTCCAGCAGGGGGCGGGTGGCGGGCAGCAGGAACGCCACCGCGTAGCCGAGCGCGGCGACCCCCACGGCCGCGCCGCCCCATCGCAGCCCCGCCGACCACGTCGTCGGGCACAGGCCCAGGTCACGCCACGTCAGGCCGCCGGCGCGGGCGGCGAGCACCAGCACGAGCACCCCGGCGACGTTCGCGATCATCCGGACGACCGGGTCCGCGGGCAGGGCGGGGACGAGCAGGTTGTTCCAGGCGACCAGGCCCGCGGCGACCACGACCGCCACCACCGACAGCACGACCACGGCGGGCACCCGGCGTGGCGCGATCCCGCCAGCCACGGTCCCGTCAGCCGCGGTCCCGTCAGCCGCGGTCCCGGCGGGCGCAGGTGCGGCGCCGGGAGCGGGCGCGCGGAGCGTCGGAGAGGTCATGTCACCTTCGGGCCGGGGCCGGGTCTCGACACACCACCGTGCCATCACCACCCGTGAGCGAACCGTGAGGGTCCCGGTGGGGTGTCACCGAGGTCATACCCACCGGCGACGACAGGTGACACGTGTCACCCGTCACCGGCGAGGACGTGCCGGGCACGCTCGGTGTCGGCGGAGGTCCAGCCCGGGGGTGCGGCGATCGAGGCCCAGCCGTCGAGGATCTCGCCCTGGTAGACGTGACCGTGCCCGGGCGGCACGCCCACCGAGTTCATGAGGTCGATCGAGACCTGCCAGAACGTCACGACGGGATACCAGCTCATCGCCCCGAGGACGTCGTAGCCGCGGGGCTCGACGAGCCAGTCCGGGCGGCTCCAGAGGAGGTCCGGCGACCACCACACCACCGGATCCGACGGGTGCTGCAGGTACAGCACGTGCGGCGCGATCCACGGGGTGGCCGGCGTGCGGGCCACGGTCCGGGTCGCGTCACCGCCGGTGAACCGCACGACGAGCCCGTCGGAGTAGGTGGGCCGGATCTCCGGGCTGCCCGGGTCGCGGCGGGCGACGAGCTGCGACCAGAGCCGGTTGGTGTTCGGCGGGCCGACCCAGAGCACACCGTCGGTGTTCGCGCGGACGTCGGCGAGCGAGCTGAACGCCGCCTCCGAGCCCTGCGAGCCCAGGCTCTCGCCGAACACGATCATCTTCGGGCGGGGCTGCCCCGGGGGGATCGCCTCGATGCGGGCGTGCACGGCGTCGATGAGCAGCCGACCGGCCTCCTCCGCGCGTGACCCGTCGAAGAGGAAGGACAGCCAGCTGGGCAGGTAGGAGTACTGGGTGGCGACGATCGCGGAGTCGCCGCCCCAGATCGCCTCGAGCGAGTCGGCGACCGGGTCGTCCACCCAGCCGGTGCCCGTCGTCGTCACCACCGCGACCACCTGGCGGGAGAACGCCCCCTCGCGGTCGAGCTCGGCGACGGCGAGGTCGGCGCGTGCCTGGGGGTCGGGGGCGGACTCCAGGCCGACGTAGGCGCGCACCGGGTCCACGGCGGGCCGGCCCGAGGCGGCGGACAGGTCGGCGGGGTCCCGGCCGACGGCGACGAAGCGCCTGCCCTCCTTGCCGAGCGTGGCCCACGGCGTGAGCGAGGTCGGGGAGCCCGAGCGGGTCGGCCGCTGGGGCTGGGTGACCCCCGGGTAGGTCTGGTCGTTCACGCCGCCGAACGCCTGGTCGACGACGGCCAGGGTGCCCGCCAGCACGACGTTGTTCGCGACGGCCGCGATGACGACGCCGAGCACGACGACGGCCACCACGGTGGCGATGCGCCGGGGCAGGCGCGTGAACCGGCGCAGGCCCCGGACGAGGACGTGGTCGGCGTGCCGGACCATCCGCAGGACCGCGACGGGCACCGCGGCCACCGCCACGCCCGTCGGCGCGGCGCGGAGGTAACCGAGGTAGCCGGGAGGCTCGATCCCGACGAGGCCGGCGAGCTCGCGCTGCCAGCGCGCCCCGGCGATCAGCATCACGAGCACGACGACGGCCGCCGCGACGAGCAGGATCGGCCAGGCGGACTGCCGGACTCGCCGCGGTATCCAGCCGCGGGCGTGCGCGATCAGCCGGACCCCGTGGTGCGTGCGGCGCAGCAGGAACCAGATCGACGTCCCGATGCCGTAGCCCACGGCCGCCGAGAGGCCGGTCGCCAGGCCCTGGACCCACCAGGTGCGGGGGATCAGCGACGGGGTCATCGACAGGGCGCCTGCGGCGACGGCGAGGGTGAACCCGAGCGCGTCGACCCGCAGCCACCGCAGGCCGCGACGGTCGAGGGGCCCCGGCCCGCGGTGGACGACGTGGGCGGCGGGTGGCCGGGGGCGCGGCCCCTGCACCGGCGCGCCGGCCGGCGTGGGCGGGTCGGTCGTGGTGGTGTCGCCTCCGGCGGGCTCCGGGGTGGAGCCGGGGTCGTCGCGCTCGACCCGCGTCTCCGACACGCTCACCAGTCTGGACCACTGCCGCCCGGAGGACCGATCGGGCGGCTGCGCGTTGGACCACACGGTCGGTCACGTTCGGCCGCCCGTTCGAGCCCCGGCCCGCAGGACCCGGACGCCCGGTTCAGGCCGCGACCTCGGCGGCGTCGGCGACCTCGGCGGGCAGGGCGGCCACCTCGGGGAGCTCGACGTGGATCATCCCGTCGATGACGACGACCGGGTGCACCCGAACGGGCGTGCGGGCCGGTGGGCCGTCAGGGACGCCGGTGCGGAGGTCGAACAGGGCGGCGTGCAGCGGACACTCGACGAAGCAGCCCTCGAGATATCCGTCGGAGAGTGCGGTGTCCTGGTGGGTGCACGAGTCGTCGACCGCGTGGAGCCCGTCCTCGGTCCGGAAGACCGCCACACCGGGCCCGGACGGCTCCAGGGTGTGCTCGGGTTCCAGACGGACGGCGTCGCCGGGGGCCAGGTCGGACAGGGGACGGACGGGGACGAGCATGAGGCGCTCCGCGGGAGAGACGTGTTTGTTGCGCACTGAGGAACATTGGGCGCAATACGCAACAGCGTGGGGCCGATGCGGGGATCCCGTCAAGAGGTCGTCGTCGGGGGTGAGGTCGGCGACGCCGGGGTTGGCTACACTTTTCGCCATGTCGAGGGCCGACGGAGAGCGCAACGACCGCTCCTCGGTCCAGTCCGTCGACCGGGCGGTCACGATCTTGGAGATCCTCGCCGCGCGCGGCGAGGCGGGGATCACCGAGATCGCCGAGGAGCTCGGCGTCCACAAGTCGACGGCCTCCCGGTTGGTGTCGGCGCTGCAGCGTCGCGGTCTGCTCGAGCAGCTCGGCGACCGCGGGAAGTACGCCCTGAGCTTCGGGATCGTCCGTCTGGCCGCGGCGACGACCGGCCGGATGGACCTGGCACGGTTGGGGCAGCCGACCTGCCAGGCGCTCGCGGAGATCATCGGCGAGACGGTGAACCTCGCGGTCTCCGACGGCGAGGCGGCGATCAACGTGGCCCAGGAGTTCGGGTCCGCCGCGGTGAGCACACAGAACTGGGTGGGCCGCCGCACGCCGCTGCACGCCACGTCCGCCGGGAAGGTTCTGCTCGCGCACATGGACGAGGCCGAGCAGCGGACCCTCCTGCGGCGCCGTCTGCCCCGCTACACCGAGGCCACCATCACCGAGGCCGCGGCCCTGCGTACCGAGCTGGCCCGGGTGGTCGACGAGGGTTACGCGCGCTCCTTCGAGGAGCTCGAGGTCGGGATGCACGCCGTGGCGGTCCCGGTGTGGGCCCACGACGGGAACGTGGTGGCCGCCCTGTCCGCCTCCGGACCGTCCTACCGGCTGCCGCGCCGCCGAGCGCGGGCCGTCGTGTCGGACATGCGCGACGCGGCCCGGGAGCTCTCGGCCAAGCTCGGATGGGTCGAGCCCGCCGGCGGTGGGTCGCTGCGCTGATCGGCGCAGCGAATCGCCCCTCGTACCGGCATCCGGCCTGACGACCCCCGGCGCCCGGGAACGTCCTGGTTACGCGCCTACGTCGAACCCTTGACACGACTTCGAGCGGCGTCCCACGGTGTTGCAGTAAACAGAACATGTTGTGTGATGCGCAACACGATTCGGATGACTCGCCCGAGCGGGAGACGCCATGGGACCTCGCGTGGTCATCGTCGGAGCAGGCATCGTCGGGTGCTCCCTCGCGGACGAGCTCACGGCGCGCGGATGGACCCGGGTCACCGTGCTCGAGCAGGGCGAGCCGGTCCGCACGGGCGGCTCGACCTCGCACGCCCCGGGCCTGGTGTTCCAGACCGCGGGCCACCCGACGATGACCCGGTTCGCCCGGGCCACCGCCGCGAAGTACGGCTCCCTGCGGCTCGACGGCAGGCCCTGCTTCCGGCCGGTCGGCGGGCTCGAGGTGGCCGCAGGCCGGGAGCGTCTGGCGGATCTGCGCCGCCGCCACGGCTGGGCCACCGCGGCGGGCATCGAGAGCCACCTGCTCGACCCGGGGGAGTGCGCCGCCCTGCACCCCCTGATCGACCGGGAGGTCGTCCTCGGCGGTCTGCACGTCCCGTCGGACGGGGTGGTCGTCCCGCTCGGGGCGGCCCAGGCCCAGGCCCGTGCGGCCACCGCGCGGGGCGCGGAGTTCCGCCACGGCGTGCGGGTCACCGGGATCGACACCACCGGCGGGCGGGTCCGAGGGGTCGAGACCGATCACGGCCCCGTTCCCGCCGAGGTCGTCGTCTCCGCGGCGGGGATGTGGGGCCCGCTGATCGGCGCGATGGCCGGGGTCACGGTGCCGCTCACGCCGATGGCCCACCAGTACGCCTGGACGACCCCGGTGCGCGAGCTCGACCTCCTCCAGAAGCTGCGGGGCCTCGTCGACCCCGGTGGCGCGGTGTTCCCGATGCTGCGCCACCCGGACGCCGAGGTCTCCGTCCGCGAGCACGGCGACCGCCTGGGCGTCGGCGCGTGCGGCCACCGCGCCATGCCCGCCGACCCCGCCGGCCTGGACCGCCCGGGTCCCGACCGCGGCGGCATGCCCAGCGAGCGGACCTTCACCGACCTCGACTTCGAGCCCAGCTGGAACGCCGCCCAGGCCCTGCTCCCCGCGCTCGCCGAGGCCAAGGTGGAGCGCGGGGTGAACGGCCTGTTCTCGTTCACCCCCGACGGGATGCCCCTGCTCGGGGAGACGCGGGTGCCCGGCCTCTGGCTCGCCGAGGCCGTCGGGATCGCCCACTCCGGGGGCGTGGCGCAGGCCCTCGCGAGCTGGATGGTCGACGGGGTGCCGTCGTTGCCGGGTGCCGGCGCCGATGCTGACGCCGGCGCGGACGCCGGCACGGGCTCGGTCGGCGACGCCGAGCCCGTCGACGTGTCCGCCGCGCACCACGACCGCTTCGACCCGGCCCTGCTCGCCCCCACCACCGTGCGCAGCCGGGCGTGCCGGGCCTTCGACGAGGTCGAGGACATCGGGCACCCGCAGCGGCTCTCGACCACGTCGCGGCCGTTGCGCACCGGGCCCTTCGAGGCGCGCCATCGGGAGCTCGGTGCCGTCGTGGCCGAGCTCGACGGCTGGGCCGTCCCCGCGTGGTTCGGCGACAACGCCGATCTGCCGGAGGTCTGCGAGGTCCGCCCGCGCCGCGCCTGGGCCGGGCGGCACTGGTCGCCGATCGCCGGGGCCGAGGCGCTGGTGGTCCACCGGGCCGTCGCGCTCGTCGACCTCACCAGCCGCCACCGCATGGAGGTCACCGGCCCGGATGCGCTCGGGCTGCTCCAGCACCTGGCCACCGCCGACCTCGACCGGCCGATCGGGACCCGTACCCGCGCGTTGGCCCTCGACCGGGCCGGACGCATCCGCGCCGACCTCGACGTCGCGCGCCTGGCCGCCGACCGGTTCGCCGTCGGTGTGGCGACCCGCCTCGAGGCCCGGTGGCTCGCCGAGCACGCCCTCGGCGTCGTCGAGATCCGTGACGTCTCCGCGGGCACCTGCGCGCTCGGCCTGTGGGGGCCCGCCGCCGGGGTGCTGCTCTCGCGGCTGGGCGACCCGTCGGGGCGGGCGCGGACCGCCGACGCGGTCGAGATGCACGTCGGCCCGGTGCCGGTCCTCGCGCTGCGCGGTACGCCCGCCGGTGTCGACGGCGTGGAACTGCGCACCGGCGCCGATCTGGGCGCCGCCCTCTGGGACGTGCTCTGGGACGCCGGCGCCACCCTCGGCGTGGTGGCCGCGGGGGCCCGCGCGGTGACCAGCCTGCTCGTCGAGGCCGGGCACCGGACCGTCGGGCTCGGGCTGGACGCGGAGCTCACCCCCGCCGAGGCGGGCCTGGGCCATCTCGTCGACGCCGGGAAGGGCCTCTTCATCGGCCGGGCGGGTGCGCTGGCCGCGCCTCGCCGCCGGTTGGTGAGCCTCGCGCTCGACGACGCCGGCGAGGTCGTCGTCGGCGACGAGCCCGTCCTCGCCGGGGACGAGTGCGTCGGGCGGGTCGCGGCCGCGGAGGTCTCGCACGCCGAGGACGTGTCGCTGGCGCTGGCGGCGGTACCGACCGCGCTCGCCGCCGAGGGCACCGAGCTGGCCGTGGAGTACTTCGGCCGCCGGCTGCCCGCGCGGGTCGTGTCGCGGGAGGTGCGCTGACGGGGGAGCTCCTGCCGTTCGGCGCAACGTCCCCTGTGGACGGCCGGAGTTGTCCACAGGTGAGCGCGGCGGACGTTGTGCCTGGCCCGGGGACCCGGCGACCGTGGCCGTCATGCGCGAGATGATCAGGGTCCGCGGGGCGGACCACGAGCTGCGGGTCCAGGTGCTGGACGGGCGGGCCTACGTCGCGATCGTGGCGGCCGACGGGTCCGAGGACGCCGAGGCGTGGTCGCGCGCGGTGTCGCTGCCGGCCCGTCGGCTCCACGCCCTGCTGCGGGCGGCCTGGGCCGACGACCAGTACGGCGCCGTCGGCCCGCTGGATCCGCCGCTGCGGCCCTCCGACGAGCCCCCGGACGGTCCGGAGCCCGAGGAGGACCCGTACCGGCAGGAGCGGCTGCGGTTCGGGTGGCGTGACGACTGGCCCGACGGGACCTGGTCCGACGGTGCCCTCGTGCCGTTCCCCGGCACGGCGTCGTACCCCCCGGTGCCCTACCCCGCGGTGCCGTACCCCCGCGCGGTGCCGTGGCCTCCGCCGTCGTGGCGCGACCGGCCGGCGAGGTCGGGGCTGCCGTGGTCGGTCGAGGACGACGCGGCACTGCGCGAGGCCTGGATCGCCGCGGCCCCGGACACCGACCGGGCCGCGCTGATGGGCGAGCTCGCCGCGCGGTTCGAACGGACCACCGGCGGCGTGCTCAACCGCCTCCATCACGTGGGATGCGAACCCCACCGGCCGGGCGCGGCCCGGTACACCCCGCTGCGGGGGACGCCTGCGGTGCCGTGAGCGAGGATGCGCCCCCATGAGCACGCAGGACACCCCGCCGGCCGTCGAGCTGCATGTCCACGTCGAGGGCACCCTGGAGCCCGAGCTGATCCTGGAGCTGGCCGAGCGCCGCGGTGTCGCGCTGCCGTACGCCGACCTCGACGACCTGCGCGCCCGCTACGCCTTCACCGACCTGCCGGACTTCCTCGACCTCTATTACGCGAACATGGCCGTGCTGTGCACCGCCGAGGACTTCGCCGCGATGACCGGCGCCTACCTCGAGCGGGCGGCGGCGGGCGGGGTCCGCCACGTCGAGCTGTTCGTCGACCCGCAGGCCCACCTCGCCCGCGGAGTCCCGCTCGAGGCGGTGCTCGAGGGCGTGTCGGGGGCGCTCGCCGCGGCCCCGGCGGGCATGACGACCGGGCTGATTCCGTGCTTCCTGCGCGACCGTCCGGCGGACGAGGCCGCCGAGGTCCTCGAGGCGCTGGTGCGCTCCGGGACCCCGTTGCTGGGCGTCGGGCTCGACTCGGCGGAGATCGGGTACCCGCCCGTGGGGTTCGCCGACGTGTACGCCCGGGCCCGGGCCGAGGGACTGCGCCTGGTCGCGCACGCGGGGGAGGAGGGGCCGGCGTCCTACGTCCGGGACGCGCTCGACCTGCTCGGGGTGGAGCGCGTCGATCACGGCATCCGCAGCCTGGACGACCCCGCCCTCGTGCAGCGGCTGGCCCGGGAAGCGGTGCCGCTGACCGTGTGCCCGCTCTCGAACGTGCGCCTCCGGGCGGTCGACACCCTCGCCGACCACCCGCTCCCGCGCATGCTCGAGGCCGGGCTCGCCGTGAGCGTCCACTCGGACGACCCGGCCTACTTCGGCGGCTACGTCGACGACAACCACCGGGCCGTCGCGGACGCACTCGGCCTGACCCGGGACCAGGTCCGGACCCTCGCCGACAACGCGGTCGAGGCCGCGTTCGTCGACGACGCGCGCCGGACCGAGCTGCGCGCCGAGGTCGCCGCCTGGGCCGGCGCCTGACCGATCCCCCGGGAGCGGGCGTGGGCTCAGCCCTGGGCGTGCGCCCAGAGCAGGAACGCTGCGGCGTCGTCGACGTCCGCGAACCCGGCGCCGATGGCGTCGAGGAGCAGGTCGTTCGACCCGCACGCGAGCTTGCCGACGGTGTGGCGGGAACGGTCCACGTCCGGGAGCTCGACGCCGAGCACCGAGCGGGCGATGTCGCGCTTGCCCTCGCCGCCGGAGCCGCTGTCGACGCGCAGCAGCGGCAGGAAACGCTCCGGACGGGCGACCGTCAGCACGTGGGTCAGGATCGGCTCGCGGACCCCGGCCATCGCGTAGGGCGAGCGCTGCTCGGCGAGGGCCGTGAAGCGGTCCTCCAGGGCCGGGTCGGCCGGGCTGTCCTCGTCGTCGCCGCTCTCGCCGCGCAGCAGGTACTCGACGACGCTGCGGAACCGTTCCGTCGCGTCCCGGTCGCCGAGGCGGTTCCACTCCCGGGAGAACGATGTCGTGTTCCCCGAGAGGGCGAGGACGTCACTGGTGACGAAGTCCTTGAGCTGACCCGGCTCGGTGTGCGGCAGGCCGGCGCTGCTGAACATCAGCTCGTGCAGCCGGCGGAAGTCCGCGGCGTACGGGTCCGGGCGCTGACGCTGCCTGGGCCACGCCGCCTTGAGCGAGGCCAGGCGCTGGAGGGACGCGCCGGGCATGTCGTCGAGCGTCGGGAACCTCACGACGACGGGCGCAGGCGCCGGGGCGGTGGCCGCCGCCGACCGGGTCGTGCCCGCCGGCCGTGAGGCCGCCGAGCCGCTTCCGGTCGTGCGCGTCGCCCGCGATGTCGCCGCCTTCGCCGGCTTGGGGACCACGGCCCGCGGCGACA
The DNA here is from genome assembly GCF_036497245.1 of Actinomycetospora sp. Classification (GTDB taxonomy): domain Bacteria; phylum Actinomycetota; class Actinomycetes; order Mycobacteriales; family Pseudonocardiaceae; genus Actinomycetospora. The sequence goes on along the minus strand of NZ_DASXJS010000255.1, from coordinate 33,555 downwards.
CGGGCTTCGCGCCGAGCATCCAGTGGTGGTCGCACGACCCGCACTTCATCTCGTTGCGCCCGTCGTCCGCCATCCCGACGTACTCCGCGGCCGCGGCCTCGCAGCTGGGACACGCCAGCGCCATCGGTCTCCCCTCGTCGCCCCGCCGGGTCCCATCATGCCCGGCCGCCGCGGGCGTCGCGGGGCGGGTCCGGCTCCCTCACGCCCGCAGCCGCAGGCCCTTCGGGCTGTTGCGGAACCCGGCCTCGGACAGCGCCTCGGCGAGGACCCCGTCGAGTGCGCCCGAGCCGTCGGTCCGCTCCACGGAGAGTCCGCCCAGCCAGCCGTCGCGGACCGCCGCGGAGAGTGCGTTGGCGGCTCCGGTCAGGGTTCCGAGGTCGTCGGTGAACGAGAGCAGCGACTTCCCGCCGCGCTCGACGTAGATCGTCGGCTCGCCGTCGGTCAGCACGACGAGCGCCCCGGCCTTGCGCCCCGGCCGGTGCCCGGTGGTGCCGTCCTGCGCGGCGCGGGTCGGTGGCCAGTCCAGCGCGGCGCCCCAGGGCTGGGCGGGGTCGGTGGCCGCGAGCACCATCGCGCCCTGCCCGCGGGCGGAGGCGTCGTCGTCGTGCGATGTCGCGCGGAGCCGGTCGATCGCGCCGGGCACCGCGAACTGCGCCGCCCCCAGCCCCTCGACGACGTAGCCGCGGCGGCAGCGCCCGGACTCCTCCATCGCCCGCAGGACGGGGTAGATGCCCGCGAACCCGCCGCCGATCCGCTCGGTCTCCAGGGCCCCGCGGGTGAGCACCCCGTGCCGCTCGAGGAACGACTCGGTCCGTGCCTGCGCCCGCCGTGTGGTGTCGGACTCCCGCGGCGGGACCCGCGACCACCGGCCGGCCGCCGTCGGGGGCCCGGCCCGCGAGGGCATCTGCGGGCGCCCCACCCGGGCGTACCGCCCGCGCGAGGGGGCGCGTCGTCGCTGGTGGGCCGCACCCCGGCTCTTCCCGGCCGACCGGGCGCCGCCCCCGGAGACCAGCGACCGGACCGGGGCCAGCGTGTCGTTCGTGGCGTGCCCCGCCCAGACGAGATCCCACAGCGCCTCGACCGCGGTGGTGTCGTCGGGGACCGTCTCGCCCGCGTCGCGCAGGATCGTCCCGGAGCGGTCGGCGAGCTGGCGGAAGAACAGCGCCCCGCCGCCCTCGACCGGCCCGAGGGCGTCGAGCAGGGCCCGGTGCAGTGCGGTGTCGACGAGGCTGTCCTCGGGGTCGGGCAGCATGAGATCGGCGACGTCGGTCGGGGCCACCGCGAGCCAGCCGTCGCCGCCGGCGAGGGTCCCGCAGCCCGTCCAGGTCACCTCGCCCGCGCTGGTCAGCTCGTCGAGCAGGGCCGGTTGGTAGCCGGGCAGCCGCGCGGGCAGCACCAGCGACTCCCACGCGCTCGCCGGGATCGGCGAGCCCGCGAGCTGCTCGACCACACCCAGAACGTCGTCGGGTCCGGGTGCCCGCCTGCGGCGCCCTCCGATCCCGTGCCAGGGCGGCAGGAAGCGGCCGAGGGCCGCCGGCTCGACCGGTTCGACCTCCGCACGCAGTCGCGCCAGCGAGCCGCGCCGGATCCGGCGCAGGACCTCGGCGTCGCAGAAGTCGATCCCCGAGCCAGGGGTCGAGCTCCGCTGCGCGTTGTCCCCGGCGTCGGCGGCACCGCCCTCGCCCGGCACCACGGGCGCGTCGGTGGGTCGCAGCTCCCCGCGGACGAGCCGCCCGGCGCCGGTCATCCGCTCGAGCACCGCGGTCACCACCGCCACCCCGAGCCCGAAGCGCCGGGCCGCGGCCGCGGCGGGGAAGGGCCCGCGGGTGCGCGCGTAGCGGGCGAGCAGGTCGCCCAGCGGGTCGGCGACGGGTTCGGTGAACGCCTCGGGCACACCCACGGGCAGGCCCGCGCCGAGGGCGTCCCGCAACCGGCCCGCGTCCTCGATCGCGACCCACCGCGGCTCGCCCGCGATCTTCACGCGGATCGCCCGGCGGGCCGACTCCAGGCCGGTCAGCCACTCCTCGCGGACCCCGCGCGCGGCAGCTTCGGTGGTCGTCAGGTCGCCGACGAAGCGCAGCAGGTCCGCGGTGCCCTCGGCGTCGCGGACGTGGCGCTCCGGGTCGGTGCGCTGCAGCCCGGCCTCGATCTCGGCGACGACCTCGGCGTCGAGCAGCTCCCGGATGGCCTCCGAGCCGAGCAGTTCCGCCAGCAGGTTGGAGTCCAGCGACAGCGCCGCCGCCCGCCGCTCCGCCAGCGGGGCGTCCATCTCGTAGAGGAACATCCCGACGTAGCCGAACATCAGCGTGCGCGCGAACGGCGACGCCGACGTCGTCGCGACGTCCACCACCTGCACCGTCCGTGACCGCACGTCGCGCATCAGCTCGACCAGCCCGGGCACGTCGTAGACGTCCTGCAGGCACTCGCGGAACGTCTCCAGCACCACCGGGAACTGCTCGTACTTCGAGGCCACCGAGAGCAGCTGCGAGGCCTTCTGGCGCTGCTGCCACAACGGGGTCCGGCGGGTCGGGTCGCGGCGCGGGAGCAGCAGCGAACGGGCCGCGCACTCCCGGAACCGTGCCGCGAACAGGGCCGAGCCGCTCACCTCCGCCGTCACCAGCTGATCGACCTCGTCGGGGTCCAGCAGCATGTCCTCGGCGCCGGGCAGGATCTCCGCGCCGGTGTCGTCGAGGGTGTCGGGCAGCCGCAGCACGATCCCGTCGTCGGCCGAGGCGGCCGAGATCTCCAGGCCGCGCTGCTCCCGGAACCGCGCGGCGATGGCGAGCGCCCACGGCGCGTTGACCTGCGCCCCGAACGGCGAGTGCACGACGATCCGCCAGTCGCCCAGCTCGTCGCGGAAGCGCTCCACGACGATCGTGCGGTCGCTCGGGACGTGACGCGTCGCCTCGCGCTGCTCGCCGAGGTAGGACACCAGGTTGTCCACCGCCCATGGATCGAGCCCGGCCTCCTCTGCCCGGGCGCGCGCGTCGGGCTCGTCGGCGGCGGCGACCTCCCGGACGAAGGCGCCGAGCGCCCGGCCCAGCTCCAGCGGGCGGCCGGGCGCGTCGCCCTTCCAGAACGGCATCCGCGCGGGCACCCCGGGAGCCGGCTCGGCGATGACGCGGTCCCGCGTGATGTCGACGACCCGCCAGCTGGTGGAGCCCAGCAGGAACGTGTCGCCCGCGCGCGACTCGTAGACCATCTCCTCGTCGAGCTCGCCCACCCGGGAGCCGCCCGTGCCGTTCTCGCCGGACCCCGGTGTGACCACCGTGTAGAGGCCGCGGTCGGGGATGGTGCCGCCGGAGGTGACGGCGAGCCGCTGGGCTCCCGGGCGGCCCGCGAGCTCGTCGGTGATGCGGTCCCACGTGATGCGCGGACGCAGCTCGCCGAAGTCCTCGCTGGGGTAGCGCCCGGCGAGCATGTCGAGCACCGAGGTCATCGCCGAGTCCGGCAGGCCGGAGAACGGCGCGGCCCGGCGGACGAGGGCGGTGAGGTCGGACAGCGACCAGTTCTCCATCGCCGTGATGGCCACGACGTGCTGGGCGAGGACGTCGAGCGGGTTGCGCGGGTAGCGCATCGCCTCGATCTGGCCGCCGGCCATGCGCTCGGCGACCACGGCGCACGAGACCAGGTCCCCGCGGTACTTCGGGAACACCACGCCCTCGGACACCGCGCCCACCTGGTGGCCCGCGCGCCCGACCCGCTGCAGCCCGCTCGCCACCGAGGGCGGGGCCTCGACCTGGACGACCAGGTCGACCGCGCCCATGTCGATGCCCAGCTCCAGGCTCGACGTCGCGACCACGCACGGCAGCTGCCCGGACTTCAGCGCCTCCTCCACGAGGGTGCGCTGGGTCCGGCTCATCGAGCCGTGGTGGGCGCGCGCGACGATCACCTCGGCCGGCTCGGCGACGCCGGACTGGCCGACGGCCTCGGCGGGGAACGGCCCGACCGCGCTGCTGCGCGCGACGCCGCTGCCGCGCGCCGCACCCGCGTCGTCGGGGGCCTCGTCGTCCTCGTCCTCGTCGCCGAGGTCGATCGGCTCCCGCTCGGCCTCCTTCGCCGCCGCGCGCTCGGTGGCCAGCTCGTTGATCCGCGCGGTGAGACGTTCGGCGAGACGGCGGGAGTTGGCGAACACGATCGTCGAGCGGTGGCTCTCGACGAGGTCGAGCACCTTCTCCTGCACCGCGGGCCAGATCGAGGCCCGCTGGGCCGCCCCGGCCGCCGATCCCTCGACCTCCTCCTCGGCGCCCGGTCCGCTCTGGTTGCCGTCACCCTCGCCGAGCGCGCTCATGTCCTCGACGGGCACGATCACGCTGACCTGCACCGTCTTCGGCGTCTTCGGCTGGACGACCCGCACCGGACGGCCGCCGGCGAGGAACGTCGAGACCTCCTCGACCGGGCGCACCGTGGCCGACAGGCCGATGCGTTGGGCCGGGGTGTCGAGCAGCGCGTCCAGGCGCTCCAGCGAGAGCGCGAGATGTGCGCCGCGCTTCGAGGCGAGCACGGCGTGCACCTCGTCGACGATCACCGTTTCGACCCCGCGCAGCGACTCCCGCGCGGCCGAGGTGAGCAGGAGGAACAGCGACTCGGGGGTGGTGACCAGGACGTCGGGCGGGGTGCGCGCGAACGAGCGCCGCTCGTCGGCCGGGGTGTCGCCGGTGCGCGAGCCGACCCGGATGTCCGGCTCCGGGCGCCCGAGCCGGCGGCTGGCCTGGCGGAGACCGGCCAGCGGCGAGCGCAGGTTGCGCTGGACGTCGACCGTGAGCGCCTTCATCGGGGAGACGTAGAGGACGCGGCAACGGCGCTGCGGCTCCTCGGGGACCGGAGCGCCCGCGAGCCGGTCCAGCGCCCAGAGGAACGCGGCGAGCGTCTTGCCCGACCCGGTGGGCGCGACGACCAGCGCGTGCTCGCCGTCGGCGACCGCGTCCCAGGCGCATGCCTGCGCCGGCGTCGGCTCCCCGAACGCGCCGGAGAACCAGTCACGCGTGGCGGGGGAGAAGCGCTCGAGCACGCCCTCGGGGATGGTCACGCCCCCATGGTGCCCGCGGGGTCCGACAGCGACGCCCGCGATCAGCGCCGGCGCTGCGAGAACCACCACCGCAGCAGCACGACGAGCACCGAGATCAGGGCCAGCACCGAGACGACCTGCCAGAGCCAGGCCGGACCCGTGGAGTGCAGGTCGAGCGCGAGCGTCAGGGGGTCCACACGACCGAAGCTACCCGGCGCGCCGGCCCGTGGGCGCCCTCCGTCGTGAGGCCGTCCCCCGGGTTCCCTCCGGGAATCCGGTCCCTACCCTCGGACGGGTGCGCCTGACCCACTTCCGGCGGCTGATGGAGGACGAGTTCGGCGCGGTGCGCGCCGGGTCGATCAGCCGTGACCACGTGTTCTCCGCACTCGACGGCCGGACCGCCGCGCAGGCGCTCGAGGGCGGCGCGGAGCCGCGTGACGTCTGGCGGGCGGTCTGCGCCGAGTTCGAGGTGCCCGCCGACCGTCGATGAGGCGAATTCCCGGCGTGTCCCCCTGGGGGATCGAACATCTGTTCGTCTACGCTGAACGTCCGACGCGGTCGTCCACAGCGGCACCGACCGTCCGATCCGTCCACAGCCGAACACCGCAGGCACCCACGATGTCGGACCCCCGGCCTAGCGTCCTGACATGACACCGGACCGACCACCGGATCCGAACACCCGTCCCGAGGGGGAACCCCGAATGCCTCAGGCACCGGACCGCGACAAGGCGCTCGAGCTCGCGCTCGCGCAGATCGACAAGCAGTTCGGCAAGGGCTCGGTCATGCGGCTGGGTGACGAGGGCCGCGCGCCGGTCAGCGTCATCCCCACCGGCTCGATCGCCCTGGACGTGGCGCTCGGCGTGGGTGGTCTGCCCCGCGGCCGCGTCGTCGAGATCTACGGCCCGGAGTCCTCCGGTAAGACGACGGTGGCGCTGCACGCGGTCGCCAACGCGCAGGCCGCGGGCGGCGTGGCGGCGTTCATCGACGCCGAGCACGCACTGGACCCGGAGTACGCGAAGGCGCTGGGCGTCGACACCGACGGCCTCCTGGTGGCCCAGCCGGACACCGGCGAGCAGGCGCTCGAGATCCTGGACATGCTGATCCGCTCGAACGCCCTGGACATCATCGTCATCGACTCGGTGGCCGCTCTCGTGCCGCGCGCCGAGATCGAGGGCGACATGGGCGACAGCCACGTCGGGCTGCAGGCCCGGCTCATGAGCCAGGCGCTGCGCAAGATCACCGGAGCGCTGAGCCACTCCGGCACCACGGCGATCTTCATCAACCAGCTGCGCGAGAAGGTCGGCGTCATGTTCGGCTCCCCGGAGACGACGACGGGCGGCAAGGCGCTGAAGTTCTACGCATCGGTCCGCCTCGACATCCGCCGGATCGAGACGCTCAAGGACGGCACCGACGCGGTCGGCAACCGCACCCGCGTCAAGGTCGTGAAGAACAAGGTCGCGCCGCCGTTCAAGCAGGCCGAGTTCGACATGCTCTACGGATTCGGTATCTCCCGCGAGGGCTCGCTCATCGACGTCGGCGTCGAGCAGAGCCTCGTCCGCAAGTCGGGCGCCTGGTACACCTACGACGGCGACCAGCTCGGCCAGGGCAAGGAGAACGCCCGGAAGTTCCTCAAGGAGAACCCGGACGTCGCCGGTGAGATCGAGAAGCGCATCAAGGAGAAGCTCGGCGTCGGCCCGAAGCTCGACGCCGACGAGACCACGCCCGCCCCCGTCGACTTCTGACGCGGGTGGCAGCACTCGGAGGTGGCGGCTTCGGCAGGCGTCCGCGGCGTCGGGCACCCGAACCCCCGGACGCCGACGGCCACTCCGCGGACGGCCGACCCCGTGACCGTGAGGCCGATCCGCCCGCGAACCCGGAGTCGGCGGCCCGGACGGTCTGTCTGAACCTGCTCACCACACGCGCCCGGACGCGTGCCGAGCTGGCGGCAGAGCTCGAGCGCCGGGAGTTCACCGACGACATCGCCACGCTCGTGCTCGACCGCCTGGTCGAGGTGGGGCTGCTCGACGACGCCGCGTTCGCCGAGCAATGGGTCGACTCCCGCCATCGCCACCGGGGACTCGGGCGCCGGGCGCTGTCGCAGGAACTGCGGCGCAAGGGCGTGGACTCCGAGACCGCGGGCGAGGCGGTCGCCGGCCTCGACGCCGCCGCGGAGCGGGAGAAGGCCTGTGAGCTCGTCCGGCGCCGGCTGCCTTCGCTGGACCGGATCGAGTCCCAGGCGGCCGCCCGACGGCTGGTCGGGATGCTCGCTCGCAAGGGCTACGGCGGCGGGATGGCGTATGACGTCGTGCGGACCGAGATGGCCGCTCGCGGGGCCGCGCTCGACGACGCCGGACCGGACCTCGAGGACGAAGAATCGATTCCCGGGCAACGTCCGTGACCTGCAGCGACGGCCCCATTACGCACCGGTGACCGGGATCACGGAAAGATCACCTGTGACCCGGACGACAGGGCGGGAATAAGCGTCGTATTCTGCCTCGCACTACTCGGCTCGGCGCCGAGCGTTCCCCGGCTGTGCGCGGTCCCCACCACGATCGCGACAGGACGCGGCGGGAGGATCTCCGCGGGCGCCGTCCGGCTCCGTCGACGAGGACAGGTGCGAGTGACCACCACAGCACGCGACCACGGCGCCAGCCCCCCCATCGCACCGGGGCGCGCCGACATCCGGGCACGCACCCTGCGCCGTGACCGCTGGTGGCTCTCGCCGCTGGTGAACGCGCTGGGGCTCGCCACGTTCGTCGTCTACGCGACGATCCGCTCCTTCTGGGGCTCGGCGTACTTCGTTGCCGAATACCACTACCTCTCGCCGTTCTACTCGCCGTGCTTCTCGGCGAGCTGCGTCCCCGGCTCGAGCCACTTCGGGACGTTCCTGCCGGCGTTCCCGCCGTGGATCCCGCTGGCGGTCCTGTCGCTGCCGTTCCTGCTCGGTTTCCGGCTCACCTGCTACTACTACCGGAAGTCCTACTACCGGGCGTTCTGGGCGTCGCCGTCGGCGTGCGCCGTGGCCGAGCCGCACGCGAAGTACAGCGGGGAGACGCGGTTCCCGCTGATCCTGCAGAACGCGCACCGGTACTTCTTCTACCTGGCGTTCGTCATCTCGGTCATCAACACCTACGACATGGTGGTCGCGTTCCAGAGCGAGGGGCCCGACGGTTCCCGGTTCGGGATCGGGCTGGGGAACATCATCCTGCTCGCGAACGTGATCGGGCTCTGGCTCTACACCGCGTCGTGCCATTCCTGCCGCCACATCACCGGCGGTCGGCTCAAGCACTTCTCGCGGCACCCGGTCCGGTACAAGATCTGGACGGCGGTCTCGAAGCTCAACACGCGCCACATGCTCTTCGCGTGGATCACCATCGGGACGCTGATCCTCACCGACCTCTACATCATGCTCGTCGCGAGCGGCACTATTTCCGACCTGAGGATCGTGAACTGATGGCCCCTGGAACTGACTCGGGCAACACCCCCCAGGACCCGTCGATCACGCCGGACGTCAAGCACGAGACCTACGACGTGCTCGTCATCGGGGCCGGGGGAGCCGGCCTGCGTGCGGCGATCGAGGCCCGGATGCGCGGCAAGCGGGTCGCGATCATCTCGAAGTCGCTGTTCGGCAAGGCGCACACCGTCATGGCCGAGGGCGGGATCGCCGCGTCGATGGGGAACGCCAACTCCCGGGACAACTGGGAGGTGCACTTCCGCGACACCATGCGCGGCGGGAAGTTCCTCAACAACTGGCGGATGGCCGAGCTGCACGCCAAGGAGGCGCCGCAGCGGGTGTGGGAGCTCGAGACCTACGGGGCGCTCTTCGACCGCACGCCCGAGGGCAAGATCAGCCAGCGCAACTTCGGCGGGCACCAGTTCCCCCGGCTCGCCCACGTCGGCGACCGCACGGGCCTCGAGCTGATCCGGACCCTGCAGCAGAAGATCGTGTCGCTGCAGCAGGAGGACCACGCCCGCACCGGGGACTACGAGTCGGACCTCAAGGTCTTCCACGAGTTCACGGTCACCGAGCTGATCAAGGATGGCGACCGCGTGGCGGGCGCGTTCGGCTACCGACGCCCGACCGGGGAGTACGTCTGCTTCCACGCCGCGGCGGTCGTGCTGGCGACGGGCGGCATCGGCAAGTCGTTCAAGGTCACCAGCAACTCGTGGGAGTACACCGGCGACGGGCACGCGCTGGCCATGCGCGCGGGCGCCACCCTGATCAACATGGAGTTCGTCCAGTTCCACCCCACCGGGATGGTCTGGCCGCCCAGCGTGAAGGGCATCCTCGTCACCGAGTCGGTCCGTGGTGACGGCGGCGTGCTGCGCAACTCCGAGGGCAAGCGGTTCATGTTCGAGTACATCCCCGAGGTGTTCCGCGAGCAGTACGCGACCAGCGAGGAGGAGGGCGACCGCTGGTACACCGACGCGGACAACAACCGCCGTCCCCCCGAACTGCTGCCCCGCGACGAGGTCGCGCGCGCGATCAACAACGAGGTCAAGGAGGGGCGCGGCTCCCCGGCGGGCGGCGTGTTCCTGGACGTCTCGAGCCGCATGCCCGCCGAGACCATCCGCAAGCGGCTCCCGTCGATGTACCACCAGTTCAAGGAGCTGGCCGACGTCGACATCACCGCGGGTCCCATGGAGGTCGGGCCGACCTGCCACTACGTGATGGGTGGGGTCGAGGTCGACCCCGACACCGCGGCCACCTCGGTCCAGGGACTCTTCGCGGCGGGTGAGGTCGCGGGCGGCATGCACGGCTCGAACCGCCTGGGCGGCAACTCGCTGTCCGACCTGCTCGTCTTCGGGTGCCGGGCCGGCGCGGGCGCGGCGGCGTACCTCGACGCGCTCCCGAGCACCCCGGCGGTCACCACCGAGGCCGTCGACTCGGCCCTCGAGGAGTCCGAGCGGCCGTTCACGGTGCAGGGCGACGAGAACGCCTACACGCTGCACCACGAGCTGCAGCAGACGATGAACGACCTGGTCGGCATCATCCGCCGCGCCGACGAGATGGAGATGGCGCTCAAGCGGCTCGCCGAGCTGACCGACCGCATCCCCCGCGTCGGCGTCGTCGGCGGACGCGCCTACAACCCGGGCTGGCACCTCGCGCTCGACCTGCGCAACATGCTGCTGGTCAGCCAGTGCGTCGCGATGGCCGCGCTCGAGCGCCAGGAGAGCCGTGGCGGCCACACCCGCGACGACTACCCCACGATGGACGAGAACTGGCGCCAGCAGCTGCTGGCCCTCACATTCGCCCCGGAGTCCGAGGGCATCAAGGTCGACCTGAAGCACCAGGACCAGACCGCGATGCGCTCTGACCTGTTCGACCTCTTCGAGCTCGACGAGCTGAAGAAGTACTACACCGGCGACGAGCTCGGCGGGCACCGCGCGGGCCAGGGAGCGTGAGCATGGGCTACCAGGCGAAGTTCGAGGTGTGGCGCGGCGACTCCACCGGCGAGGGCTCGCTGCAGCACTTCGACGTGGACGTCGAGGAGGGCGAGGTCGTCCTCGACATCGTCCACCGGCTGCAGGCGACGCAGGCGGGGGACCTCGCCGTGCGCTGGAACTGCAAGGCCGGCAAGTGCGGCAGCTGCAGCGCGGAGGTCAACGGCCGGCCGCGGCTGATGTGCATGACGCGGATGTCGACGTTCACCGAGGACGAGACGATCACGATCACGCCGTTGCGGACGTTCCCGGTGATCCGGGACCTCGTCACCGACGTGGACTTCAACTACGTGAAGGCGCGCGAGATCCCGTCGTTCGCGCCCCCGGAGGATCTGGCGCCGGGCGAGTACCGGATGACCCAGGTCGACGTGGAGCGCTCGCAGGAGTTCCGCAAGTGCATCGAGTGCTACCTGTGCCAGAACACCTGCCACGTGGTGCGTGACCACGAGGAGAACAAGACGGAGTTCGCCGGGCCGCGCTACCTGATGCGGATCGCCGAGCTCGACATGCACCCGCTGGACGTCCGCAACCGCAAGGAGGACGCCCAGGAGGAGCACGGCCTGGGGTACTGCAACATCACGAAGTGCTGCACCGAGGTGTGCCCCGAGCACATCAAGATCACTGACAACGCCCTGATTCCCATGAAGGAGCGCGTGGTCGACCGCAAGTACGACCCGCTGGTGTGGCTCGGTAAGAAGATCTTCAAGCGCGAGGAGCTCGAGCAGCGGGACGCCACGGGCAAGCTGTCGCTCGACGACGCGGGCGCCGACAACGGCTCGCCGCTGCCCGCGGACTCGATCGGGCACATCGGCAGCTGAGGTGTTCACGGGTTCGCCGTCGACCGGAGGGCACCTTCGGCCACCAGGAGTGGCCGGAGGTGCCCTCTGCTCGTGTCGGGGGGTGCCCGTACCCGCCGTCCAGGAAGATCAGGAGCACACCAGGCAGGCCGGACGGGCCGGACGCATGCGTGGTGTGCCCCTGACGGCCGGGGAGCGGGAGCGCGTTGCCCGTCACCCCGCCGTCGGGAGGGTCAGGCTCCGTCCTCGACGAGGGCGGGCGTGCCCGCCGAGGACCGCCGCGTCCGTCGTTCCAGGTAGGTGGCCAGCGCGGTGAGCAGCAGGCACAGCGTGATGTAGACGATCGCGACGACGAACGCGACCGGCAGCAGCGGCCGCCCGAGCTGGCCGGAACTGCCGAGCAGACGTGCCTGGAAGAGCAGCTCCGGGTAGAGGATCAGGAATCCGAGCGCGGAGTCCTTGAGCAGGACGACGAGCTGACTGACGATCGTCGGGAGCATCGAGCGGACCGCCTGGGGGAGCAGGACGAACCGCGTCACCGCCGACTTGCGCATGCCCAGCGCGTAGGCCGCCTCCGACTGGCCCCGCGGCACCGCCTGCACACCGGATCGGAAGATCTCGGCGAGGACGGACCCGTTGTAGAGCGTGAGGGCCGCGACGACGGCGACGTAGGTCGAGACGGTGATCCCGACCGAGGGCATGCCGAAGTAGAAGATGAACATCATCACGACGAGCGGCACGGCCCGGAAGAACTCGACCACCGCCGTCGAGACCCGGCGCAGCCACGCGTGCTCGGAGAGCCGGCCGAGGGCGAACACCGCCCCGAAGATCAGCGCCAGGACGGCCCCGAGGGCGAACGCCCGGAGGGTGTTGACCAGGCCCTCGAGCAGCGCGAGCTGGATGTTCTCGTAGAGGATCCACTCCCACACGGTGCTGTCGAACTGACCGGTGGCGGCCAGCCGGACGATGACGAACGCCAGCAGGGCGGCGACGACGAGCACCGCCACGACGCCGAGCACGCCGTTGCGGGCGCGTGCCCGGGGCCCGGGGACGTCGAACAGGACGGCCGTGGGGGCGCTCATCGGGCACCCGCCCCGACCCGGGTCCCGCCGGAGGACGCCGACCACCGTCGTTCCAGCGACCGTTGCAGCAGGGTCATCGGCGTGATGAGCACGAGGAACCCGAGGGCGACCCAGAGGAGGCCGCCGAGCGTGGAGTAGCCGCGCTCGGACAGCGTCGAGTAGATGCCGCCCGCCTCGACCACCGAGAAGCCGGCGGCCACCGTGGTGTTCTTGATCAGCGCGATCTGCACGCTGGTCAGCGGCGGCACGACCGCCCGGATCGCCTGCGGCAGGATCACCAGGCCGAGCGACTGGCCGAAGCCGAGTCCGAGGGCTCGCGCCGCCTCGGCCTGGCCCGGGGGCACCGTGGAGATGCCGGCCCGGATGGTCTCGCAGACGAACGCCGCCGTGTAGAGCGACAGCGCGATGACGGCGAGGGTGAAGTAGTCGAGGTCGACGATCTCCAGGCGCGGGAACCCGAACGCGAAGAAGAACATCAGCAGGGTCAGCGGAGTGTTGCGCAGCAACGTCACGTAGGTCGTGGCCGCGATCCGCATGGCGGGTACGGGACTGACCCGCATGGCGGCGAGCAGGGTGCCGAGCACGAGCGAGGCGATCGAGGAGATGACGAACAGCTCGATCGTGCCGAGGAAGCGGATGCCGAACTCGCCGAGGTTGTCGAGGAGCACGTTCACGGGAGAGGCCCTCCTTCGTCGGGCCGCGGGAGCGGATGTCGTCGCCGGGGCGACGACATCCGCCCACCCGGCCGTCGGTCTAGTACCTCTGGATCGCGGGCGGCGCGGCCGGGGAGCCCGACTTGCCGAGCGTCGCGTCGTAGATGCGCTGCCAGGTGCCGTCGGTCTCCGACTGCTGGATCAGGTCGTTGACCTTGTTGCGGAAGGCCACGTCGTCACGGGGGACGCCCACGCCGTACGGCTCCTGGGAGAAGACCTGGCCGACGACCTTGAGACGCTGCGGGTCCTGGGCGGCGAAGCCCTTGAGGATCGCGTCGTCGGTGGTCACCGCGTCGACCTGGTTGGCGACCAGCTGGTCCACGCACTGCGAGTAGTTCTGGAACTCGACCACGTTCTGCGGCTGGGTCAGGTTCTGCTGGCGCACGCGCTGGATCGGGGTGGAGCCGGTGACCGAGCAGACCTTCTTGTTCTGCAGCGTCTGCGGCCCGGTGATCGACGGGTCGTCGGCGCGCACGAGGAGGTCCTGACCGGCCTGGAAGTACGGGCCGGCGAACCCGACGCGCTGCTTGCGGTTGTCGTTGATCGTGTAGGTGCCGACGTAGTAGTCGACGTCGCCGCGCGAGATGGCGTCCTCGCGGGCCGCCGACGGGACGACCACGTAGTCGATCTTGTCCGGGGCGAACCCGAGACCGGCCGCGATCATGCGGCCGATCTCGACGTCGAAGCCGGAGTACTGGCCCGTGGTGGGGTCCTGGACGCCGAGCCCGGGCTGGTCGTTCTTGACGCCCATCCGGACCCGGCCGGTCTGCTGCATCTTCGCGAAGGTCGCCGAGCCCGGGACCGTCACGTTCGCGGCGACCGGGAACGACAGCTGCTCGCTCGGGGCCGCGCCCGGCGCGCCCTCGCGACCGCAGGCGGCACCGAACAGCAGCGCCGCGATCGCCAGGAGGACGCCGACCACCCGTACGCGTCTCATGATCAGAACACTCCTCAGTGAGTCAGGATCTTGCCGAGAAAGTCGCGGGCCCGCTCCGAGGAGGGGCGGCTGAAGAAGGCGGCGGGGGTGGAGTCCTCGACGATCTCGCCGTCGGCCATGAACACCACGCGGTGCGCCGCACGGCGGGCGAAGCCCATCTCGTGGGTGACGACGACCATCGTCATGCCGTCACGGGCGAGGCCGGCCATCACCTCGACGACCTCGCCGACCATCTCCGGGTCGAGTGCCGAGGTGGGCTCGTCGAAGAGCATGACCTTGGGGTCCATGGCGAGCGCCCGGGCGATCGCCACGCGCTGCTGCTGTCCGCCGGAGAGCTGGGCGGGGTACTTGTGGGCCTGGTCGGCGATGCCGACGCGCTCGAGCAGCGTCGTCGCGCGGTTCTCGGCCTCTCCCTTCGAGACCTTCCGTACCCGGATCGGCGCGAGGGTGACGTTCTCGAGGATCGTCTTGTGGGCGAACAGGTTGAACTGCTGGAACACCATGCCCACGTCGCTGCGCAGCGCGGCGAGATCGCGGCCCTCCGCGGGCAGGGGCGTGCCGTCGATCTCGACAGTCCCGGTGTCGATCGGTTCCAGCCGGTTGATCGCCCGGCAGAGCGTCGACTTGCCGGACCCCGACGGGCCGAGGACGACGACGACCTCGCCGGACGCGATCTCGAGGTCGATGTCGCGCAGGACGTGCAGGTCACCGAAGTGCTTCTGCACCCCGGCCATCCGGACCATCGGCGTGCTCGTCGTTCCCGGGTCCATCGCAGTGGCCCTCCCCACATCGAGCTGATGGCGGGAGACGGTGCCGTGGTCCGCGCGAACCGACCAGGTCTCTTGAGGAAGGCTTAGGGTTGGATTTACTCGAACGAGACGGGGTGACGGACGTGCGCATCCTGCTGGTGGAGGACGACGACCGCGTCGCCGCGGCCCTGCGCACCGCGCTCGCCCGCCAGCAGATCGAGGTCGAACGCCTGGCGCGGGGCCGTGAGGTCGTGGCCCACCTGGCCGGGATCGACGTCGTGCTGCTCGACCTCGGCCTGCCCGACATCGACGGCATCGACGTCTGTCGCCGCATCCGCGAGGCCGGCGACACCCCGGTCATCGTCGTGACCGCCCGGGGCGAGGTGGACGACCGCATCCTCGGCCTGCACTCCGGCGCCGACGACTACATGGTCAAGCCCTACGACGCCGGCGAGCTGCTCGCGCGCATCCACACCGTCCTGCGCCGCCGCCGACCCGACGTGCCCACCGACGACGTCGTCACGGTCGCCGACGGCCTGGTGGTCGACCTGGCCCGCCGCGAGGTCAGCGACGACGGATCGCCGGTGGCCCTGAGCCGCAAGGAGTTCGCGGTGCTCGCCCTGCTCGCGCGGGCCGACGGGGCGGTGTGCACCCGCGACCGGATCGTCGCCGAGGTCTGGGGCCGGACCTGGCCGGGCGCCAACCGCACCCTGGACGTGCACGTCGCGACGCTGCGCACGAAGCTCGGCCGACCGGACCTGGTCGCGACGGTGCGCGGGGTCGGCTACCGCCTCGCCCGGGCCTGACCGGGGCGAGGACACCACGTGCGCGCCCGCCTGCTCGTCGTCGTGACCGTGCTGGTCGCGGCGGTCGTCGTCGGTCTCGGCCTGCCGCTGGGTGTGGCCGGCGCGTCGGCGTCCACCGCGGAGATGTTCACCGACCGGCTCGGGGACACCACGCGCTTCGCCGCGCTCGCCCAGCGCCCCGTCACCGACTCGGACACCTCGGCGCTGCAGGCCGAGATCGCCCGCTACGACGAGCTCTTCGGCGCCCCCGCGGCGATCCTGGACCGGCAGGGCCGGGTGCTCGTCGCCTCGCGCCCGGACCCGCTCGCCGAGGTCGGGGAGGACAGCACGCGGATCGGCCTCGCCCTGGCCGGACGGCGCTCGCCCCCGCCGGAGACGATCTGGCCCTGGGACCCGGGGCCCATGCTGCTGGCCGAGCCGGTCCTGGTGGGCGGCGAGGTCCGCGGCGCGGCGCTGACGATCTCGCCGACCGGCGGGCTGCGCCGCGACGTCCTGGCGCAGTGGCTGGTGCTCGCCGCCGCCGGGGTGATCGCGTTCGGCGCGGCGGCCCTGGCGGCGCTGCCCCTGGTGCGCTGGATCCTCGCCCCGGTCGAGCGCCTCGACGCCGGGACCGCGCGGGTGGCCGCGTCGGTGCGCGCGGGCCGACCGGCCGATCCGGTGGGGGAGGAGCGCGGTCCACCCGAGCTGCGCCGCCTGACCCGGCACTTCGACGTGATGGCCGCGACGGTCTCGGCCACGCTCGAGGCCCAGCGCTCGTTCGTCGCCGACGCGGGCCACCAGCTGCGCAACCCGTTGACCGCGCTCCGGCTGCGGCTGGCCACCCTCGGGGAGGACCTCGATGACCTGCCCGCCCCCGACGACGTCCGCGACGGCCACCGGGCCGCCGTCGAGGAGGTCGACCGGCTGACCGTCGTCCTCGAGGCGCTGCTCGCCCTCGCCCGCACCGAGGGGCGGGTGGCGCCGCCGGTCGCGATGCGCGTCGACACCGTGCTCGACGAGCGGGTCGAGACCTGGGAGGTGCTCGCCGAGCACGAGGGCCTGCGCCTGTCGCGCGCGGGGCCGGGGGGCCTCGTCGTGCACTCCGACCCGGTCACCGTGACCACCGTCCTCGACGCGGTCCTCGACAACGCCGTCAAGTACTCCCCGCCCGGCGGCGCCGTGGAGCTGACGACGGCCCGGGTCGACGGCGCCGTGGAGGTCGCGGTCCGCGACCACGGCCCCGGACTGCGCCCCGACGAGCTGTCCCGAGCAACCGAGCGGTTCTGGCGGGGCTCGGACGGGAACGGCTCGGGGCCCGACGACGGGTCCGGGCTCGGCCTCGCGATCGCGGCGCGCGGGGCGGAGCGGGCCGGGGCGGAGCTCGCCCTCGAGCTGCCCGCGGACGGCGGCCTGCGGGTGGTCCTGAGGTGGGCCCCGGCCTCGTGAGCGAGGGGCGGATCTAGTACGGCTTGCTGTCCGCGAACGCCGCACGGGCCCCGTCGTGCAGCGGGACGGGCTGGGTGCCGATCGCGGTCCGGGGGTCGACGCTGCGCCCGGCGGCGTCCGCGGCGGCGAGCGCGTCGACCCGGTCGAGCAGCACCCGCGTGAGCCCGCGGGCGGTCGGGACCGCCATGCGTGCGGTGGTGAGCAGGACGTTGCGCACCGACACCGTGGTCACCGGCTCGGCGATCCCGTAGGTGCGCGCGGGCACCGTCGTGACGTCGTAGACCGGGTAGCCCCGGCGCAGCGCGTCGACCTGCTCGCTGAGGTCGAGCAGGCGCACCGGGACCTGGCGCGCCAGCTCGTCCACCCCCGTCGTCGGGACCCCGCCCGACCAGAAGAACGCGTCGATCGAGCCGGCCCGCAGCGCGGCGACCGAGTCGCCCAGCCCGAGGTGCGAGGCGGCCAGATCGGTCTCGGGGAACAGGCCCACCGTCGCGAGCAGGCGCGGAGCGATGACCAGCACGCCGGAGTTCGGCGCGCCGACGGAGACGCGGCGCCCCCGCAGGTCGGCGAGCCGGCGGATGTCGGAGCCTGCGGGGACGACGACGTGGATCGCGTCGTCGTGCACGCGCGCGAGCGCCTGCAACGGGCGGTCCGGCCGGGCACCGTCGACGGCCCCGTCCGCCGCGACGTCGACCGCGCAGAACGCGACGTCGGCGAGCCCGGAGGCGAGCATGCCGACGTTGTCGACCGATCCCTGGCTCTCGAGCAGCTCGGTCACCGCGCCGAGGTCGGTGCGCCAGACGTCGACCAGGGCGGCCCCGAGCCGGTGGTAGACCCCCGCGGCCGCTCCGGTGGCCAGGGCGACGTGTGCTCCCCCGGCGTCGCGGGCGCATCCGGCGAGGGTGCCGAGCCCGCCCAGGGCCACCACGCCGCCCGCGCCCGCCAGCACCGATCGCCGGGTCGGGAGGGGGTGCACCCCGGGATCGTGCCAGGTCGGGCGCCTATTCTTGGTGGCGATGACCGCAGCAGGCCCGCGCACCTTCGCCATCCGCACCCACGGGTGCCAGATGAACGTGCACGACTCCGAGCGTCTGGCCGGGGTGCTCGTCGAGGCCGGGTGGGAGCCCGCGCCGTCGGACGCCGCTCCCGAGGACGCCGATCTGGTCGTGTTCAACACCTGCGCCGTCCGCGAGAACGCCGACAACAAGCTCTACGGCCAGCTCGGGAACCTCGCCCCGAGCAAGGCCGCCCGCCCCGACCAGCAGATCGCGGTCGGCGGGTGCCTGGCGCAGAAGGACAGGGACGTCGTCACGAGGAAGGCCCCCTGGGTCGACGTCGTGTTCGGCACCCACAACGTCGGGTCGTTGCCCGCGCTGCTCGAGCGCGCGCGGCACAACGGCGAGGCGCAGGTCGAGATCCTGGAGGCGCTGGAGACGTTCCCGTCGCACCTGCCCGCGCGGCGCGACTCCGCCTACTCGGGCTGGGTGTCGATCTCGGTCGGCTGCAACAACACCTGCACCTTCTGCATCGTCCCGTCGCTGCGCGGCAAGGAGGTCGACCGCCGACCGGGGGAGATCCTCGGCGAGGTCGAGGCCCTGGTCGCCGAGGGCGTGCTCGAGGTGACGCTGCTCGGCCAGAACGTCAACGCCTACGGGGTGGGCTTCGAGGACCGTGCGACGGGGCGCACCGCGTTCGCCGACCTGCTCCGCGCCTGCGGCGAGGTCGAGGGACTGGAGCGGGTGCGCTTCACGAGCCCACACCCGCGTGACTTCACCTCCGATGTCATCACGGCCATGGCCGAGACCCCGAACGTCTGCCCGCAGCTGCACATGCCGCTGCAGTCCGGCTCGGACCGGATCCTCAAGGCGATGCGCCGCTCCTACCGCGCGCGGCGCTACCTCGACATCGTGGCCGAGGTCCGCGAGGCGATGCCCGACGCCGCCCTGACCACCGACATCATCGTGGGCTTCCCCGGCGAGACCGAGGAGGACTTCGTCGAGACGCTGCGCGTCGTCGGGGAGTCCCGGTTCTCGCAGGCCTTCACCTTCCAGTACTCGCCGCGCCCGGGTACCCCGGCGGCCTCGTTGGGCGACCAGGTGCCGAAGGCCGTCGTGCAGGAGCGGTACGACCGGCTGGTCGCGCTGCAGGAGGACATGTCCCTCGCGGGCAACCGCGAGCAGGTCGGCCGCGACCTCGAACTGCTCGTCTCGAGCGGGGAGGGCCGCAAGGACACCGCGACCCGCCGGATGAGCGGGCGTGCCCGGGACGGCCGCCTCGTGCACTTCACTCCCACCGGTCCGGCGGTCGAGCAGGCGATCCGCCCCGGCGACGTCGTCACCGTCCGCGCCACCTACGGCGCCCCGCACCACGTCGTCGCCGACGCCGACGTCCTGGCCCACCGCCGGACGCGGGCGGGCGACGCGTACGACGCGGGGACGCGGCCGACGACGCCGCGGGTCGGGCTGGGCCTGCCGTCCGTCGGACGTCCGGAGCCCGTCGTTGTGTCGGCCGGCCGCGTTGTGGGGAACTCGGGCTCATGACCCGCCCCAGCCCGTTCGACGATGCCGGCGCCTCCCCGTCGGCCCCGGCTCCGCGGCCCTCGGTCTCCCGCGAGATCGACTTCGGTCCGAAGGTGCTGGTCGCGGCGGTCGCCATCCTCGTGCTGCTGGTCGCGGCGATCCTGCCGTGGACCGCGCAGGGCGCCACCGGCTGGCAGGTGGTCCTCGGCACGCCCGGCATCTCCGTGCTCCCGCGGCTGTTCTCGATCTTCGCGCTCGTGTTCGGCGTCGCCGCGTCTGCGGCGTCGGTGATGACCCGGCGCTGGGTGGTCGTGTTCGTGACGGCGGCGGGGTGCTGCGTGGCGTCCGTGACCGGGCTCTGGGCGATCTGGTCGCAGAACACGGTGCCGGGCAACGGGCCCGGGTTCGGGCTGGTGCTCGCGCTCGTCGCCGTGGTGGTGCTCGCCGGTCGCTGGGCCGGCTGGGCGTTCTCCCGGGACTGAGCGACTCCGGGCCGCTCCGTCACCCACATCGTTGACGGATTGTTGAACGATCCCTACGTTGGACGAACTCTGCGGGGATGCCCGATCGGTGCGACGACGTCCGGCCCGGTGCCCCTGCCGCCGAGCGAGGCCTGCAGGAGGCCCCCATGTCCGACGTCCCGGAGTCCCAGCCGCACGAGTCCACCGGTACCGCCGAACCCGACGGCACCGGGCCCGACCCCTCGCCGCCGACGGTGAACGTGAAGCGGTCCGTCGCCGTGGCCGGGGCGATGTTCCTCATGGCCATGTCCGCGGCCGGACCGGGCTTCATCTCGCAGACCGGCACCTTCACTGCGCGCTACGGCGCGTCATTCGCCGCGGCGATCGTCGCGAGCGTGCTCATCGACCTCGCGATCCAGCTCAACGTCTGGCGGGTCGTCGGCCTCTCGGGCCTGCGCGCCCAGGACCTCGCGAACCGCGTCGTCCCGTGGTCGGGGCACGTCCTGGCCTTCCTCGTGGTGGTCGGCGGGCTGGTGTTCGGCATCGGCAACATCAGCGCGGCGGGACTCGGCCTGCAGGACGCGACGGGGCTCGACCTGCGGCTCGGGGCCGTGATCAGCGCGATCCTCGCGATCCTGGTGTTCAACTACCGCGCGCTCGAGGGCACCATCGACCGCGCCGTGATCGTGCTCGGCGTCCTCAAGATCGCCCTCATCGCGATCGTCGCGGTGATCACGGCACCCCCGGTGGGCGAGGCCGCGCTGCGGACGGTGGCACCGGTCGGGCTGGACTTCCTGCCGGTGCTCACGCTGATCGGCGGGACCGTCGGCGGCTACATCACCTACGCCGGGGCGCACCGGCTGATCGAGTCGGGGACCACCGGGCCCGAGAACCTGCGCACGATCACCCGCGGCTCGATCAACGGCATCCTCGTCACCGGCGTGCTGCGCGTCCTGCTGTTCCTCGGGATCCTCGGCGCCGTGGCCGCGGGCGCGCAGCTCTCGAAGACCGACCCGGCGGGCTCGGCGTTCGAGTTCGCCCTCGGCCCGATCGGGCTGCACCTGTTCGGCGTCGTGCTCTGGACGGCCGGGATGACGAGCACGATCGGGGCGTCGTTCACCTCGGCGTCGTTCCTGCGCACCCTCTCGTCCGCGGTGGACCGGCGGTTCAACCTGACGATCTCGGCGTTCATCGCACTGTGCACGATCGCGTTCCTCGTGATCGGCAAGGCGCCGTCGTCGCTGCTGGTCTTCGCAGGCGCCTTCAACGGGCTGATCCTGCCGTTCGGGCTCGGCCTGCTGCTCTGGATCGCCTGGCGACGGCGCGACCTGCTCGCCGGCATCCGCCAGCCGGTGTGGTTGCTGATCATCGGGGTGACGGCCTTCGCGTTCACCGTCTACGCCGGGATCGAGTCGATCGCCGCCATCCCGGCGATCTTCGGATGAGCCCCGCCGGTCGGTCTCGCGGAGGATGGTGGCCGTGACCCGCACCGTGCGGCCCTGCGGCGACACCGGCCTGCTCGTGGAGGTGGAGACGCTCCCCGAGGTCCTGGCCCTGCACGCGGCGCTGGCCGCGGCGCCGCCCGAGGGCGTCGTCGACCTGGTCCCGGCCGCGCGCACGGTGCTGCTCCGCGTGCGCTCGGCCGCCGACCTGCCCGCCGTCGCGGCCGACGTGTGGGCCAGGGAGCCGGCGTCGTCGACGGCGCGCGAGGCGGACGGCGAGGTCACCGAGATCGCGGTGACGTACGACGGCGAGGACCTCGACGACGTCGTCGCGCACACCGGTCTGTCGCGCGAGGACGTCGTCGCGGCCCACACCGGCCAGGTCTGGACGGTCGCGTTCGCCGGGTTCACGCCCGGGTTCGGGTACCTGGCGAGCGACGGTGACGACCGCCTGCACGTGCCTCGGCGGACGTCGTCGCGGACCCGGGTCCCGGCGGGGGCGGTCGGGCTGGCGGGCGAGTTCAGCGGGATCTATCCGCGGGAGTCGCCCGGGGGCTGGCAGCTCATCGGGCGGACCGAGCACGTGCTCTGGGACCTCGACCGCGACCCTCCCGCCGTCCTCGTCCCGGGCGCGCGCATCCGGTTCCGGGCGACATGAGGGGGTCGCTGACGGTCACGGCGACCGGTCCGCTGACCACCGTCCAGGACCCCGACGGGCGCCCGGGCCGCGCCGACCTCGGTGTCGGGGTGTCCGGGGCGGCCGACCGGGCGGCGCTGCGTCTGGCCAACCGGCTCGTCGGGAACGACGAGGCCGCCGCGGGCCTGGAGGTCACGCTCGGCGGGCTGGCGTTCCGGGTGGCGACGACGACCCTGGTCGCCGTCACCGGGGCGCCGTCACCGGTGCGGATCGGCGGGTGCCCCGGTGACCTGCACCGGGCCGTCGTCGTGCCGGCCGGGGCGGAGGTGCGGCTGGGCACGCCGCCGTGCGGCCTGCGCTCCTACGTGGCGGTGCGGGGCGGGATCGCGGTCGATCCGGTGCTGGGGAGCCGGGCCACCGACACCGTCGCCGGGCTGGGCCCTCCGGTCGTGGGCACGGGCCACGAGCTTCCACTGGGACCGCCGCCCGCCTCGCCGGTGCCCGCGGTCGACGTGGCCCCCGGGATCGCGGGAGTCGCGGCCCTGCGCGTGGTCATGGGCCCGCGCCACGACTGGTTCGCCGACGAGGCCGTCACCGCGTTCCTGCGCACCGCGTGGACGGTGACCGATGACGCCAACCGGGTCGGCTTCCGGCTCGACGGCCCGGAGCTGGAGCGCGTGCCGGAGCTGCGGGGCGCCGAACTGCCCAGCGAGGGCGTGATCCGGGGGAGCGTCCAGGTGCCGCCGTCGGGTCGCCCGACCGTGTTCCTGGCCGATCATCCGGTGACCGGTGGGTACCCGGTGATCGGCGTCGTCCTCGACGTCGACACCGACCGCGCGGGTCAGCTCCGGCCGGGCTCGGCGGTCCGGTTCCGGCGCGTGACGCCGCCGCCCGGGACGTGAGCGCCGGGCGGGCCCGATGACGGTCACCGACCCGATCCCACCGATCCGGCGGCTACGGCTCCGGAACGAACGACTCGTTCGTGGCCTCTAGATGCACGAACGAGTCGTTCGTTCGGTCCTGCTCAGAGCGAACAGGGGGCGACACCCGGCGTCGGGAGAGACGATGCTCCCCGGCCATGGACGTCGTCGACCTGCGGCCCGATCTGCGGATGCTCGTGGGCGCTCCCGGCCAGGCCTACCTGGTGCGCACCCCGCGCGGGGTGGTCCTCGTCGACACGGGAGCGGTCGGGAACGGGGAGTCCGTCGCGGCGGCCCTGCGCGACTGGGGGCTCGATCGCGGCGCGCTGCGACTGGTGCTGATCACCCACTGGCACGCCGACCACGCAGGCTCCGCCGCCGAGATCGGGCGGTGGCCGGGTGTGGACGTGGCGGTCCACCGTGCGGACGCGCCCGTCGTGCGCGGCACGCAGCCCGGTCACCCACCCGTGCTCACGCCCGCCGAGGAGGTGCTGCACGCACAGGTCGCCGCCGGGCTGCCGGACGCGCCGCCCGCCCGGGTCGACCGGGAGTTCGACGACGCCGCCGTGCTGGGCGGAGCGCACGTCGTCGCCACGCCGGGACACACCGACGGCAGTGCCGCGTTCTGGTTCCCCGACTCGGGCGTGCTGTGTACCGGTGACACCGCGGCGAGCCACGACGGCGCCGTGATCCTCGGACCGTTCAACGCCGACCGGGCACGGGCCCGCGAGTCGTTCCGTCTGCTCGGCGGGCTCGGCGCGAGCGCGGTCTGCTTCGGGCACGGGCCCGCCCTCCTGGGCGAGGACACGCGCCTGCTCCGCGAGGCGGCCGCCGCGACGACGGTGCCCGACCCACTCGGCGAGTGAGCCCGACCCCGGCCGGTCGCCGCCACGTCAGCCGGTCGCGCGCTCCGCGGCGGCGAGCCACTCCCGCCACTGCTCGGCCTGGCGATCGGCGTCCTTCGCGCGTCGCTCGTCCCCGGCGGCCCGCGCCTTCGCGGCCTGCGCCTCGAACTGGGCGACACGCTCTCGGAACTGGCCGACGCGGGCCTCCTTCTCCGGGTCGACGCGCGACCAGCGCCGGTCGACCGCTCCCCGCACCCGGTCCTCGACCTCCTTGAGGCGGGTGGAGAACTCGCGGACGCGCTCGCGGGGCACCTTGCCGATCTGGTCCCAGCGCTCCTGGACCGAGCGCAGCCCGGCCCGCGCGGCGTCGACGTCGGACAGGTCGATGGCCGCGGCCTCGGCGAGCAGCGTCTCCTTCGCCTTCGCGTTGTCGGTGAACTCGGCGTCTCGGGCGTCGAACGTGGCCGACCGGCGCGAGAAGAAGTGGTCCTGTGCGCCGCGGAAACGGGCCCAGAGGGCGTCGTCGGCGTCCTTCGACGTCCTGCCGGCCGCCTTCCACTCGACCATGAGCTCCTTGTAGCGCCCCGCGGTCGGCCCCCAGTCCTCGGATTCCTGCAGCGACTCCGCCTCGGTGACCAGCTCCTCCTTGCGGGTCTTCGCGGCGGTCCGGGCGCGGTCGAGCTCGGCGAAGTGGGCACCGCGACGGCGGGTGAAGGTCTCGCGGGCCTTGGCGAACCGCTTCCACAAGGCGTCGTCGGTCTTGCGGTCGATCCCCCGGATCGTCTTCCACTCCTCGAGCATCGCCGAGAAGCGGTCGCCCGCGTGCTTCCAGCGCGTGGTCTCCTCGGCGAGGGTCTCGGCCTCGCCGATGAGGGCCTCCTTGTGCGCGACCGCCTGCTCGCGCGCGCCCGCCTTCGCCGACTTCTCGGCCCGCCCGCTGTGCTCGGCGGCCGAGATGACGGCGTCGAGCCGCGCGACGAGGCCGGGGACGTCACCGACGACGGAGGCCACGTCGAGACGCTCGCGCAGCACGCTCGCGCTGCGCAGCACCCCTGCCGCGTCGCCCCGCCCCGACTGCAGGCGGCTGACCAGCAGGTCGGCCTCGGTGCGCAGGTCGTCGAACCGTCGGGCGTAGTGGGCGAGGCCCTCCGCGGAGTCGCCCGCCTGCCACGAGCCGACGGCGCGCTCACCCTCGGGCGCCGCCGTCCAGACGGTGCCGTCGGAGTCGACGCGGCCCCAGCGGTCGGGGTCGTCGGCGGCAGCGGTGACGGTCGGCAGGTCGGGCATGTCCGGGGCGGGGGTCGCCGCGGCGGGGCCCGGAGCCGCGGGTGCCGGAGCCGCGGGTGCCTCGGAGGGCGGGCCGGGTGGAGCCGGCGTGGGGGCCGGGGCCGGTGCGGGGACGGGGGCGACGTCCGCCGGAGTCGGCAGCGGGTCGGGCTCCGGGTCCGGGACGGGCGCCGGGTCCGGGACGTGCTCGTCCGCGGGCGTCGGCGGGACGTCGGGCGGAGTCGGCAGCGGGTCGGGCTCCGGGTCCGGGACGTGCTCGTCCGCCGGCGGCGTGGCGGATCCCCCGGTGCCGTCGTGGTTCGTCGCCCCGACGTGGTTCGTCGCCCCGTCGTGGCCGTCCGCCACCTCGTCGTCGGACCCGCCGTCGACCTGCAGGTCCTGCTGACCGTTCTCCGTCGTCACGCCGTTCACGGTGTCGTCGGCCTCCGGACCGTTCTGGGTCGCTGCGGAATCCGATCGCGTCCCGACCGCTCCCGGGATCGCGCCGGCGACCCCCGTGGCCTGCTCGTCGGCCATGCGCCGCACACCTCCCGCTCGGATCGTCCGGGCATTCAAACAGCTTCGCGGTCAGCGTCGCACCCCCGACCTGCGACGACTCGCCCAGTGTCCTCCTCCGAGACGGCCAATCACGGTCATTTCGAGCACGGCGACCCTGCTCGAGCGCTGATCCCGATCCGACGGCGGGGCCGGTTCGCCCGGCCCGCGCCGCTAGCCTCGGGGCCGTGAGCGCGCGACCGATCGCCCTCGTCGGGCCGACGGCCACGGGCAAGTCCGACCTGGCGCTGGACCTGGCCGAGCGGCTGGACGGGGTCGAGGTCGTCAACGCCGACGCCATGCAGCTCTACCGCGGGATGGATCTCGGGACGGCGAAGGTGCCGCCGCACGCCCGGCGCGGCGTCCCGCACCATCTGTTCGACGTCCTGGAGGTCACCGAGACCGCCACCGTCGCCGCCTACCAGCGCGACGCACGCGCCGCCGTCGACGACGTCCTGGCTCGCGGCGGGACACCGGTCGCGGTCGGTGGATCCGGGCTGTACGTGCAGGCGCTCGTCGACGACCTGCGCTTCCCGGGCACCGATCCCACCGTCCGTGCCCGCCTCGACGTCGACCTCGCCGCCCACGGACCTGCCGCGCTGCACGCCCGGCTCGCCCGCATCGACCCGGACGCCGCCGCGGGCATCCTGCCCAGCAACGGCAGGCGCGTGGTGCGCGCCCTCGAGGTCGTCGAGATCACCGGGGAACCGTTCGCGTCGAGCCTGCCCCGGCCCGGGGAACCACGGCGCGGCACGGTGCTCGTCGGGATCGACCGCGACACCGCCGAGATCGACGCTCGCATCGAGGCCCGGGTGGACGGGATGCTCGCGGCGGGTCTCGTCGAGGAGGTGCGGGAGCTCGCGGCACGGGGCCTCGCCCACGGGGAGACCGCGTCACGCGCCGTCGGTTACCGCGAGCTGCTCGAGGTCCTCGGCGACTCCGGGACCGACCCCGACCCGGACGCGCTCGCCGAGGCCCGCCGCCGGATCGTCGTCGCGACGCGCCGACTCGTGCGCCGGCAGCGCTCGTGGTTCCGCCGCGACGCCCGTGTGACGTGGTTCGACGCGTCGTCGCCCACGCTCGCCGACGACGTCGTCACCCTGACGCGCGACACGGCGGACGCTTCGTAGGCTGGGGGCCATGGAGTTCGTCCTGGGCCACGGCACCGAGAACGACTTCGTCCTGCTGCCCGACCTCGAGGGTCGGTTCGACCTGGACCCGGCGGCCGTGCGTGCGCTCTGCCACCGGCGTCGCGGGCTCGCCGCGGACGGGGTGCTGCGGGTGGCACCGTCGCCGGACCCGGGCGCGGCGTGGTTCATGGACTACCGCAACGCCGACGGCTCGCTCGCCGAGATGTGTGGCAACGGCGTGCGGGTGTTCGCCCGCTACCTGGTGGAGGCAGGCCTCGCCCGGGCCGGCACCTTCGCCGTCGCGACCCGCGCGGGCCTGCGGGCCGTGGAGCTGGCCGAGGACCCCGACGGCGAGGTCTCCGTGGACATGGGCCCGGCGCGGCTGGGCGAGGACTCGATGGCGATCGTGCCGTCCCCGGCGGGGCCCGCGGGGTCGGTGACGTCCTTCCCGGGGGTGTCCGTGGACGTCGGCAACCCGCACCTGGCCTGCGTGACGACGGCCGACCTCGACGCCCTCGACCTCACCGTCGCCCCCGGTCACGACGTCGACCTCTTCCCGGGCGGGGTGAACGTCGAGTTCCTGACGCCGCTGTCGCCCGAGGGAGTCACCCGGCTGCGCGTGCACGAGCGCGGGTCGGGCGAGACCCGCTCCTGCGGCACGGGGACGGTGGCCGGTGCGGTCGCCGGGCTGCGCGCGGCCGAGCTGGACTCCGGGACCGTGACGGTGACGACGCCCGGTGGGGTGCTGCGGGTCGGGGTGGGTCCGGGCCTGGGCTCCGCGCCCGGGTCGACGACGACGCTGACCGGTCCCGCGGTGCTGGTCGCCCGCGGCGAGGTGGAGCTGGCGATCGACCCCGGTTCGGCCGGCGAGATGAGGGCACTGGTCCGTCTGCGGGACACGGCGGGCGTGTGACGATGGGCGATCCGGTCCTGGGCGGCGCTCCCGAAAGGCGTGGTGACGGCGCGTCACCCGTGGGACAGTGGAGCGCACGATGACAGAACCCGCATCCGATCGTTCCGCCCCGTCCGAGACCGGCATCTCCGGCCGTCGTGGCAGCCGCTCTGCTCGTGGCCGTATCGAGATCGATCCGACGGTCCACGACGACGAGGCCCCCGACGGTCCCGACCCGACCACCGGCACGCTGGACCTCGAGGAGCGCTCCTCGCTCCGACGGGTGCCGGGTCTCACGGGGGCCTCGACCGAGCTCACCGACGTCACCGAGGTCGAGTACCGGCAGCTGCGCCTCGAGCGCGTCGTGCTCATCGGCGTCTGGACCCAGGGCAGCGCGGCCGCGGCGGACGCCTCGATGGTGGAGCTCGCCCGGTTGGCCGAGACCGCGGGCTCGGAGGTCCTCGACGGCCTCGTCCAGCGGCGGTCCAACCCGGACCCGGGCACGTTCGTCGGCTCCGGCAAGGTCGCGGAGCTGCGGGAGACGGTGTCCGCGAACGGGGCGGACACCGTGATCGCCGACGGCGAGCTCTCGCCCGGTCAGCTGCGCCAGCTCGAGGAGAAGCTCAAGGTCAAGGTCGTCGACCGGACCGCGCTGATCCTCGACATCTTCGCCCAGCACGCCCGCTCCCGGGAGGGCAAGGCGCAGGTCGAGCTCGCCCAGCTGCGCTACTTCCTGCCACGGCTCCGCGGCTGGGGCGAGTCGATGTCCCGCCAGGGCGGCGGCGCCGGCGGCGGTGGCGGTTCGGGCGGCGGCGGGGTCGGCACGCGCGGTCCCGGTGAGACCAAGCTCGAGACCGACCGCCGGCGCATCCACCAGCGGATCGCCAAGCTGCGCCGCGAGCTCGAGGGCATGAAGACCGTCCGGGACACCCAGCGCGACCGTCGGCGTCGTCGCGAGGTCCCGGCCGTCGCGATCGCCGGGTACACCAACGCCGGGAAGTCCTCGCTGCTCAACGCGGTCACCGACGCGGGGGTCCTCGTCGAGGACGCGCTGTTCGCGACCCTCGACCCGACGACCCGCCGCTGGCAGACCCCGGACGGGCGCGACGCGACGCTGACCGACACCGTCGGGTTCGTCCGCCACCTGCCCCACCAGCTCGTCGAGGCGTTCCGCTCGACGCTCGAGGAGGTCGGCGACGCGGACCTCGTCGTGCACGTCGTCGACGGCTCGGACCCGGCCGCGATCGATCAGATCGCCGCCGTGCGCGAGGTGATCGCCGACATCTCCCCGGAGCGCTCGGGGACGGAGGCGCCGCCGGAGCTGCTCGTCGTCAACAAGGTCGACGACGCCGATCCGATGGCCCTGGCCCAGCTGCGCGCGACGCTGACGGGGGCGGTGTTCGTCTCGGCGCGCACCGGCGAGGGCATCGAGCTCCTCCGGCGCCGGATCGCCGAGGCGCTGCCGCGGCCCGAGGTCGAGATCGACGTCGTGCT
Source organism: Actinomycetospora sp. (assembly GCF_036497245.1). Taxonomy (GTDB): domain Bacteria; phylum Actinomycetota; class Actinomycetes; order Mycobacteriales; family Pseudonocardiaceae; genus Actinomycetospora. The sequence goes on along the minus strand of NZ_DASXJS010000255.1, from coordinate 4,432 downwards.
GCCCTACACCGAGGGCGCGCTCGTGGCCCGGGTCCACGCCGAGGGCGAGGTGCTCGCCGAACGGCACGTCGCCCAGGGCACGGTGCTGCAGGCGCGGGTCCGCGCCGAGCTCGCGGCCGCCGTCGGCCGGGCGTCGGTGTCGGCGGACGTGCCGGTGTCGTGACCCGGAGGTTCGCCGCACCGGTGTCCGCGGCGTGAACCGTCGCCTGCGGACGGTGCTCCTGGTCGCGGCGGCCGCCGCCGTCCTCGCCGGGGTCGGACCGGTGGCAGTGGCAGCACCCGTCGCCCCGGTGACGCGGTGCGCGCTGGATGACCCGCGGCTCGACGAGGTGTCCGGCCTCGCCGTGACGCCCACGGGACCCGCCGTCGTGAACGACAGCGGGAACGCGACCGTGGTCTACACCCTCGCCCCGGACTGCTCGGTCGCGGCGACCCGGCGGGTCGGGGTGACCGGGCGCGACGTCGAGGACCTCGCGCGTGGCTCCGACGGCACCCTGTGGCTCGCCGACATCGGCGACAACGACCGCCGTCGGGCGAGCATCGCCCTGATCCGGCTCCCGGTCCGCGGGCCCGCCACCGTGCTCCGGCTGGCCTATCCCGACGGGCCCCACGATGCGGAGACGCTGCTGCTGCCCGCGGACGGCCGACCGGTGATCGTCACCAAGGATCTCGGCGGCCGCAGCGGGGTCTACACCACCGACGCGCCGCCGGCCGGGGCGGCACCGACCCCGCTGCGGCGGGCAGGCGAGCTGGTCGTCCCGCTCTCGAGCACCGAGGGCGGGCCGATCGGGCCGTTCGGTCGCGGTCTGTTCACCGGCGGCGCGCTCTCGGCCGACGGGCGGGTCGCCGCGGTACGGACCTACACCGACGCGTGGCTCTATCCCGTCGCGGGCGGCACGGCCGACGACGTCGTGGCCGGGCTGCGCGGCGCGCCCGTCGGCGTGCCCCTGGCGGGCGAACCGCAGGGGGAGGCGATCGCGTTCACCGCGGACGGGACGCTCCTCTCCGCGGGCGAGTCCGGGGACTCGGGCGGGAGGGCATCGCTGCGCGCGGTCCCGGGTGCTGCGGGACTCGTCGGGACGACACCGGTCACGGCGGCGCCCGCTCCCGGCACGCCGGGCTCGGCCGACGCCCCCTCCGGACCCCCCGTCGTGGTGGGGGAGGTCGTCGTGGCCGCCGTGGTGGTACTCGGCGTCGTCGGCGGCGTGGCCCTGGCGCTCAGGGCGCGCCGCCGCTGACCCCGAGGCCCGCCTCCGGCATCAGAGCTTGCGCAGTACCGCCACCACGCGGCCGAGCACGGTGGCCTCGTCGCCCGGGATGGGCTCGTAGGCCGCATTCGCGGGGAGGAGCCAGACGTGGCCGTCCTTGCGCTTGTAGGTCTTGACGGTGGCCTCGTTGTCCAGCATCGCGGCGACGATCTCGCCGTTCTCGGCGTTCGGCTGCTGCCGGACGACCACCCAGTCCCCGTCGGTGATGGCGGCCTCGACCATCGAGTCGCCGACCACCTTGAGCATGAACAGCGATCCCTCGCCGACCAGCTCCTTCGGCAGCGGGAACACGTCCTCGACCGCCTGCTCGGCGAGGATCGGACCGCCTGCCGCGATCCGTCCGACCACCGGCACGAACGACGGTGTGGGCCGGTCGGCGCGCACCGATTCGGTGTCGGCCGCCGCGCCGAGCTCGGGGTCGAGCTCCTCGGGCAGGCGGACGTCGAGCGCCCGGGGGCGGTTCGGGTTGCGGCGCAGGTAGCCCTTCTTCTCCAGGACCTTCATCTGGTGGGCCACCGAGGACGTCGAGGTGAGACCCGCGGCGTCCCCGATCTCGCGGACGCTCGGGGGATAGCCGACGCGCTCCACGTGGTCCCGGATGACCTCGAGCACCTTGCGCTGGCGCGGGGTCAGCGCGGGCGCACCCGAGGGGGACGGCTCCGGCTCACGGTCCGGGAACGCGTGCACCTGCGCGGTGACCATCCCGGCCTGCGCGGCTCCTCCGGCCTCGGTGCCGACTGCCTCGACCCCGACTGCCTCGGCCCCGACACCCGGCGGGGGCGACGCGGCCCGCGCGACGTCCGCGGGCTCCTCGGCCCCGCCGTCGCGCTTGCGTCCAGCCATGGTTCCTCCTCCGTCCGGCCCGACAGCGGGCGCCGCGGCCGGCGGGCATGCCGCCGGGGCGCCGGTGACGCTGCGTGCTCCCGGAACCAGAAGGTAGCGCCGACGGCCGACGGGATCAAACACGTGTTCGAACGACACGCCGCGCGGTCCGTCGACGTTGTCGGGGGTCGATGCTAGACATTCGCACATGCGTTCGATCGAACGCGTGTGCGAGGGGAGATGCGTGGCGATGACGACCCGGACGAGCACAGTGACGGGCACGCGGCCGACCTCCGGCCCGGTCCAGGAGGTCGATGTCCCGGCCCAGGTCGGGCGGGCCGGCGGGGCGGTGGGCGCGGTCGCGTCGCCCGGCCGGGTGCGGCCCGCGTACGCGCCGGCTCCCGGCGTGCCCGCGCGCCCCGCGGGCAGGCGCGACGCGTGCCGTCCGGCCGGGCGCCCCGGCCCGGTCGCGACACCGCTCGTCCGCCCGTGGCCTTCGGCCGATCGAGTGAATCCGGTCGCGGGTCGTGAACGCGGGTGCAGCCGGGCGACGGTCCTGCGCCGGCGACGCACCGGCGCGACGGTCGTCCTGGGCGTGGTGCTGCTCGGGCTGCTCACCCTCGCGGTCCGCCTCGGCGGCCCGGCCGTGGCCGGGGTGCCGGACGGCCCGGTCCCCGCGGGGTCGGCGGTCGTGGTGGTCGCCCCCGGGGAGTCCCTGCTCGACGTGGCGCACCGCGCGGCGCCCGCGGCCGACGCGGACGCCGTGGTGTCCCGTATCCGCGCGGACAACCACCTCTCCGGCTCGGCGGTGGTCCCGGGGCGTCCGCTGGTGGTGCCCGCGGGCTCCTGAGGGCTGCGTGTCGCGTCCGTGTCACTCCCCGGTGCACCGCGCGTCCCAGTCGCCCGGGACGCGCCCGCCCGGCGCGTGTGGGCACCACTCGTCGCCCGCGTCCCCGGACGGCGTGATCGGACTTGCTTCGATTCCTCGGGTGTCGCTAGCGTTCCGCCCCAACATCTTGTGGTTACATGGTTGTAGTTAGTCCACAGGTTGTGAATGTCGGTGGAGTCCCTGTCCACAGGGAAGTCCACCGGAGTCGGTGGTCCGTCCACCGGCGGCACCGCCCGGTCCACGGCCGGAGGTGCCCGGTCCACAGGTGTGTCCCCAGGTGCAGCCACCCGGGGGCACGGGTCTCGACGCGGGAGAGGAGCCGAGGGTGCGTTGTCCGTTCTGTCGCAACGACGACTCGCGGGTCGTCGACTCCCGCGAGGCCGACGAGGGCCAGGCGATCCGTCGCCGCCGCTCCTGCACGGCGTGCGGGAAGCGGTTCACCACCGTCGAGGAGGCCGTCCTCGCGGTGGTCAAGCGCAGTGGGGTCACCGAGCCGTTCAGCCGCGAGAAGGTCGTGCGGGGCGTGGCCCGGGCCTGTCAGGGGCGTCCGGTCGACCCGGACGCGATCGCACTGCTGGCCCACAAGGTGGAGGAGACGGTGCGGGCGTCGGGCACGGCCGAGGTGCCGAGCAACGAGGTCGGGATGGCGATCCTCGGGCCGCTGCGCGAGCTGGACGCGGTGGCCTACCTGCGGTTCGCCAGCGTCTACCGCAATTTCTCCTGTGTGGCCGACTTCGAGGCCGAGATCGCCGACCTGCGCGGGCGGATGTCCGTGGACGGCGAGGACGGGTCCGAGGAGAGCACCGAGGACGGGACGAGCGATCGGTCCGGCGGCGAGGACGCCGTCAGGAGTGGCCGGTCGGGAACATCGATGCCGGGTCGTGGGGAAGCGTCCCCGGCACACGCGAGCACGAGGGGATGAACGGATGACGGAGACCGTCGGGTCCGACACGAGCACGGACGGTGCCGCGGACGGAGCGGCCGGCCGCGCGACCGCGGGTCGGGGCCTGTCGATCGGGCGCGTGCACACCACCGAGGGGCGCCACCCCTACGACGAGGTGGAGTGGGAGCGTCGCGACGTCGTCATGACGAACTGGCGCGACGGCTCGGTGAACTTCGAGCAGCGCGGCGTCGAGTTCCCCGCGTCCTGGTCGGCGAACGCCACCAACATCGTCACGAGCAAGTACTTCCGTGGGGCGGTCGGCACGCCGCAGCGCGAGTCGAGCCTGCGCCAGCTCATCGACCGCGTCGTCCGCAGCTACACCGAGGCCGGCCGCCAGAACGCCTACTTCGCGACCCCGGACGACGCCGAGGTGTTCTCCCACGAGCTGACCTGGATGCTGCTGCACCAGTACTTCAGCTTCAACTCGCCGGTCTGGTTCAACGTCGGCACGGCCTCGCCGCAGCAGGTGAGCGCCTGCTTCATCCTCTCCGTGGACGACACCATGGAGTC
>NZ_DASXJS010000254.1:0-18141 GCF_036497245.1 Actinomycetospora sp. | reverse complement strand
CGCCACCAGTTCGGCCGGCCGCTCGCGAGCTTCCAGATCGTCCAGGAGCGCCTCGTCCGGATGCTGGCGGAGCTGACCGGCATGCAGCTCTACTGCATGCAGATCGCGCACCTCGCTCAGGACGGCCGAGCGGGTCCCACCATCGCCGGGCTCGCCAAGATGAACAACACGCGCAAGGCCCGCTGGATCCTCGCCGAGGCCCGCGACCTGCTCGGCGGCAATGGCATCCTGCTCGACAACCACGTGATGCGGCACATGGCCGACATCGAGTCGGTGCACACCTTCGAGGGCACCGAGACGATGCAGACGTTGATCGTGGGCCGGGAGATCACCGGCTACGGCGCCTTCACCTGATCGCCGGGTCAGGCGTGTTCGCTCAGTTCTTCCACCACTTCGGCCCTTTCACCTCGACGGAGCCGAACGCGACCTTCCCGGTCACGACGACGTGCGGCCGGCCGGTCGCCCGGCCGTTGCGACGCTTGTCCTCGACGCTGCCCGCCGTCGCGCTGACGGCGTCGAGGGAGGCACTCGCGGTGTCGGGCAGACGCAGCTCGACCGAGCCCATCGTCATGTCGACGTCGATCTCGACGACCTCGTGGTCGATGACCGCCTCGGTCAGGTCGAGCTCCGCCGAGCCCATCCACCCCTCGATCTCCAGCCGTCGCGGGACCGCCCACGGCCCGGAGCGCTTGATCGAACCCAGGGTGGCGTGCAGGGCGACGGTGCCGCTCGTGTCCCCCGCCGCGTAGGCGGTGCGGGTGTCGTCGGCCGGCGCGCTCGCGGTGCGGGGGCGCGACTCGGCGGCGGTCCGGGCCCGGGCCCGGTCCGGGTGCTCGAGGGGCAGGTCGACGACCAGCCCGTTGAGGTCGCGGCGGGTCCTCGCGGTCGTGGCGAGTCCCGACCGACGGTCGAACTCGAGGGTGTCGAGCAGGCCGCGCGACACCGCTGCCTGGAGCAGCCCGACGACGTGCTCGCGGTCGTCGTGGTCGACCGGGAGGTCGGCGGGTGAGGGCGGCAGATCGCCCGGCCGGGCGGTGGACCCCGCGGGTCCCGACGGCGAGGACGGCGCGTCCTGCGGCTCGGCGGCGTTCTCCGCGGAGGCGGACGGCGCGACGGTCTCGGCCGGGGCGGAGCCCGGACCATCGGTGGTGGGGGACGGGGTGGGGGCCTGCTCGGGCCGCTCCTGGTCGGTCATGGGCCCAGCCTGCCGCCGCGGAACTCGTCGGACCTCCGGGTCGGACCCTGAACTCCACCCCGAGCCACGCGACGGTGCACCGGGGTCGTCGCGCGGCGCATCCCCTCGTCTATGACCGTCTAGGACAGCGCCGATACGACCCCAGACACCCCGAGATGCCGTGGGTGGACCGGATCGGCACGACCCTCCGTGATTCTGGTAACAGATTCGGGCGGATACCGATGACTCAGATGACCCGTTCGGCCCAGCGCGCTGACCACTCTGGTCGGTGACCTCGAGGAGCACGTCGATGACCATCTCTGCCGACCCCGCAGTGCCGTCCCGTCCACTCCCGCGACCGCGCCGGTCACCGGAGGCCCGCCCGGCGGTCTCCCCGCGCGACCGCGCCGTCCTCCTCGCCGTCGCGGCGGGCCGCGCCACCGTGAGCAGCGATCCGGGTGGCGCCCTGCTGATCGACGGTCAGCCCTGCTCCGACCAGTTCGCCGGGCGGCGTCTCGTCCGCGCGGGCCTGATGAGGCTCGTCGCCGAGCCGCCGGGGCGTCCCAGCACGACGGTGCTGACCGCCGCCGCGATCGCGCTGCTCGGCCTGCCGATCAGCGTCTGAGATCAGCCGACGTTGGAGGCGGCGGCCTCGCGGCGCGCCGGTCCGGTGGAGACCGGCATCGCCTCGTAGCCGCGCAGGATGCGCGTCGGCCTGCGGCGCGCCTCCCCGGCGGGGGCGAGGTCCGGGTAGCGCTCGAACAGCGCCCGGAGCGCGACCTCGCCCTCCATCCGGGCGAGCGCCGCCCCGAGGCAGAAGTGGATGCCGCTGGAGAAGGCCACGTGCTCGCGGGCGTTCGGGCGGCCGACGTCGAACACGTCCGGGTCGGTGAACACGTCCGGGTCGCGGTTCGCGCCCGCCAGGATCGTCACGACCAGCGCGCCCTCGGGGATCTCGCGGCCCGCAACCTCCGTGTCCCGCCGGGCCCGGCGCGCCGTGCGGGACACCGGCGACTCCACCCGGAGCACCTCGTCGACGGCGGTCGGCCACAGGGACGGGTCCGCGGCGAGGCGGTCGCGCTGGTCGGGGTGGTCGAAGAGCAACCGGGTGCCGTTGGCGACGAGGTTCACCGTCGTCTCGAAGCCCGCGGCGAGCACGAGCAGCGCCGTGGAGACCAGTTCGTGCTCGGTCAGCCCGGTCCCGTCGTCGTCGGCGACCGTGACCAGCTGGGAGAGCAGGTCGTCGCCGGGGTCGGCACGCAACCGGCGCAGGTGCTCGCTCATCCACCCGTGCAGGGCGGCGACGTTCGTCTGCACGAGCGACCAGCGGTCGCGCGGGAGACCGAGGTCGAGTGACGCCGCGGCGCCGTCGCCCCAGGCGAGGAACTGTTCGCGCATCGTCGTGGGCACGCCGAGCATCTCGGAGATCACGGTGACCGGGAGCAGGCTCGCGTAGCGCGTCACGAGGTCGACCGGTGTCCCGTCCCGGGTCGGCAGGGAGTCGAGCAGGTCGGCCGCGATCTCCTCGGTGCGCCCCCGCAGCGCCGCGACCCGCCGCGCGGTGAAGGCGCGCGTCACCAGGCGGCGGTAGCGGGTGTGGTCCGGGGCGTCGACGGCGAGCATCGAGGGCGGGTCGATCGGGCCGGGGTACGGGGGCGGGCCGGCGAGGCGCAGGGCGAGCCGCACCGCGGCGGGCATCGCCGCGTCCCGGTCGGCCACGCCGAAGTCCTCGCTGCGCAGCACCTCGGTGCAGACGTCGTGGTGCACGCTGACGCGCGAGAACGCCCCGCGGGCGAACGGCCGGTTCTCGCGCAGCCGTTCGTAGTGGGCGAAGGGATCGCCCTGCAGATCGGGGTCGAGCAGCAGCGCGGCGTCCGGGTTGCCGTGGCGCGCCTCGCGCCGGATCGCCGCCCGCATCAGCCCGTGCGTGGCCGCCCAGCGCATCGTGGCGCGCACCGCCATGGTCCACCTCCTGCTCGATTGGTACGACACTGTACCGATCGCGCCGGTCATGCGTCGAGTCGCGAGCGACGGGTACTCCCGACCCTGTGCGCACCGCCGTCTCCGCCCGCGGGCCCGTCGCTCCCGACGAGGCCTGGGAGCGCTACGCCGACCTCGACCGGTGGCCCGGCTGGGCGCCCCAGATCACCGGCGTGACCGCGCCGCGTCGCCGCCTGGAGCCGGGGCTGGCGGGGACCGTCCGGGCGGTGGGGGTGGTGCGGGTCCCCTTCGAGGTGCTCGCCGTGGACGAGGCCGCCCGCACGTGGTCGTGGCGGGTCCGGGTGGGTCCGGTCGGGCTGGTGCTCCACCACGGTGTCGAGGCCGACGGCGACGGCACCCGGACCTGGCTGGTCACCGAGGGCCCGGCGTTCGTGGTCGCGCTCTACACCCCGGTCGCGTTCGTCGCGCTGCACGCGCTCGTGGCCTCGCACGCGCGCGCGGGACGGAGCTGACCGCCGTGACCTCCGACGACGGCCTCCGACTCGTCCTCATGTCCGACACCCACCTGCCCGCCCGCGCCCGGGAGATCCCGGCTCCGGTCTGGGCGGCGGTCGACGCCGCGGACGTCGTCGTGCACGCCGGCGACTGGGTCGCCCCCGAGGTCCTCGACACGCTCGAGGCCCGGGCCGCGACGCTCGTCGCGTGCTGGGGCAACAACGACGGCGAGGCGCTCCGGGCCCGCCTGCCCGAGGTGGCCCGGACCGAGGTCGGTGGCCTGCGGCTCGCCGTCGTCCACGAGACCGGCGACGCGCGGGGACGCGACCGGCGTTGCGACGCGTGGTTCGGGCCGGACTCGGACGACCCCGTCGACGTCCTGGTGTTCGGCCACAGCCACGTGCCCTGGGACTCCACGACGCCGCGCGGGCTGCGGCTGCTCAACCCCGGCTCGCCCACCGACCGACGCCGTCAGCCCCGCTGCACGTTCATGACGGGCTCCGCGATCGGCGGGGCGCTGACGGTCGAGCGACACGACCTGCCGCTCCGGGTCCGCGCACGCTGCTGATCACCAGCTGTGAGCAGTCCGGGGCCCGGAAGAGCCCGCCACGTCCGTGTGACAACCGTCCCGCCCTGATTTCCGGAACGGGAGCAACGTCGGAGTGCTCCCGACCGTCCCCCTGCATGAGCACGGTCAGTGATGCCCGTACCGTTCAACCGTCGCGACGACGCCGGGGAACACCGACGGACGATCACGACGACATCACGACCAGGACACCGACGGGAGGACGGCGCTCGGCTCTGTGCCCGTACATCACGGGGACGGGGGACGACGCCACGACGACGAGGGGACGCACGGGAGTGACCCGTACGACCTCCTGCCATCGAGACGAAACGGCCCGATGACGCTTCTTGCCGAGAGACCTGCTGACGAGGTCGACGAGAACGAACTCGTCGTCGGTCGTCGCATCCAGGAGTTCTCGCAGCTGGCCGGCCCGGTCCGCGAGCTGGACGGCGACGGTCACGACTACCGGGTGTCCTACCGCGGGGTCGACGCGGTGCACGGACGCGGACGCGTCTGGCGCTCGCTCGCCATCGCGGCACTGAACTTCGTCTTCGAAGCGCTGTTCTTCACCTGGCTGCTCCACCCGGCGCACCGCCCCGCGGTGACGGGCCTCCCGATCGCGCAGTACGCGAACTGGGTGGTCATCGGCTCGATCGCCCTGATGGAGCTCCTGCGGCTCATCAACGTCTTCTCGCTGTCACTGGCCTCGGTGATCTCGCGCGACCCGGTCCCGGTCCCCCCTCAGTCGAACCAGCGGATCGCCTTCCTCACCACGATCGTCCCGAGCAAGGAGCCGATCGACGTCGTCCGCGGCACCCTGCAGGCGGCGCTGCGCATCCGCTACCAGGGGATCCTCGACGTCTGGATCCTCGACGAGGGTGACGACCCCGCCGTCCGGGCGATGTGTCGCGAGCTGGGGGTCAACCACTTCACCCGCAAGGGTGTCGACGACTACAACCGCAAGAAGGGCCCGTTCAAGGCGAAGACCAAGCACGGGAACTACAACGCGTGGGTCGCCGAGCACGGGGATTCCTACGAGATTTTCCTGTCGGTCGACCCGGATCACGTTCCGCTCCCGAACTACGCCGAACGCATTCTCGGCTACTTCCGGGACCCGGACGTCGCCTTCGTCGTCGGTCCGCAGTGCTACGCCAACGACGAGACGTTCGTGACGCGGGCCGCCGAGTCCCAGCAGTTCCCGTTCCACTCGCTCATCCAGCGGGCCGCGAACCGCTACAACGCCGCGATGCTGGTCGGGACGAACAACGCCCTGCGCATCAGTGCCCTCAAGGGTATCGGCGGTCTGTCGGACTCGGTCACCGAGGACATGGCGACCGGGCTGAAGTTTCACGCCCGCCGCAACCCGGAGACCAAGGCCCGCTGGAAGTCCGTCTACACCCCGGACGTCCTCGCGGTCGGCGAGGGCCCGTCCTCGTGGGGCGACTTCTTCAGCCAGCAGATGCGGTGGTCGCGGGGCACGTTCGAGGTGCTGCTCACCGAGTTCTGGAAGCGCCTGCCGATGCTCTCCCCGGGCCGCGCGCTGCACTACTGCCTGATCACGACGTTCTACCCGTCGATGGCGATCGGTTGGATCCTCGGCGCGGTCAACGCGGTGCTCTTCCTCGCCCTCGGCGTCCAGGGCGTCGTCGTCCCGGTCCAGCTGTGGCTGGCGCTCTACATCGACGCGACGGCCTTCCAGCTCTGGGTCTACCTGCGCAACCGGCGCTACAACGTCAGTCCCTACGAGGCCGAGGGCTCCTCGGGCGTCAAGGGCATGCTGATGTCGATCTTCGCGTCGCCGATCTTCGCGGCGTCGCTGGTCGCCACGCTGCTGCGGCTGCCCGCGAAGTTCGTCGTGACACCGAAGGGCCTGTCCTCCAGCGCCGACCACATCCTGACCTTCCGCCGCCACCTGCAGTGGGGGCTGGTGCTGGTCGCGGCCATCGTCACCTCGATCGTCATGGGCTACGCGAGCCCGGCCGTGCTGCTGTGGCCCGCGGTCGCGCTGCTCGCCTGCCTCGCGCCGCCGGCCCTGTGGATCATCGAGCGGGTCGTCGGCCGGCAGCCGGTGATCACGGCCGAGCCGCGCACCTCCGGCGGCCGGACCGGCATCACGACCGAGTCCCTCCAGCGCGCCGCGCTCGACGCGATGATCGCCGAGGGGCCTGCGTCCGCGCCGTTCCGCTCGCCGCTGGCCGACGCTCTGCCCGACGGCTGGGTCCGCACCGGGGTCGGCCACCCCGCCCCCGCGACCGTCGCGGTCAACGGGCACGACGCCCGCCCGACGGAGACCGTGCGGGCCGCTGGTCCCGGTCACCCCGACGGGCCTGCCCGCGGGCCCCGCGACGTCGGCTCGGGTGATCGTTACCGGTCCCTGCCCGCGGGCTGGGTGCGGGCCGAGGACGGCGCCGCGGAGACCGAGGTCCGCCGACAGGGTGCGCCGAGCCCCGGCCCCCGCGCGAACGGCCTGCGCCCGCGTCCCTCACCTCCGCGCGGCGAGTTCCGGCCGCAACCGGGCGCCCCCGGGACCCCGCCGGGTCCGTCGGTCGCGGCGGCCAACGGTCAGCCGGCCCCGTCCGGTCCGGCACAGCCGCCCGTGGGCCAGCCCGGCCCCGTGCAGCCCGGCCCCGTGCAGCCCGGCCCGGGTCAGCCTCCTGCCGGCCAGCCCGGCCCGGTGCAGCCCGGCGTGGGTCAGCCTCCCGCCGGCCAGCCCGGAGTCCGTCCCGCGGCAGCGGTCCCGTCGCCGACGAAGCGGCCCAGCCCGGGACCCCGTCCGGGCACGCCGCCCCGTCCCCAGCCGGCCGGCCCCGGCCGCGGGCAGACGCCTGCCGGACCGCCGCCCGGACCGGCCGTCGAGCGCCCGGCCGCCGACGCGGGTCGTCCGGTGCCGTCCGAGAACGCCGGCGAGCCCGGGCGTCCCCTCGAGGCCCCGCGTCCCGGCGAGCCCGGTCGCCCCGCTGAGGGCCCTCGTCCGGCCCAGCCCGGTCGCCCCGATCAGCCCGTCCGGCCCGTCGAGAACGGTCGTCCGGCACCGCGTCCCGACGCCCGACCCCGGCCGCGCCCCGACGCGGCGCCCGATCGTCCGGCGACGCCCGATCGTCCGGCGACGCCGCCGGAGGGGCGCCCGGAGCAGGCGGCTCCGGCCGCGGCGGTCCATCGCAACCAGATCGCGCCCCTGGAGCGTCGCTCCCGGACGGCGGCGAGCGGCCGCCCGGCCGACGGCACGGTGCCGGCGGACGGCACGGCTCCGGCCGACGGGACCGCGCCCGCGGACGCGGCTGCACCCGCGGCCGCCGACGCCGCGGTGCCGGCCAACGGGACGGCACCGGCGCCCGCCAACGGGATGGTCCCGCTCAACGGGACCGCGCCCGCGAACGGCACCGCACCGGCCAACGGCACGGCTCCGGCCAATGGGACCGTGCCCGCCAACGGCACGGTGCCCGCCGACGGCGCAGCACAGCCGTCGCCCTCGGCGGGGATCCCGGCCGCCGGCCGGCCCTTCCCGACGCCGACCGCACGCCCGCGGCCGACCCCGACTCCCACCCCGGCCCCGGCCCCGGTCGGGGAGAACGCCCTGGCCGCCGGCGACCGGCCGGCCCCGGACGGCGAGAGCGATGGGATGACCACCGCGGAGCGCTCGCTGCACGCCTCGACGGTCGCGGTCCGTGTCGTCGCGCTGGCGGCGGTCGCGCCCGCGGTCGCGGCGGGGCGCAGCGCCGCCCGGCGCTCCACGCGCGAGCCGGAGCAGACCGAGGTGAGCTGACCCGTCCGTGGAACGAGCGGCCTCGGAGCGATCCGTCGGACCCGCTCGTGCGAACGTCCACGTGGTGGTCGCAGGCCACCGGGAGCCCGGATCGGGCCGTGAGACCTCCGTGAGAACCGGGGTGCGAACGGGTCACATCGACCGGGATGGGACTCTTACCAGCGACGAGACCGGTCCCGTCGGGAACGGTCGCGAAGGACACCGGGGGTGGCTCGGAAGGATGTCGGCACGACGGAGGCGGATCGCCTCGGCGGCGCTCGCCGCGATGGCGGCGCTGACACTGGCCGGATGCTCGGGCGCCTCGCCCGAACAGCAGGGTCAGGCACCCGCGACGATCGTGCCTGCCGCGGCGTCGGAGTTCTGGGTGGACCCGGGCTCGACGGCGGCCAAGCAGGTCGAGCAGTGGCGCAAGGACGGTCGCACCGGAGATGCGGCAGAGCTGGAGAAGATCGCCCGCCAGCCGGTGGCGCACTGGATCGGCAGCGAGGGCAACACCACCGACGAGACCAAGGGCATCGTGTCGCAGGCCAAGGCCGCGGGACGGACCCCGGTGCTCGTCGCCTACAACATCCCGAACCGTGACTGCGGTCAGTACTCCTCGGGCGGCGCCCAGGACGACGACTCGTACCGCGGCTTCGTCCAGCAGATGGCCGACGGGATCGGCGGCGCCAAGTCCGTAGTCATCCTCGAGCCGGACGCACTCGCCCAGACGCTCTCGAAGTGCGAGGGCGAGCAGGGCGGCCGGGAGGCCCTGCTCTCGAGCGCGGTGAAGACGCTGAGCGGCGCGGGGGCCGAGGTCTACATCGACGCAGGCAACCCGGGCTTCGTCACCGACACCGGCCAGCTCGCCGACGGGCTGCGGAAGTCCGGGGTCGACCAGGCGGCCGGGTTCGCGCTCAACGTCTCGAACTTCCAGACCAACGACGCCGTCGAGGCCTACGGCAAGAAGGTCTCCGACGAGATCGGTGGCAAGAAGTTCGTCATCGACACCAGTCGGAACGGCAACGGGTCCTACAGCGGGCCTCAGCAGCCGACCTGGTGCAATCCTCCGGGACGTGCGCTGGGGACCCCGCCGACCCGGAAGACCGGTGACTCCCGCGTCGCCGCGTACCTCTGGATCAAGGAACCGGGCGACTCCGACGGCGATTGCCGTGGTTCCCCGAGCGCCGGGGACTTCATGCCCGACTACGCGCTCGGGCTCGCGAAGGCGGCCAAGAACTCCTGACCCGCTCCACCCGAGGGGAACCCCCGGTCGCTCCGTGCGGCCGGGGGTTCCCCTCCGGTGCGTCCGGGGTCGGTCAGGTCCGGTACGCGTGCACCACCGCGGACATGTCCTCCTCGCCGTGGCCTGCGGAGCTGGCCACCGCGAGCCGGTCGGCGATCGCGTCGGCCAGCGTGGTGTCGGTGCCCGCCTCGGCCATGGCGTCCCGGATGAGGTTCATGTCCTTGACGACGCCGTCGAGCTCGAACGACGGCGTGAAGTCGCCCTCGAGCATCGCCTTCCCCTTGAGCTGCACGTACGGCGAGTCGACGGCCTGACCCGACACCGCGTCGAGGAACTGCTGGGCATCCAGACCGAGCCCGCGCGCCAGGGCCACCGACTGCGCGGTGCCGTTCACCATCACCCCGATCCAGGCGTTCACCGCGAGCTTGAGCTTGCTGGCGTCACCGAGGGTCCCGCTCACCCACTGGGTCCGGGTGCTCATCGCGTCGAGGGCGGGCTGCACCCGCTCCTGCAGGGCGGCCGGGCCGGACGCGAGGATCACCAGCTTCCCGTTCTCGGCGGGCGCCTTCGTGCCGAGCACCGGGGCGTCGAGGACGTCGATCCCGTGCTCGGCGGCGAACGCCTCGACCCGCCGGGTCCCCTCGACGCCGACGGTGCTCGCCTGCATCCACACCGCGCCGTCGCGCATCGACCCGACGGCGTCGGCCATGACCGAGAGCACGGGCTCGATGTCGAAGAGCATGGTGACGACGACGTCGGCTCCGGTGACCGCCTCGGCGGCGCTCGCCGCGACCCTGGCGCCGTCGTCGCCCAACGGCTTCGCCTTCTCGGGGCTGCGGTTCCAGACGGTGACCTCGAGGCCCTCCCGGAGCAGGCTGCGGGCCATCCCCGCGCCCATGATCCCGGTGCCGAGCACTGCCACTGATGTCGATGCCATGGCGGTCGGTTACCCGCTGGGCGCCGCTGCGCTCGCCCCGGTCACCGTCCCATGCTGAAGAACTCCGCGTTCGGACGCAGAGCCGTCAGGTGCGCGAGCCGGTTGGACATCGCGAACAGGGCCGTGATCGACCCGACGTCCCAGATCTCGTCGTCGGACAGGCCCGCCTCGCGGGCGCCGTCGATGTCGTCCTCGGTGAACGACGCGGAGTCGACGGCGAGGGCCAGCGCGAGGTCGACGATCGCGCGGTGCCGCCCGGTGAGCTCGGCACCGTAGGGATTGGTCCCGACGTGGTCGGCCAGCTCCGGGTCCTTGCTGCGGACCCGCAGGATGGCCCCGTGGGCGACGATGCAGTAGGTGCAGTGGTTCGCCCCGGAGGTCGCGACGACGACGAGCTCGCGCTCGGCCTTCGAGAGTCCGTCGTTCGAGTCCATCAGGGCGTCGTGATAGTCGAGGAACGCCCGCAGCTCCCGCGGCCGCCGTCCCAGCGCACGGAAGATGTTGGGGACGAAGCCGGACTTCTCGGCGATCGCGCCGACCCGCTCGCGCAGGTCGTCGGGGAGGTCCGCGGGCTCGACGACGCCGAAACGGCTCACATCGCTCATGGCTCCGACCGTAGCGGGGGTCAGCCCGCCGGACGGAACACCACGTGGCAGCGCTGCTCGGTCACCGTCTTGATGTGTGCGACGGCCGGCTGGGACTGCTGCTCGAGCTTCGCGAGCTCGTCGCGGTCGATCTTCTTCGGGTCGCCCTTGGTGCCGGCGATGGACCCCAGCGCCTGCTCGGTGAGCCGCTGGACGGTCTGCCAGTCCCCGGTGAGCTCGGGCGGCGCGCTCGCCACGAGGTCGGCGACCTGCTTGCGCGCCGCCGCGCTCGCCGCCGTCACACCGCCCTGGCCGGCCTGCGGCGAGGCCTGCTGGGCCTGCGCCCGGGCGACCGCATCGCAGTAGGGCTTCGACGCAGCGTCCACGGTCGGCGGGGGCGAGGCGGGGGCCGAGGAGGGCGGCGCGGGCACGGTGGCGTCCCCGCCGCCGCAGGCCGAGAGCAGGATCCCGCCGGCGAGCACGAGGCCCGCGCACATCGCGGTCGTGACGCGCCGCCCCGGGCGTGTGCCCGTCGTCGCGGTGGTCGTCCCCATCGCCGGTGGCTCCCTCCTCGCCCGCGCCCGCGCGGCGGCGTCCGTCCCCCCGGATGCTGGCACTCCGCCCACCGAGGGCCCGGGGCGGGTCGCCCGCCCCGCCGGTGGTGGCGGGGGTGACGGGGGCCGGACAGACCTCCCGCGTCGGGAGCCGTCGTGTCACAGTGAGCGACATGCACGTGACGGACGAACATCGGGCGATCGTCCGACGGTGGTGCGCGGACCGCGTGCCCGCGTCCCAGCGCGACAGCGTGCAGATCTCCTACACCGAGCGGGCAGGGCGCATCACGCTCTCCTGCCGGCGGGCCCCCGTATTCCCCGAGCTGGCGACGGAGTGGTCGACCGCGCCGATCGCGCAGCTGCGCTACGACGCGCCCGATCAGCAATGGGTGCTGCTCTGGCCCGACTCCGGCGGTCGGTGGCACCGGTACCCCGACGAGTCGAAGGCCGCGTCGCCCGCTCCGCTGCTCGACATCGTCGACGCGGACCCGACCGGCATCTTCTGGGGGTGAGCTCCCCCTCGGAGGGAGCCGAGCGGAGCTCGACCATCGGAACCGGAGACCAAGCGGAGCGGAGCTCGACCATCGGGACCCAGCCGGACCTCCCCACGATCGCCGCGCGGGTCGCCGCGTTCTCCGCGGGTCACCGCCGGGACGTGGACCCCGAGGACCTCCCGCCCGTCCGTGGGCGGGACGGCACCGCGCGCCCGCCCCGGCGCGCCGCGGTCGCCGTCGTCGTCCTCTCCGACCCCGCCCGGGGCCCCGGCGTGCTGCTCACGCGCCGGACCTCCCAGCTGCGTGACCACCCCGGCCAGTTCGCGCTCCCCGGTGGCTCCGTGGACCCCGGCGAGGACACGGTCACCGCGGCCCGCCGCGAGCTGGACGAGGAGCTCGGCCTGGCGCTCGGCGCCGACTGCGTGGCGGGGATCCTCGACGACTACCCGACGCGCTCGGGCTTCGTCATCACCCCGGTCGTGATGACGGTCGATGCGCGGCTGGAAGAGCTGACGCCGTCGCCGGACGAGGTGGAGCAGATCTTCCACGTCACGCTCGACGAGCTCGACGTCGAGCCGTACTACCTCGAGATCCCGGAGTCGGACCGCCCGGTGATCCAGCTACCGATCGTCGGACACCGGGTGCACGCGCCGACGGCGGCGGTCCTGCTGCAGTTCCGCGAGGTCGCGCTGCGCGCTCGGCCGACCCGGGTGGACGGTCTGGAGCAACCGGTCTTCGCCTGGCGGTGACGTGCCATCGTGATCGACCTCTGGACCGTTAACGAGCCGTGACGAGCGCCCCGATCCGATGCGAGTGCACAGCACGTCGTGGTTGTCTGATAAGGCACCCTGACGAAGGAAGTGTGACCACACGTGTGCGGAATCGTCGCTGCTTACGGTGACATCGACCCGGACAAGTGCGAGCGCATGCTCGCGCGCATCAACCACCGCGGACCTGACGACTCGGGTCGGGTCCAGCTCGAGAGGGCGTGGCTCGGCCACCAGCGTCTCTCGATCATGGACGTGACCGGGGGCAAGCAGCCGATCGCGGACGAGACCGAGTCGGCGTACGTCGTCGGCAACGGGGAGATCTACAACCACGAGGACATCCGGGACACGCTCTCCGAGGTCCGGTTCGCGACCGACTCCGACACCGAGTCCGCGTTCCGCCTGGTGCTGCGCGACGGCTCGGCGGCGCTGTACGAGGTGCGCGGCATGTTCGCGCTCGCGATGGCCCACACCGACGGTCACGGCGTCGTGGCGCGCGACCCCATCGGCATCAAGCCGCTGTACTGGGCGCGCCTGGGCGGTGTCACCCTCTTCGCCAGCGAGCTGCGCGCCTTCGACGAGGAGGACCAGCCGAAGGTCGAGGCGTTCCCTCCCGGATACGTCTGGAGCCCGGGCCTCCCGGGGGCTGCCGGGGCGAGCGGAGCGACGGGGATGGCCCACGTCGCCGACGGCTCCATGGTCCGTTTCGCCGACGCCGTGCCGGTGCAGGTCCGCCCGGCGCGCTACGCCCCGGACAAGTCCTGGGACGAGGCCGTGCTCTCGCAGGTGCGGATGGTGCTGTCCGACTCGGTACGCCGTCACATGATGAGCGACGTCCCCGTCGGGGTCTTCCTCTCCGGCGGCCTCGACTCCGCGATCGTCGCCGCCGTGGCGGCGAAGGTCGCCGACGCCAAGGGCGAGCGGCTCCCGACGTTCGCCGTGGGCACCGAGGGCAGTGCCGACCTGCTCGCCGCGCGGGCGGTCGCCGAGTATCTCGGCACCGAGCACCACGAGATCATCCCGACGGCGGAGGACCTCGAGGAGGCCCTCGACGAGGCCGTGACGGTCATCGAGCACTTCGACCCGGCCCTGGTGCGCTCGGCGGTGCCGAACCTGCTGCTGGCGCGCGAGGCCGTGAAGCACGTCAAGGTGGTGCTCACCGGCGAGGGCGCCGACGAGCTCTTCGCCGGCTACAGCTACGTCCACGAGGACCCGGCCTTCTCGACGCCGGACGCCCTGCAGGCGGAGCTGGTGCGCTCCATCGAGACGCTGCACGAGCTCAACCTGCAGCGCTGCGACCGCACCACCATGAACTACGGCCTCGAGGCGCGCGTGCCGTTCCTCGACGCCACGGTGATGGAGGAGATGCTCGCCATCCCCGCCGAGTGGAAGCTCATGGGCGAGGGCCGCACCGAGAAGCAGCTGCTGCGGGAGGCGTTCCAGGACATGGTCCTCGACGACATCCTCTGGCGCGGCAAGGAGCAGTTCGGCGACGGCTCGGGCGCGGGCGAGGTGCTCGCCGAGCTCGTCGAGAAGGAGAAGGCCAAGGAGGGCGCGCAGGGGGCCGAGGCACCCGTCGTCGAGGACGGCTGGGACCTGCGCAGCGACGAGGAGATCGCCTACTACCGGACCTGGTTCCGGACCTTCTCGGGCGTGAAGCCCAACCAGACGCTCGGCGCCTTCGCGACGGCGTGATGACGGGCCCGGGTCGTCGGCGCCACAGGTTGAGCGTTCGACGGCCCGGGTAGCCGTTTCGCATGAGCAACAACGTTCCCGGCATCAAGCTCAACAGCGGAGCCACCATCCCGCAGCTCGGGTTCGGTGTGTTCCAGATCGACCGGCAGGACACGGCGAAGACCGTGGGGA
Source organism: Actinomycetospora sp. (assembly GCF_036497245.1). Lineage (GTDB taxonomy): Bacteria > Actinomycetota > Actinomycetes > Mycobacteriales > Pseudonocardiaceae > Actinomycetospora. The sequence continues at coordinate 3,776 of NZ_DASXJS010000254.1, read as the reverse complement.
CCGCTCTGGAGATCGGCTACCGCCACATCGACACGGCCCAGATGTACGGCAACGAGGCCGAGGTCGGCGAGGCCATCGCGACGTCGGGCCTGGCGCGCGACGAGCTCTTCGTCACCACGAAGTGCAACAACGCCAACCACGGGCAGGACGACGCGCAGCGCGCCCTCGACGAGAGCCTCACCAAGCTCGGCCTCGACTACGTGGACCTCTACCTCGTCCACTGGCCGCTTCCGGGCAAGGACCTCTACGTGCCGACGTGGAAGGGCTTCGAGCAGGCGGCGAAGGACGGGAAGACCCGGTCCATCGGCGTCTCGAACTTCCAGTCCCACCACCTCGACCGGCTCGCGCAGGAGACCTCGACGGTCCCCGCGGTGAACCAGATCGAGATCCACCCGCACATGCAGCAGCAGGCCATGCGCGACTACGACGAGCGGCACGGCATCGCCACCGAGGCCTGGAGCCCGATCGGCCAGGGCAAGGGCGTGCTCGACGAGCCGGTGCTCGGCAAGATCGCCGCGGCGCACGGGAAGACCGCCGCGCAGGTGACGCTGCGCTGGCACGTCCAGCTCGGCAACATCGTCTTCCCGAAGTCGGTGACCCCGGAGCGCATCCGGGAGAACTTCGAGATCTTCGACTTCTCGCTGACCGACGACGAGATGTCCGCCGTCGCCGGGTTGGAGAAGGGGCAGCGTGTCGGGCCCGACCCCGACACGTTCGACCGCTGATCCCGGTTCCGCAGCTCCGAGCCATCCCGGTCGCGCTCCCTCGAGAGGTGTCAGCGATGCGGCACCGCTGACGCTGAACGTCAGCAGCTCCACATCGTCGAGAGGAACGCGTGCCCTTCTCCGAGGATCTCCGCGCGGCGAACGCCGAGACCTGGGACGCGGCCGTCGGCCACCGGTTCGTCGACGAGCTGTGGGCGGGCACCGTCGACGACGCGGTCCTGGCCCGCTACCTCACCCAGGATCTGCAGTTCCTCGACGGCTTCGTGGCCCTGCTGGGCGCGGCGGTGGCGACCGCCGACCTCCCCGCGCCCCGCATGGTCCTGGCACGCCAGCTCGGGCTGGTGGCCGGCGACGAGAACGACTTCTTCGACCGGGCCCTCGACCGGCTCGGGGTGACCGGCTCCGCCCGCCGGTCGCCCGCGCTGCTCCCGCCCACGCGCGGCTTCCGGGAGCTGATGGACGGGGCACGCCTCGCCGGCGACTACGGGGTGGTGCTCTCGGTCCTCCTCGTCGCCGAGTGGCTCTACGCCGACTGGGCCGCCCGGGACGCACCGACGCCTCCCGACCGGATGCACGCCGAGTGGATCGACCTGCACCGCGGCCCCGCGTTCACCGCGTGGGTGGCGACGCTGCGGGCGGAGACCGACCGGGTCGGTGACGAGGTCGGGCCGGGCGGCCGCGCGCGGATGGCCGAGGCCTTCGAGCGTGCGGTGGCGCTGGAGGCGGCCTTCTTCGACGCGGCCTACGGCTGAACGGCTCGCGGTGTCCCGCTCATGTCTTGCCGGCCCGAGGCGACCGGGTTCGCCCGGGTAACTGTCTCGTGACGGGGGCGGGTGGCCGATTGATGGACGTTCCCGGGCGTGCTTCCCTTCGACGAGCCCGTGTTCCGGAGGGGGGAGCCGTGCCGACCTACGCGTTCCGCTGCCCGGCCTGCGGACCGTTCGACGCGCGCCTCGCGATGAGCGCGCTCACCGACTCCACGACCTGTCCGGACTGCGGCGGCGACGCCCCGCGCGGGATCACCGCGCCCGGCCTCAACACCGGCGGTGACGCCCACCGGATCGCGGCTGCCCACGAACGCTCGGCCCATGCCCCCGACGTCGTGCACGCGATCCCGTCCGGGCGCGCGCCCGGGGCACCGCCACCCCGCCCGACGACGACCGACCCCCGACACGGCCGCTTGCCACGCCCGTAGCGCCGACCACCCCCGCGCCGAAGGAGCTCACCCGTGCCCGACGTCATCTTCGGTGTGGATCAGTCCAAGCCCTTCCGCGAGCAGGATCTCGTCGGGCACAACCGTTGGCACCCCGACATCCCCGCCGTCGCCACGGTGAAGCCCGGGGACAGCTTCCGGGTCGAGTCGAAGGAGTGGTTCGACGGCGCCATCGTCAACACCGACGACGCGAACGACGTCCGCGACTGCGACCTGTCGACGGTCCACATGCTCTCCGGTCCGTTCGCCGTGGAGGGCGCCCAGCCGGGCGACCTGCTGGTCGTCGACATCCTCGACGTCGGGCCGGTGCCACAGGAGACGGGCCCCGTCGCCGGTCAGGGCTGGGGCTACACCGGGCTGTTCGCGAAGACCAACGGCGGCGGGTTCCTCACCGACTGGTTCCCCGACTCGTACAAGGCGATCTGGGACTTCACCGGGCAGAAGGCGACCAGCCGCCACGTCCCGGGCGTCGAGTTCACCGGCATCATCCATCCCGGCCTCATGGGCACCGCCCCGAGCGCGGGCCTGCTGCAGACCTGGAACGCCCGCGAGGCCGCGCTCATCGCCACCGACCCCGACCGGGTGCCGCCGCTCGCGCTCCCGCCGGAACCGCACAACGCCCTCCTGGGCAGCCTCACCGGAGACGCCTTCACCAGCGCCGCGGCCGAGGCGTGCCGCACCGCACCGCCCCGGGACAACGGCGGCAACCAGGACATCAAGAACCTGTCCAAGGGCAGCCGGATCTTCTACCCGGTGTTCGTCGACGGGGCGAAGCTCTCCCTCGGCGACCTGCACTTCTCCCAGGGCGACGGTGAGATCACCTTCTGCGGCGCGATCGAGATGGGTGGCTACATCGACCTGCACGTCGAGGTGATCAAGGGTGGCATGGAGACCTACGGCGTCTCCACGAACCCGATCTTCATGCCCGGGAACGTCGAACCGCACTACTCCGAGTTCCTGACGTTCGTCGGCTTCAGCGTCGACCCGCGGGACGGATCGCAGCACTACCTCGACACCACGCTCGCGTATCAGAACGCCTGCCTGAACGCGATCGAGTACTTCTCGAAGTTCGGGTGGACCAAGGAGCAGGCCTACCTGATGCTCGGCGCGGCGCCGGTCGAGGGCCGGATGTCCGGGGTCGTCGACGTCCCGAACTCGTGCGCGACGCTCTACGTCCCGACCGCGATGTTCGAGATCGACGTCCGCCCGAGCGCGGCCGGCCCGACGTGGGTCGACCGCGGACAGTGCGCGGTCAGTACCTGACCGGTCCGGCAGACGCGCATCGGACCCGCCGCCGTGCGGTGGCGGGCCGGGCGTCCCCCCGTCGGATAGCAGATGGGGCGCAATGTGACTGTGTACGGCGGAGTGTGCCGACGGAGGCGGGACCCTAGCGTCGGGTCCGATGACAGACACGAGCACCACCACGCGCCCGACCGCCCGTGACATGACCGGAAAGATGATGGCCGACGCCGCCCGGCGCATGCTCCCCGTGATCGCGGGCAAGGTCCTCACGGCGGTCGCGGACCGCGCCGTGGAGGGCATCGAAGGGCTCGCCGACCGGCTGGAGGATCTCGGAACTCCGGCCGAGGACGCCGACCGTGACCCCGACGGGCGGGATGCGGACGCCGGCGGTTCCGGAGGTCGCATGGGCGCGGTACTCGCCTTCCTGACCGAGCAGACCAAGATCGTGCTGCGGTTCCTGGCGCGGCTCGCGGCGCAGGCGGCCGAGATGCTGCGCCGGGCCACCGACCGGCTGCGCGCACGGCGCGCCCCGGAAGGGATCGACGAGGCGCCCGCGCCGGAGGAGATCAGCGCGCCCGAGGATCTCGACGACGGCT
>NZ_DASXJS010000253.1:0-2290 GCF_036497245.1 Actinomycetospora sp. | reverse complement strand
GCCGACTGCGAGAGCTGGTAGTCGGTGAACTCGTCGGTCGGGCTCTGCTGCGGCTGGCGCTGCCGCTTGCGGTAGGTGTTGATGTAGGAGTTCGTCAGGATCCGGTACAGCCAGGCCTTCAGGTTGGTGCCCGGCCGGAAGGACGTGAAGGACGAGTACGCCTTCAGCACCGTCTCCTGGACGAGGTCCTCCGCGTCCGGCGGGTTGCGCGTCATCCGCATCGCCGCCGCGTAGAGCTGGTCGACCATCGGCATGACGTCGCGCTCGAAGCGCTCCGCCCGCTCGCCGACGGTCTCGGTCTCGAGGTCGGCGGGGCTGGAACCACCACGGACGGCAGCCTCGACGGACTCCGCGGTATCGGTGCCGTCCTGCTGGGCGGGCACCGTTGCGTCGGTCGTCGCCACCTCGTGGTCCGCGCGCACGGCTTCGGCCACCGGACTCCCTTCGCGCCGCGCGTCGGACGCGGCGTCGGAACGCCGGGAGGTTACCCCCACGAGCACTCCTCCACCCTCCTTCTGTGAGCGGGTCGGGCCGGTGTCCGGGAGCAGGATCACGACCCCGTCGGCCGCATCGGGGTACCGGACCCCGACCCGCGCGCCGCGCTCCATCGTCATCGCTGGCATCGTCACCTCTCCTCGGCCGCGGTACGACGACCGCGGACGTCTCTGCTCTGCGGAACGCCCGCGCCCCCGCGCCGATTCCCCGCTAGCCTCCGCCGGCGTGGCGCGACGAACCACCGGCGGGACGCCCGCGCTGAGCGCCCTCGAGCGCGCCGGGATCACCCACCGGGTCCACCCGTACGACGCACCCGGCGTCGCCGCCGGACCCCGTGGCCGGGGTCCGCTGCGCTCCGCAGCCGGACCCCGTGGTCGGGCTCCGCTGCGCTCCGCCGCCGGACCCCGTGGCCGGGGTCCGCTGCGCTCCGCCTCCTACGGCGCCGAGGCCGCCGAGGCGCTCGGACTCGACCCCCGTCGGGTGTTCAAGACGCTCGTCGCCGAGGTCGACGGCACGCCCGTGCTGGCGATGGTGCCGGTGGCGCACACGCTCGACCTCAAGGCGCTCGCCGCCGCCCGCGGCGGCAAGAGGGCGGTCATGGCCGACCCCGCGGCGGCGGAGCGGCTCACCGGGTACGTCACCGGCGGGATCAGCCCGCTCGGCACGAGGCGACGCCTGCCCGTCGTCGTCGACGCCTCCGTACTCGGGCACCCGACGGTGTTCTGCAGCGCGGGCAGGCGCGGCCTGCAGATGGAGCTGGCGCCCGCCGACCTGATCGCGGCCGCCGCGGCGACGACGGCACCCGTCGCCGACGCGTGAGCGCCCGCCCTCGGGGCATCCCCGGACCGACCCGACCGCCCGTGACAGCAATGGTCCATTGCTGTCATCGGATGAGCGGACGGCGTCACCGAGTCGTGGGCCGGCGTCGGTTCAGCGACCGACCTCGACCACGAACCGGAACCGCACGTCGCCCCGGCCGAGGCGGTCCATCGCCGTCGGCAGCTCGTCGGGCCCGACGACCTCGACGTCGGCGGTGATCCCGTGCTCGGCGGCGACGTCGAGCATCTCCCGGGTGGCCGGGACGCCGCCGCTGCCCGTTCCGGCGATCCGCTTCTCCCCCACGACCAGGCTCATCGGGTCGATGTCCAGCCGTGCCGGGGGGATGCCGGCCAGCACGTAGGTGCCGTCGACGTCGAGCGCGGCGAGGTAGGGCGCGAGGTCCATCGGGTGCCCGGTGGTGTCGAGCAGCAGGTCGAAGCGGCGGGCCTGCGCGGCGAGCGCCTGCTCGTCGCGGGTGACGACGACGTCGTCGGCCCCCAGCGCCTTCGCCGCGTCGGCCTTGTCCTCGCTGCGGGTGAGCACGACGGTCTCGGCGCCGAGGGCGTGCGCGAACTTCACCGCCACGTGGCCCAGGCCGCCGAGCCCGACGACGCCGACCGTGGTCTCCGGCCCGGCCCCGAACCGGCGCAGCGGCGACCACGTCGTGATCCCGGCGCACAGCAGCGGGGCGGCACCGGCCGGGTCGAGCGCGGCGGGCAGGGCGTACGCGAAGTGCCGGTCGACCACGATCTCCGTCGAGAACCCGCCCTGCGTGACCCCGCCGGAGATCGGGTCCGGGCCGCCGTAGGTGAGCGTCGGGAAGGTCTCGCAGTCGTCTCCCGCCCCGCCCGGCACGGACCGCACGTCCGGCAGGAGCCGATGATGTTCCCGACGGCGACCCGGTCGCCCGGGTGCAGGTCGGTCACCTCGTCGCCGACGATCTCGACCACGCCGGTCATCTCGTGGCCCGCGACCA